>DCMF01000055.1:0-122 GCA_002321305.1 Verrucomicrobia bacterium UBA1629 | reverse complement strand
CCCCCCCCCTACGGGGGCGAGGAAGCACCCTTCGGCCACCAGCAGCAGCCCAAGGACAGAGGCCCAAGATTTTCTCACAAAAAAGGACATGCGCATATTATACCAAAAACTTTTTTATTTTT
>DCMF01000062.1 GCA_002321305.1 Verrucomicrobia bacterium UBA1629 | reverse complement strand
TCTACTACCGCTACCTGCCGACCTCCTCGAAGAGGGCGCGCGGCATCACGGCGAAGAGGCCGGTGGCGGAAGAGCCGAAGCCGACGGCCGCGGACAAGACCGTCGATGTCGAAGTCGACATCTGAGACGCATCAGCGCTTGGGCTTCAAGTCCCCCTAGGTCGGCGCGTGCGCGGCGAAGTTGCGGCGGTAGTCGCGCATCGTGAGGCCGTAGGTCTTGCGGAAGAGTCGCTTGGCGTAGTCGGCGTTGGGGAAGCCGCAGGCGGCGGTGATCGCGCCGATCTTCATCTTCGTCGTCCGCAGCTTGACGCGCACGGCCTTCAGCCGGGCGCGCGCAAGGGCGTCGGAGAGTGTCCGACAGCCGTACTCCCTGAACCGCTGGCTGACGAGGGCCTGCGAGACGCCGAGGTGCGCAACCACGTCACGAGCGCGGACGCCGCGCGTCGCCTGCCGCTCGACGAAGTCCATCGCTCGCTCGATCAGATGCGCGGCCGGCGCGATGGGCGCCGTGCTCTCGCGCTCGACGATCTCGGCGTCCGTCAGCTTGATGACCTTCCGTTCCGCGTGCGCGTCGTCCATCAGCCGGTCAAGCGCCATCGCGGCGACCTCGCCCTTGCGGACCTGGCTGGTGGAGAGGCTTGTCAGCGTCGGACGCGAGAAGTCGCAGAAGACGGGATCGTCGTCCACGCCGAGGACCTGCACGTGCTTGGGGACGGACAGCCTTGTGTCGTCGCACGCCTGCAGCACCTGCGCACCGCGCTGGTCGTAGGCGGCCATGACCGCGACAGGCTTCGGCAGGGCCGCCAGCGCGTCCTTCAGATAGGCGAGGTCGTCGGGCGAACCCGCCGCGTGCGGCGAGTCGATCAGGACGGGTTCGCAGCCGTGCGCGGCGAGCGCGTCCCGGAATCCCTCGAACCGCTGCTGCGCCCACACGGTCGCCGGCGAGGACAAGACGAAGGCGAATGCGCGAAACGTGCCGAGCGACAGGAAGTGCTCGGCCGCGCGATGCCCGAGCCCGCGCTCGTCGCTGCCGACGAACGCGACCCGTCGCCGCGTCGGCAGCTCGTCGCCCGTCGCGCCGAGAAGCGCGAGCGGCACCGTCTGCGCACTCAGCAATTGCGCGGCCTCCGGGTCGTGCGGCGGCACGGTGAGGATGCCGTCGTAGCGGTCACGCGCGGCTTTCGCCAGCGTCGCCGCGTCGAAGTCGTAGAAGTTCTCGGCGACGGTGACGCGCCAGCTGGGCGCATGGCGCAGGTAGCGGGCGACGCCCGCCAGGAACTGGCGGTTGGACGAATAGTTGAGGCGAAAGGCCAGGAGAACGCGCTTGGTTTTGGGCATGACACGGACAGTATAGCAAAAAAGTCGGAAAAGTGTTGGCTCACAAGTCGTTTCGGTTTTGCTATACTTTCCGCATGACGATGAAACGTATCGACAACCGGTGGATCGCGCTCGGTCTTTTGTGGGTCGCCTACTTCCTCTTGCAGGGGACGCGGCAGATCTACGGGGCCACGCTGCCGCAGATCCGCGCCGACTTCGGCGTCGATGACCTCCGCATGGGGGCCGTCGCGTCCGTCTTCTTCTTCGCGTACGCGGCGGTCGTGCCGCTCGGCGGGTTCGCGGCCGACCTCTTCCGCCGCAAGTGGGTCATCGTCCTCGGGACGGCGCTGTTCGTCTCCGGCGTCTTCCTCGCGTCCTTCGCCTCGTCGATCGGCCTTTTGATCCTCACCTACGGCATCCTGAACGGCGTCGGCCAGAGCCTTGTGCCGACCTCGTCGACGGCGGTGATCCAGCAGCTCCACGCCGAGTCGCGCGCGACGGCGCTCTCGGTCTACCAGCTCGCGGCCTACGCGGGCATCATCCTCTGCAGCGTCTCGTCGGGCTATCTCGGCTCGCTGGGGCCGGGCGGCTGGCGGTCGGCGTTCCAGGTCTTCGGCGGCTTCGGCATCCTCTGGGTGGTTGTGCTGGCCGTCTTCTTGCGCGAGCCGCCGGCGGTTGCGTCGGCGGCGCGTCCGAAAGTCGCCCACGCCCTGAAGGAGGGGTTTCTCGCGCTGGCGACGAAGCCCTCCGCCATCCTGATGACGCTCGCGTTCGGCCTCAGCAACTTCGGCGACATCGGCTTCCGCACGTGGATGCCGACCTTTTTGCAGGAGGGCCTGTCCCTCGCGCCGGCGCGGGCGGCGTTCCATGCGGTGATCTGGTTCTACGTCGGCGGCTTTCTTGGCATCCTCGCGGGCAGCCGCCTTTCGGACGCCTGGAAACGGCGGGGGCTGATCGGCGCGCGGCTCGACTGCAACCTGATCGGGCTCGTCCTCTGCGCGCCGCTCGTGTGCCTGGTCGTGCGCCTGTCGGGCTCGCTCGCCGCGACGGCCGCCGCGCTTGCGGTCTACGGCTTCGTGCACGGCTTCTACGACGCGAACTTCATCGCCTCGTTCTACGAGGTGATCGTGCCGCGCTACCGCACGTCCGCCTACGGGCTCTACGCCTGCGGGGCCTTCGCGCTCGGCGCGTGTGCGCCGGTCGTGCTGGGCGCGCTCCGGCAGTCGTTCCCGATGACGACGGCGTTCGCGACGCTCGGCGGCTTCTACCTGGCGGCGGCGGCGCTGACGCTCGTCGCGCGCACGGTTTTCCTGAAACGGGACTACGAACACGAAAGGGACGAAACGAAATGACGGACGAAGGTTTTGCGGGCAAGGTCGCGGTGCTGACGGGCGCCGCGAGCGGCATGGGGCTGCGGACGGCCGAGCGGCTGGCGGCGGCGGGCGCGAAGGTCGTGATGTGCGACCTTGACGAAGCCAAGCTTCGTCAAGAGGCTGAGAAGTTGAGACGTGAAGAGGTTGAGAAGTTCGGAGGGCAGGTTCTGGCCTGTCCGTGCGACGTGCGCAGGTTCGCGGACGCCGAACGCGCGGCGCGGCTGGCCCTCGACCGATTCGGCGCGATCGACCTGCTCATTCCCTTCGCGGGCGGCAACGAGGCGCGCATCTGCGGCACGAGGGGGATTCCGTTCTACGAGCAGCCGGTCGAGACGATCGACTGGGGCATTGACGTGAACCTGCGCGGGCCCGTCTACTTCGCGCGCGCCTGCCTGCCGCACATGGTCGCGGCGAAGAAAGGCGTCATCTGCCTCATCGGCAGCGTGATGGGCATCGAGGCGGACGCCATCGGGGCGATGTACGGGGCGGCGAAGTCGGGCCTCTTCAACTTCGTCAAGTCGCTCGCGCTCGCGGGCGGGCCGCATGGCGTCCGCGCCGTCTGCGTCTCGCCCGGCCCGGTGCTGACGCGCCCCGGCATGGCGACGATGGCGACCGTGCGCGGCGCGGCCGCCCAGCCGGACGAGCTCGTGAACGTCATCCTCTACCTGTGCAGCGACGCCGCGTCGTTCGTGACGGGCACGAACGTCCTCGTGGACGGCGGCCACCTGTGCGTGCCGGCGGCGAGCGTGTGAGAGATAAGGTGGAAAGGTGGAAAGGTGGAAAAGTGGAAGGGTGGAAAGGTGGAAAAGTGGAAAGGTGGAAAAGTGGAAAGGTGAGGGTGGCACGATGAGAAGCTTGTGCGGAATTCTTTTGGCGCTGGCCGTGGGGGGCTTTTGCGGATGGGCCGAGGCGGCGGCGCAGCTGCGCGGGCCGCTGCCGATCCTCTCCGTGCCGTACCACGACGACGGCGCGCTGGACGTGGAGACGCTCGTCCGGGAGGCGCGGTTCGTCGCGGACGCGGGTGTCGGTGGGTTCATCTGGTGCCAGTCGAACGACGCCATCGACCTGCTGACGCGCGAGGAGAAGATGCGCTCCTTCGCCGCGCTCGCGCGGGCGTTCGAGCAGGCGGACGTCTACGTCGTCCTCGGCTGCCAGGGGCGCGACACGGACGAGATGGTCGCGCTCGCGACGGAGGTCGAGCGGCTTGCGTCGGCGCATCCGGCGGCGAAGCTCGCGATCGCGTGCCGTCCGCCGCACGACGCGCGCTCGCAGGACGACCTCGAACGCTACTACCGGCGGCTGGCCGAAATCGCGCGGCGGCCGGTGATCATTCAGACCTACTGCTCGGACAAGGTGCCGATTCCGTCGAGCGAGCTGCTGATCCGGCTTGCGCGTGCGTATCCGTCCGTTTACGGCTGGATCAAGGAGGAGACGGGCGGCGCGGACGCGAACGCGCGGATGCGCGCGGAATGCCGCGCGCCGGAGGTGAAGACCGTTTTCAGCGCCTGGGGCAGCTACGGCTGGCTCGACCAGTACCGCCGCTTCGGGACGCGCGGCGTCATTTCGGAGCGCGCCGCCTACGCCGACTTCCTGATGTCCATCTGGTCGGCGCTGGAGGCCGGGGACGCGGCGCGTGCGGACGACCTCTTCGCGAAGTACCTGCTGGTGATGAACCTGAAGGAGACGATCCCCGGCGGACACCTGCGCGGGTTCAACCTCTACGTGCTGAAGAAACGCGGCATCTTCCTGAACTACGTCTCGCGCGACTACGTGACGCCGGGCGACACGTCGGGGAAGTGGAAGCTGGAGACGCGCGTCTTCACGTCCGACGAAATCGCCGCGATCGAAGACCGCCTTTCGCGCCTTGCGCCGTGAGGCACGGTTTGCGAATGGATGTCCGCAGGTGCGCAGGTTAGAATGTCCGGTTGCCTTGCATGAATGCGGGCAGGTTCGCGTGAATGATGCCGTTGGCTCGTATTATCTGGTGTCTGCCATTTGGCCTTGTCTGCTCATCGGTTCCTGTCGGCGAAGGGGTAGCCAGAAAGTCGGAAAAGTGTTGGCGCATAAGTCGCTTTTGTTTTGCTATAATTTTCGGCGTGGCGGCGACGGGCGAAAAATGGACGCCTTTGCTTTGTCAACGAGAAATAGGCTATCAATGAAACCAATAATCGAGAAAAGGGTCAAATCATGCGTAAAATCGTGCAAAACCGCAATTATCGGGGGGCAAAACATCTCCGTCAACGGCCTCCCGCGAACCGCTCTCTGTCTGACGGTTAGCCTGTTGGCTTTTGCGCCGAGCGCATTGGCGTCCGACGCATCCGGCGATGCGGGAAAATCCGACGCCGTGCCAAAGGCCGTGACGGCCGAGCCGGGGCAACCTTCGCTTCGCCGACATCACGGCGCTCTGGAAGAAACTTCTGGCCATTCACGCGGTCGTGCGTTCTTGACGCCTCTCACCATCTTTTGCGGCGGCGGCACGAACTCTATCGCACGACGGACGGCGTCACGTTCGAGAAGATCGCCTCGCTGCGTCCCGACCCGATTGCCGCGTGCCCCTCTTTTGACTGCCCGATAAGATACATTTTTTTACTGTCAAAAGATGTATATTCTCGGACGAAATTTATGATACAATATGTGCATCAGTCAACAAAGGATCAAATCATGCGTAAAATCATGCAAAACTGCAATTATCGGGGGGGGGGGGGCAAAAGCTCTCCGCAAGTCGCCCGTGAACTGACATTTGGCCTGCTCGGCGTGATGGCCGGGGTGGCCTCGCTCTGCGGCGTGGCGCGCGCGGCGGAGAACGACGGGACGCAGACCTTGCAGATGTCCACGGGCAAGGACGGCACGGTCTATCAGTCGCTCGCCGACTTCCCCGTCGCGTGCCGCGCCGTCGAGACCGTGCCCGGCGAGGCGCCGTCGCTCCTGCCCAAGGGGCGTGACCTCAAGCTCGTCTGGCACGACGAGTTCGCCGGCGATGCGCTCGACGCGTCCAAGTGGAGCTACCGCACGAACTACTGGGGGCGCCCGGCGCACTGGTTCGCGACGCCCGCCGACAATGCCGTGGAGGTGCGGGACGGGCTTTTGCGCCTGAAGCTCGTGAAGCGTCCTGATGGCCAGTTCGTCTCGCCCCAGCTGCAGACGGGCGAATTGCTGTGGGACATCCCGCACGAGGCGAATCCGAAGGGGCCCTGGCCGCTCGGCAAGCGCGAGAGGCCGAAGTTCGTCAAGAAGTACGGCTATTTCGAGTGCCGCGCGCGGCTGCAGCAGCTGCCGGGCTGGTGGAGCGCGTTCTGGACGCAGACCGAGTCGCAGGGCACCACGCTCGACCCCGGCGTCTCCGGCATCGAGCACGACATCATGGAGTCGTTCAACCCGGGCGAAGTGGTTCCCTCGTGGTTCCACATGAATGGCTATGGCGCAGATTACCGGGGGTTCTGCATTCCCGACGTGGCGAAGAGCGAAGACGCGACGCTGAAGCTCGACGCGACGCAGTTCCACGTCTTCGGCATGCTCTGGACGCCAGAGGGATACGAGATCTACGTGGACGGGCGCCTGCGCGGCAAGAGCGCGAAGGCGGTCTCGCACGTGCCGGAATTCGTGCTGCTGACGACGGAGGCGAAGTGGTATCGCGCGCACCGCATCAGCGGCAAGTCGGGGACGGGCGTTCCCGAACTGGCGGCGGCGGCGAAGGCCGGCGATGATTTTGTCGTCGATTACGTGCGCGTCTACGACCTCGCGGACTGAACGCACGCATCCCCCTGTAATGTGTCAAGGAAACCCACAAGCAAAACCAAAACCCAAAATCGAAAGGACAGATGAAAATGAAATTCCCTGTTCAGACTTGTCAGTTGCTGGGCGCCGTCTGCGCCCTGGTGCAGGTCTCGGCCGCGACGGCCGAGACGGTCAACCTGAAAAGCGCCCTGCGGTTCTTCCCGGGGACGACGAGCGGCCAGTACTTCGGCGGAGACGGCCCTGCCTATGATGGCTGCGCGAGCGGCGACACGCTGACCGTGCAGTCGAAGAAGGTGACGGAGTTCCCCGACGCGCTGAAGGATGGCGTTCTCTTCTGGCTCGACGCGAGCGACCGCACGGGCTGGGAGACGTCGGGCACAAAGGTCACGAAGATTCCCTCGAAGGTCGGCAGCCGGTCTCTCACGACGAAGAAGGGCAACTGGAACGACGGAAAGGGCTGGGGCGAGGCGCCCGACTTGGTGATGGAGTCGCCCTTCCTGTCCGAAGACGCGGAACTGGGGGCGAACGTTCTCGACTTCGGCACGTGTGGAAGCGGGCGCGCCCTCTGCTTTGATGCGGAAGGCACGACAGATTACGTCAACCTGTCCGGCATCGGCACGATCGTCACGCTACGTGGTTCGCAGGAAGGCGGCGGCTGGCTGCTCGGCGGCGGCGTCAAGGGCGGCTTCTCGTGGCATCGCGGCATGAGCGACCAGTTCGTGATAGACAACGGGTCGAACCAGGCCGTCGCCGCCTACGACTCGCCGTTCGGCGACGGAGACGCGGAAGATGCCTTTCGCCTCTGCTCGTTCTACGTGGACGGACAGAAGACGGCGGCCTCCTCGTTCTCCTTCAGCGGCGGCTGGGACCTTTTCGCGATGCAGCCGACGGCGGCGACGCTCTCGGCCCTGGGCCTCGGCATGGGCGACGCACGCTCCGGCCGCTACAACCGCAACCGCGCGTCGGGCGGCTTCAAGGTCGCGGAGATGATCATCTTCAGCCGTCTGCTGGACGAGACGGAGATTGCGGACGTCCTCGCCTACCTTCGCACGAAATGGCTGGGAGCGGCGCCGCGCGACTACAACGGTCGCACGGACGTCGAGTACCTGCGCGTCTACAAGGCCGACACGGCCCACAATTTTCCGGGGATTTCCGTGGGCGTCAACGTGCCGGACGGCGAGACGCTGACCGTCCGCGACCTGGACGGCGGGCGCGTGCGCACGGATGCCGCTGCCCTCGACAGCTACGGCCTCACGAAGACGGGCGCGGGCACGCTCGCGCTGGACGACGCCTCCGGCTACGGCAACCGGATCGACCTGCGGGAAGGCACGCTGGCGTTTTCCGCAAGGCCCGTGCCGACCTCGCTCGGCGCGTTCCAGATTGCCGAACACTTCGACGCCTCGGCGGCGGACGCCGTTGAGACGAATGACGCAGGCGCGGTCACCCGCTGGAAGAATTCGTCCACGCAGAAGTTCAAGGGACAGGAACTGTTCGCGGGCGTGCCGACGGGTGCGACGGCCCCGACGCTGGTGCGCAACGCGCTCGGCGAGGGGCTTGACGTGGTGGACTTCGGTGTCTACGGTTCGGGGCAGTATCTTGCGTTGATGACGAACGGGACGCAGACGGCCGAGATTCAGCAGCCACTCCAGACGGTGTTGGCCGTCATTGATGTCTCGAAGGGCGGAGGATGTATCCTGAACGGCCTCGGCGGCCGCAACGGCAGCTCGTTTGTCAACGGCATCGGCAATCTTTCGGCGAACTGGGGCACGCGCTGCTATGTGAACGGCGTTCAGGTCGACCCTGCGAACGGGTATCCCTACCCCGGCTGGCTGGTGGTTGCCGTGCAGGGGGCGGGCGGCTTCTCCAGGCTGATCGGCAGCGGCGGCGATGCGGCGACGGCTGGCGGGCTGAAGATTGCCGAACTTGTCGTCTGCAAGGGCTACCTCTCGGAGGAGGCGATTCTGGATGCCTCCGCCTACCTCGCCGACAAGTGGCTGGGCAAGGCGTTGCCGGGCTATGCCGCGAAGCATGCGCCCGTGCGGCCGGACGTGCAGCGGTTCACCGCATCGGCCGGGACGACGGTGCGCGTCGATGCGGGGCGCACGGCGCGTGTCGTGCCGGTCGGCCCGATCGCCTTCACGAAGACGGGCGCGGGCACGCTGGAAATTGTCACGGACGGCTCGGTTGAGGCGAACGTGACGGTCGCGGAAGGCGCGGTCAAGTACGTGAAGCCGTCCGCGCCGACAACGGACGCGACCTATGCCGCCGCGCCGGCGCTCCATGTCGACCCCTCGCGGGCGGACACGCAGAAGGTCGTCGAATCCGATGGCGTCAAGTACGTCCGTTGGGCGGCGGACGCCTCCGGCGGCGACAATGCCGTGTACGTGACGTCGGCGAACAACGACAACAGTCCCGTCCTGAATGAGACGGATACGGTGAACGGGCTTTCGGTGTTGGACTTCAACACGACTAGCCGTTTCATGGCGTTCACGAAGGCGATTGACAACGTGCGCTCTGTCTTCGCGGTCTTCGGCTCACAGCCGATGGGCTCGGCACGCGCGCTTGGACCTTTGCTAGGCTGGTTTTCGGGCTATGATCCCACCGCGAACCGAAACGGAAACCATGCGAAAGGGGCAAACATCTCCGATTTTCAGGGGGGCGAAGGGGGCGTTGAGCCGGTCTTGGGATCTGGTTCGGTCTCGCCGGGGATGGCGTGGTTCACGAATGGCGTAGCGGCTGTGCGCACGGACCTGCGTAGCGGCGGCTACGAACTCATCGAGGCGCATCCGGCCGTTCCGGCCCATGCCGGTGGTCTCCAGCGGTACGAAGGACGCTGTCCGGGCGTTGCCCGCTATGGCGAGATTCTCGTCTACGACCGCGCGCTCACGGAACGCGAGAAGATCGCGACGCGCAACTATCTGCTGAAGAAGTGGTTCCCGGACGTGGCGTGTGCGGAGCTTCCGGCGGCGCCGGCCTCGATCGTCACGCTGACGGGGCTGTCCGTGGACGTCGCGGCCCGGACGGCGGGCACGGCCCAGGCGATTGTCGCCGAAGGGACGCTGGCGTTTGCGGCGGGCCTGACGGCCGAACTCACCAATGTGCCGCAGACGGTCGAGGGGCTAGAGGCGGCGTCCTGCGTGATCGCCTCGGCGGAGGGCTTCGAGGACGTGCGGCGCCTCAACGCGGCCCTGCGCAAGGTGAAGCTGCCGGTGGACGGCTGGAAGGCCGTCGCGACCGTGGCGGAGAACGGCACGGATCTCGTGCTGTCGTTCCAGCGACGCCCCGGCATCACCCTCATCATCCGCTAATTTGCCGTTTATGCTATAATCTTGGCGAATTGAGACTCATGCGACAGGGGGAAACGACAATGCGACAGGTCTTCTGCGTTGGAACGGCGACGGCGCTCCTGCTGGCGGCGGCACAGCCGTCAGCGGGGGTCTGTCCCCAGCCGGATGCCGGGGGCCTGTCCCCGCGTCTGGATGCGGGCTGGCGGGTTCTGCCGATCTGCGGCGGCGGCTACGTGCAGGGCGTCGAATGCTGCGCAAGCGACGCGAACCGCCTCTACGCCTACGTCGATGTCGGCGGTCCCTACCGCTCGGACGACCGGGGGCTGCACTGGCGGCCCCTGCACGGGAACCTGCCGCTCGACCTGCGCGACCGCGAGATCGACCTCGTGCGCGGGCTGTCCGTCGATCCGCGCGATGCCGACCGGGTCGTGATCGCCGGCGGCGGCGGGGGCGGCGCGTCGAAAGGCGGCGTCGCCGTGACGCGGGACGGCGGAAAGACCTGGCGGGCGACGCTCGCCGCGTGCTTCTACGGGAACGGGCGGCGACGGATGCTGGGGCGGGTGATTGACCGCGACCCGTTCGACCCCGACCGCCTCGTCGCCGGCGAGGACTGGGACGGCCTTTTCGTCTCGCGGGACGGCGGCGAGACGTGGCGGAAGACGGGCCCGGAAGGGCACTGGTTCACGGACGTCCGCCATGACCGCACGGTGCGCGGCCGCCTCTACGCGAGCGCGCCGCCCGTCGAGCCGAAGCTGCTCGGCAACTGGCAGTTCACGGACGAGATGCGCCGGACGCCGCGCCAGACGGGGTTCTACCGCTCCGACGACGGCGGCGAGACGTGGCGCAAGGTCTCGGACGCGGCGCCGGACGAGATCGTGCAGGTCGCGGGCTCTTCCGCGCTTGTCGGGATCTTCGACCGTCGCCACGTGCGCCAGTCGAGAGACGGCGGCGCGACGTGGACGGCCTTCGACGAGGGGTTGCCGCCGTCGGCCCCGGACGGGCTGGGGTATCCGAAGAAGGGCATTCGCCTTGCGCTCGGCGCCGGGCGGGACTTCTGGGTGCTGGGCGACTCCACGGGAATCTTCTACCGGCGAAGCCTGACGGACGCCGCGTGGTCGACCCTGCCCCTGCCGCGCTGCACGCTGGGCGCGCCGCAGAAGGAGACCTTCCTCGCCCGGCACTGCGGGAAGGACGTGAACATGCCGGCCCTGGGGTCGGTGACGGTCGATCCGGCGGACGACCGCCACTGGTTCGCGACGGACTGGTTCGACCTTTGGGAGAGCGTGGACGCGGGCACGAACTGGACGAGCCGCGTCGATGGCATGATGCAGGTCTGCTCGTTCACGGTCGAGGTCGATCCGTTCGACCGCGAGACGATCGCCTACGGCCTCGCCGATCTCGGCTCGTTCGTGTCCAGCGACGGCGGAAGCACGTTCCGCTCGCAGCTGCCGTGCTACTGGGCGTCCGTCGCCTTCTCGACGGTGACGCCCGGTCTCGTGATGGGCTGCGGCGGCAAGGCGACGCGCGAGATCAACGTCTCGACCGACCATGGGCGGACGTGGCGCAACGCCTCGGCCAGGGGGCTGCCCGCGTGGACATGGGGCAAGGTCGCGCCATACGGGGTCAACACGGTCGCCGTGCGGTCGGACCGCGATGCGTTCTGGATCTGCGTCGGCGGCCCGGTGGCGCCGGGGAAGGGCGGCCCGTACGTCTCGACCGACTGCGGCGAGACGTGGACGTGGGCGGGCGAGGGCCTGCCGGCGGACGAGCGGGAGTTCGTCTACGGGCGCACGGAGTGGCAGCGCCGCACGCTTGCCGAGCTGGTGTTCTCCGCAGACGGCAGCGCCGTGACGGCCAGCTCCTTCGGGAAGGGCGACTACTGGCGGCTCGCGCCGGGCGCGCGCGTCTGGACGAAGACGCAGGGCGGACGCCGCGACGGCTTCGACCGTCATTCGCTCGCCGCAGACCCCTTCACGCCCGGTCGGTACGTCTCGGGCGGACGCCGCCCGATCGAGTCGCGGGACGGCGGCGCGACCTGGCATCCGCTCGCGGGACTCGCCGAGCGGGCGGACTTCGTCTGCTTCGACCGCTTCACGCCGGGGCTCGTCGTCGCGGCGTGCGAACGGGAACTCAAGGTCTCGACGGACGGCGGACAGTCGTTTCGGACGTTCGAGCGCGGCTATCCCCTGCCGACGGGAAAGAGCCGCCAGATCCAGGTCTTCGACAGGAAGATCTACTTCCTGACCGGGGGCAACGGCGTCTTCGTGAAGGAGATCAAGGAGAAATGACGATGGACAGACGGACATTCCTGAAACAGGCGACGGGCGCGGGCATCATCCTGGCGGCGGCGGAACTGCCCGCCGTGGCGGGCGATCTCTTCGCGGGACGTGGACGGTTCGAGCGGCTGGCCCTGAACTACGCGCACATCAAGATCGGGCTGCCGAAGCCGTTCTCCGTCCTGCACATCTCCGACACGCACCTGACGGCGGCCGATGCGGACGAAGGGCCCGTCAAGCGGGCTCTGCGGGACGAGCGGACGCGGTGCTTCGGCGGTCGCCAGGAGGAGGCGCTGCGCGACTCGCTCGCCTGGGCGCGGGACAACGCCGACTACGTCATTCACACGGGCGACCTCATCGACTGGCAGAGCCGCGCGAATTTCGCGCTCGTCAAGAAGTACTTCGGCGCGGACGTGTGCGGCTGCCTGGGCAACCACGAGTTCTCGCCGGCCATGGGGCGCGACGGCGTCCGCGAGACGCGGGACGAGGCGTTCAAGGACAGGAGCCGCGCCGCGCTGGCGGGCGCTTTCCCGTTTGACCTGGAGCTCCAGTCCACCGTCGTCAACGGCGTCAACTTCGTCGCGCTGGACGACGTGTACGGCTACGTGACGCCGCGTCAGGTCGAGCGCTTCCGCCGCGAGCGGGCAAAGGGCCTTCCGATCGTCCTGTGCCTGCACGTGCCGTTCCTGTCGGACGAGCTTGCCGTCGCCCACAACAAGTACTGGATGGGCGAGACGTGGAAGGAGGCGGCCATGAAGTTCACGTCGGCCGCCGTTCCGCCCCCCCGCGGCGAGCGCAAGACCCAGCGGACGGATCCCGTGACGCGCGACTTCATCGCGTACCTGCGCGGCGAGCCGCTGCTGAAGGGGATCCTGGCGGGGCATCTCCACTTCACCATGCAGGACGACTTCTCGCCGACCGCCAAGCAGCTTGTGGTGGGCGGCAACTACATGTTCCACGGGCAGGAGATCCTGTTCTCTTGAACGCCGGACAGGAAGGCACGAGATGAAAATGAGAACGCTGTGCGGAATTCTTGTCATGTCGGCGGGGGCCTGTCCCCACGTTTATTCCAGACGTACAACGTGCAGGAGTCGCTCGACCCCGACGTCCACCCGAAAGTCAGGCAGTTGTGGTAGAATGAGGAAATAGGGAGACATGACATGACAGCAGCTCTTCTGTTGGCTCTAGTGAAGTTCGCCGCGCCGTTCACGGACGGCGCCGTCCTCCAGCGCGAGGCGAAGGTGCCCGTCTGGGGGTCGGCGGCGCCGGGCGAGGCCGTCACCGTCACGTTCGCGGGGCAGGCCAAGGCCGCGACGGCCGGCGCCGACGGGCGCTGGCGCGTCGACCTCGACCCGATGCCCGCGAGCTGCGAGGGGCGGACGCTCGCCGCCAACGGCGTCGCCGTCCGGGACGTCCTCGTCGGCGAGGTCTGGCTCTGCTCCGGCCAGAGCAACATGGGCATCCCGTTCTGGGGCGAGTCGCCGCGTGCGCGCGAGCGGCTCGGCGGCGCGCTCGGGCAGGTCCTCGACCTGCCGCTCCTGCGCTGCGCGGCCCTGCGGAACGGCTGGAGCGACGTGCCGCAGACGGAGGAGGACGTCCGCTGGCGGAAGGTCACGCCGAAGTTCTGCCTCACGGGCGGCTTTTCCGCCGTCGCCCTCTGGTACGGCTACTACCTGCAGACGACGCTCAGGATACCCGTCGGCCTCCTCGGCGCCTACGTCGGCGCGACGGACATCGAGACGTGGATTCCCGACTGCACGCTGCCGCCGCCGCCCGGTCGCGAGACGCGGGACGGGCAGAAGCCGTCGCAGTACCACAACGGCAAGGTGAATCCGGTCGTGCCCTACGCGATGCGCGGCGCGATCTGGTACCAGGGCGAGAGCAACACGGCGAGCCTCGACGTAATCGCGGGCTACGGCGCGCGGATGAAGGCGCTGCTCGACGGCTGGAAGCGCGTCTTCGGGAATCCGCGCTTCAGGCTCTACTTCTGCCAGATCTGCCCGTGGGGCAACCCGCGCGTGCCGTTCATGCAGGAGGCGCAGCAGGCGTTCGCGCAGGCCGAGCCGGACGCGGGGATGGCCGTCCTCTGCGACGTCGGCAACCTGCACGACATCCACCCGAACGACAAGCAGGTGCCCGGACTGCGGCTCGCGCTCCTCGCGCTCAAGCGCGACTACGGCTATGCGGACATCGTCGCCGACTCGCCGACGCTCAAGTCATGGCGGGTCGAGGACGGCAAGTTCGTGATGGCGTTCAACGACGTGAAGGCCTGGTCGGCCTACGAGGCGGACTGGAGCATTGTCCGGGACCCGTCGAAGAGCGCGGACTACGGCTTCGAGGTCGCGGGGGCGGACGGCCAGTGGGTCAAGGCGCAGATCGGGAACTTCCGGCGGCTCGCGAACGTGCCGCAGGTCGAGTACCGGGGGCAGATCGACGGCATGGAGCTCGTCGTCTGGTCTGACGAGGTGAAGGATCCGAAGGCGCTGCGCTACCTCCATTCGCGCCCGTGGCGCGGCTGCCTCATGAACGAGGCGGGGCTGCCGCTCGGCGCGTTCCACATCGGCGACCTCGACCGCGCGGCGGCCGAGAGGGCGAAGCCCGCCGCCGGCACGATGAAGCCCATCGCCAACTACTGACAAACGACGAAGATGGACAAATGCCTGCGGCGCTGACATGAACATGCTGAATCTCCTGATTGCCACGGTTGAGATCGCCCTCGCGCCGACGGGGGCGAATGACAGGGCGGGGGACGTGCTGGCGGCCGTGGATCGCGTGCGCGCGGCGGGCGGCGGCGAGATCCGCCTTGCTCCGGGCGCGTACCACTTCCGCACGGCGACGAAGATGTCGTTCTACGTCTCCAACCACGACAACCCGCTGCCGCGCAACGTGTTCCTGCCGGTCACGCACGTCACGAACCTCGTGCTGCGCTGTGACGGACGCGCCGAGCTCGTCTTCCACGGCGAGGGAATCGCCCTCGGCCTCCAGGACACGGAGAACGTGACGCTGCGGGGGCTCGGCATCGACTGGGCGCGTCCGTACTTCAGCGAGGCGCGGTTCGTCCGCTTCGACGGCGGCCGTCCCGTCCTCTCGTTCGACCCGAAGCGGTTCCCGATGCGGCTCGACGCGAAGGGCGGCCTTGTCGCCGTCGGCGAGGGCTGGGAATATGAGCCGAAACTTGCGCAGGCCTTTGACGCGCGCGACCGCGCCTACAAGGGCGGCGCGTGGTTTTCGGGGCGGGCGGACAGCCTCGGCGCGGGCGTCTACCGGCTTGACGCGGACTGGACGGGGAAGTTCCCGCGACCGCTTGCGGCCGGCGACGCGGTGGTCGTGCGCAGCGGCTGGCGACCCAATCCGGCTGTCCACCTCTACCGGGCGCGCGACACGGTTCTGGAGGACTGCGTCGTCCGCGCCGCCGCCGGGATGGGCCTCATCGCCCAGCGCTCGGAGAACGTGACGGTGCGCGGCACGGGGCGCGCGGCCGACCGCACGGCCGGGGCGTTCGCGCGTGCGGAGACCGGGCGGATGACGTCGCTGCAGGCGGACGCGACGCACTTCTCGAACTGTCGCGGACGGATCGTCGTCGAGAACTGCCTGTTCGAGGGGATGGTCGACGACGCGATCAACGTCCATTCGACGTGCCTCCAGGTCGAGGCCATGCCGTCGCCGACGGAGATCCGCTGCCGCTACCGGCACAGCCAGTCCGTCGGCTTCGAGGTGTTCCTGCCGGGCGAGCGCCTGCGCGGCATCCGGGGGCGGACGCTGGAGCCGGCGGACGAGACGGTCGTCGTCACGGAGGTCAGAACGCTTGCGCCCGATCTCGTCGATCTCACGCTGTCCGCGCCGCTGCCGGACGGGCTGGGCGTCGGGGACGCGGTGGAGAACGCCGACGGACAGCCGTCCGTCACGTTCCGCCGCAACATCGTGCGGAACTCGTCGCCGCGCGCGACGCTCTTCACGACGCCGGGGCGCGTCGTCTGCGAGGAAAACCTGTTCGACCACGTCGCGGCGCAGGCCGTCCACCTCTCGGCGGACGCCTGGGACTGGTACGAGTCCGGCGCGTGCGAAGACGTCACGATCCGGCGGAACGTCTTCCGCGACTGCCTGCTCGTCCGCGGCAAGGGCGTAATCCAGATCGACCCGAACGTGAAGGACCTGAAGGCGCAGCGGCGTCGCTACCACCGCAACGTCGTCGTCGAGGAGAACGTCTTCGAGCAGGCGCGCGGGCCGCTCCTCTACGCGCGCAGCGTCTCGAACCTCGTCTGGCGCGCCAACCGCGTGACGGGCGAAGGCGGCTTCGACATCGACTTCTGCGAGGGCGTGAAGATCGACGCGGACACCGCCGACGGCTTCGCTGCGGCGGACGGCCCGTGACGGCCGGAAGGAACCCTGCTTTGCCGCTGGCGCGAAGCGGGATTATGATATACTATACATCCGTCATGAGACCAGAACAGATACCCTATGGCGTCAAGGACTTCAAGCGCATCCGCCTGGAGGACTTCTACTATGTCGACAAGACCGCGTTCATCCGCAAGATGGAGGAACGCGCGAACTTCCTCTTCTTCGTGCGGCCGCGCCGGTTCGGGAAGTCGCTCCTCTGCGAGACGCTGCGATGCTACTACGACGTCGCGGAGAAGGGTAACTTCGATCGCCTCTTCGGCGGGCTCGACATCGGAAAGAACCCGACCGCGAACGCAAGCCGCTACATCGTCCTCACCCTCGACTTCTCGCAGGTCAATGTCTGTCTGGGCGCGACGTGGGCCGACAAGTTCGAGGCGTATCTCGACACAGTCCTCTACAATCTCATCTTCGCGCATCAGGCTCAGTTCGCGCCACTTGCGGACGTGGACGAACTTCTGCACACGCCCGGTGCCGAGTCAAAGTACAGCCGCATCCTCGAATTGGCCAAGAGCCTCGGCCTCGGCGTCTACGTGATCGTCGATGAGTACGACAACTTCACGAACGAGATCGTCTCGACGGCGGGGAAGGCGCCCTACAAGGAGATCACGCAC
>DCMF01000063.1 GCA_002321305.1 Verrucomicrobia bacterium UBA1629 | reverse complement strand
ATACAACTACAAACAAGGAGAAATGCACATGAACATGACAAGAAGAACGTTTCTGGGCGGACTGGGCGCGGGCGCCGCGCTGGCCGCGATGACGGGCTGCTGCCGCGCGGCGCGTCCGGGCAAGGTCGCGCTGCAGCTCTACTCGATTGCCGACTACATCAAGAAGGTCGGGCTCGCGAAGGCGCTCGCCGACGTGAAGGCGATCGGCTACGAGGGCGTCGAGTTCGCCGGATACTACAACTTCAAGGCGTCCGAGCTCAGGAAGATGCTGGACGACAACGGCCTCGTCGCGTGCGGCACGCACGTGGGGCGGATGGAGTTCGCGCCGGAGAACTTCAAGAAAACGTGCGAGTTCAACCTCGGCTACGGCAACAGCTTCATCTGCTGCCCCGGCGGCGGCAACAGGCCGGAAGGATGGAACAGTTGGCACGAGAAGGCCAAGCCGTCAAAGGTGATTGACGATTCCACGAAGAGGCTGTGCGACTTCTACAACCGGGCGGCGGCCGACTGCGCGACGATGGGGTGCAAGATCGGGCTTCACAACCACATGTGGGAGCATGAGCTGAAGATGACGGACGGCACCTCGTTCTGGGATTACTTCTTCTCGCACACGGACAAGGCCGTGCAGATGGAGCAGGACGTCGGCTGGTCGACCTGCGCGGGCGTCGACCCATGCGAGCAGTACGTCAAGTATCCGCACCGCTCCTTCACGCTCCACGCGAAGGAGAACGGCATGGGCCCCGGCGTGACGAAGTTTGACGCGATCCTCGGCCAGCCCGGCCAGCCCGGCGCGAAGGGCGTCGAGTGGGACCGCCTCTTCAAGGCGACGGACGCGGACGGCGTGCAGTGGTATGTCGTCGAGTGCGAGCGCCACGCGGACTCGCTGGACGCGGTGCGCCCCTCGTTCGAGTTCCTCAAGTCGAAGGGACGGGTCTGAAAGACATGAGGAAGACGATTGGCTCTGTTCTGGTGCTTCTGCTGCTGTTGGGGCTGCAGACTGCGTTCGGCGTTGGCCTTTCCGCCGTTGCCGCGCCTGCGGTTCAGGCGCAGCCTCTTGGCGTCTCGCATCCGATCTCCAGCCGCGTCGGCGCGCATGAGAACCAGGACTGGTTCGAGTTCAGGGGCTTCCACTACACGGACGGCAAACGGCATTTGCCGCGCGTCCTGCTTGTGGGGGACTCCATTTCGGGCGGCTATCGGAGCCGGGTGCGCGAGTTGCTGGAGGGGACGGCCAACGTCACGTGGCTGACGGTCTGCTATGGCGCAGACGTGCCCAATTGGCGGCGGCTGCTCGAGCTGTGCTTGGATGACGCGGACTACGCCGTCGTCCACGTCAACAACGGTCTCCATTCCCTCGACACGGAGGACGGCGCTTACGCGGGAAAACTGCGCGAGATCCTGCGGTTGATCCGGCGGAAGCAGCCGCAGGCGAAGATCGTGTGGGCGCGCACGACGCCAGACGACGATCCCCGGCGAAACGCCCGCGTCGACGCGCTGAACGCGGCGGCCGACCGCGTGGTGCGGGAGGAGGGGATCGACGGCATCGACGATCTGTCCGCCGTGATGATGGCGGCGCCGGAGAACCGGCGCTGGAGCGACGGATGCCACCCGACGCCCGAAGTCTCCGGCGAGTTGGCGCTCGCGGTGACGCGCAGCCTGCTGCCGCATCTCGGCGTACCTCCGGCCGTCGCGCCGTCAAAGGGCCACCTTGACCATCTGGAAGACGGCATCATGGCCATCGTCCACTTCGGGCTGAACACCTTCGTGGACAAGGAGTGGGGGTATGGTGACACGCCGCCCGCCGTCTTCAATCCGGCCAGGCTGGACACCGACCAGTGGGCGGACGCGATGGCGGCGGCCGGCATCCGGCGCGTCGTCATGGTCGCGAAGCACCACGACGGCTTCAATCTGTGGCCGTCGCCGCTGAACCCGGACTACACGGTCGCCAACACGCCGTGGAAGGGCGGCAAGGGCGATGTCGTGAAGATGATTTGGGAGTCGTGTCGGCGGAAAGGCTTGCGCTTCGGGGTCTACCTCTCGCCGTGGGACCGCCATCAGGCCAGCTACGGCACGGCGGCGTATGCGGACTACTACCACCGCCAGTTCGAGGAGCTGTTCGGGGTCTACGGGCCGATCTCCGAGATCTGGCTGGACGGCGCCAACGGCGGGGATGGATGGTACGGCGGCGCGCGCGAACGGCGCAAGCTGGCCCAGGCGCCCTGGGCGTATTATCGAATCCCGGAACTGCTGAAGCGTCTGCGCGAACTTTATCCGAACGCGGTCGCCTTCAACGGCGAGGGGGCGTCGAATTCAGTGGCCTGGGTCGGCAACGAGTCGGGCTACGCGCCGGTGGCGGTCGATTACGTCTCGGCGCGCGGCTTCTGGGAGACGCCCGAATGCGACACGCCCCTGCGGAAGAAATGGTTCTGGCACGAGAAAGACGCGCCGAAGCCGCTGTCGGAGCTGGTGGACATCTACTTCTCAAGCGTCGGGCGCGGCTGCGTGCTGAATCTCGGCATCGCGCCGGACCGGGAAGGGCTTGTGGGGGCGGACGACGTGAAGCGGCTGAAGGAGTTCGGCGATTACGTCCGCCGGTTCAATGCCGTCGACTTCGCGTCGGGCGCGACCGTCTGGCGCACGCCGGGCGTCTACCAGATTGACCTGGCGCAGCCTGCGGCCGTGAACGCCGTCGATGCGGGGGAGAATCTGTCGCTGGGCCAGAAGATCACGTCCTGGCGCTTCGAGTACGACAGGGCGGGCGAGTGGATTCCCGTCGTCGAGTCCGCGACGGTCGGCTACCGCCGCATCGAACGTTTCCCGGACGTGACGGCGCGCCGGTTCCGCCTCGTCGTGACCGAATCAAAACCGGGCGCGCTTGTCGAACGTGTCGCGCTCCGGCGCGCGCCCGAAGTCCCGCGGGAGCCGGATGCGGCGCCGTTGCGGAAATATTTTGTCAACGAGGGCGTCGAAGTGACGGTCTCCGCCGGATCGGCCCCGAACGAACTTGTCGCGAAATGGAAGTATCCGGGGCTTGTGCGCGGGTTCAAGTTCGATCCACGGCACAATCTCGGCAACCTGCCCGACAAATGGGAACTTCGGCTGAGCGAGGACGGCGTCCGCTGGGGCGAGGTCGTCGCGCATGGCGAGTTCGGGAACATCCTGGCCAATCCCGTCGAGCAGTTCGCCGATTTCGAGAAGCCGCTGAAGATCCGCTACGCCAAGCTGACGGCGACGCACGCGGCGAAGGGCGCGGCGGCGTTCAACCCCGCGCACAAGTGGGCGGTCATCTTTTACTGAAAGGAGAGTGAGCCATGAGGAAAATCTTGCTTCTCGCCGTATCGTCCGCCGCCTTGTGCGGAATGTCGGCGGCAGGGGAAGGGACGCATGCTGATGCGGACGTTTCAGAAGAGGTCGCGTTTCAGCACGCCTTCATCAAGAATCTCGGCCTCGCGCCGGACGAAGAGGAGGAGGTCTGGGCGCGCAATGCGCATCCGGACGCCCAATGGTATCCGTCGGCGTGCCTCGGTCTGTTCATTCACTGGGGGATCTCTTCCGTTACGGGATGGGGCGACTTGAGCTGGGGCATGATCAAGCCCGCGCCGAACCAGCCGAAGGAGTGCCTTGAACGCTGGGGGCTTCCCTCGCCGGCGCGCAACGTCCCGCCGAACGAATACTGGAAGCAGGCCGAACGCTTTGACGCGGCTCGGTTCGATCCTGACAAGATACTCGCCGCCGCGAAGAAGGCCGGCTTCGCTTACGCGATCCTGACGACGAAGCACCACGATGGCTTCTGCCTGTGGCCGAGTTCGGCCGGCGGGTTCAGCACCCGGAACTGGATGGGCGGACGTGATCTCGTCGGTGAGTTTGTCGCGGCCTGCCGTCGGCAGGGCCTGAAGGTCGGACTCTACTATTCGCCGCCGGACTGGCGTTTCGACCGCGATTACATGACCTTCTCGCGCGACCCGGACGAGCCGGACGTCGGATGTGACTGGGAGCCGCGCAAGCCGTTGGAGATGACGGACGGGCAGAAAGCGCGGCTGCGCGAGTACAACCGCGTCCAGATCGAGGAGCTGCTGACGCGCTACGGCAAGATTGACATGATGTGGTTTGACGGCATGGGGTCGACATGCGTTTCGGTCAAGCGCATGCGTGAGCTGCAGCCGTCGCTGATCATCAACGACCGAGGGCGTTCGCACGGCGACTTCCTGACGCAGGACAGCGAGTGCCGGTTCCCGCGTTCGCGCCGTCCGATGTCGCTCTGGTGGGAGTACATCCACACGCTGTGCGACGGCGGCTGGGGCTGGCGCTATCACGAGAGCTACAAGCCCCTCGCCTGGCTGATCGCGCAGACGGCGATGGCGCGGTCGTGGAACGGCAACTTCGTGGCGAACGTGGCGCCCGACGGGCATGGCGTCCTGCCGGAGGCGTACTACAGGCTGATGGACGGCATGGCCGCCTGGATGAAGGAAAACGGACGCTCGATTGTCGGGGCGCAGGGAACAGACCTGTGGCCCGAGAAGTGCAACGTCCCCGTGACCCGCTGCGGAGATACGCTCTATTTCCACTATGACTGGCTGACCTGCGGCGATATCGTCTGCGAGGGCGTCGCCGAACCGCAGTCCGTGGAGGCCAAGGGCCGTCCCGTGCCGCATGAATGGAAATCCGGCCGCTTGCGGATCCGCCTTCCGTATGACAGGCAGGACAACCTGACGACGGTCGTCGAGGTGCGTCTGCCGACCGAATAGCAACATTGCCAAATGGTCATCTGCGGGAAAGGTTGCGGTTAGGTTCGTTTCCTATACTGTGTGCATCAGAAACCCTTCAAAGGAGATGCACACGATGAAGAAACGATTCCTGCTGACACTGGCGATGGCCCTCGCGGCCGTCACGTGCACCGCCGCGTCCGATGCGCCGGCGGTGACGACGGCCGTCCATCGCGGCTGCCACAAGATGGGCGTCCGGCGTCCCGGCCGCAACGGCACGACGCACCATCACGTCAAGAAGGTGAAGAGGGCCGCGAAGCCGGTCGCGACGAATGCCGCGCCGGCGACGGTCGCGCAGCCGGCTCCGACGGCGGCGAAATGAAGACGTCCGCCGCACTTGCGCTTCCGCTGCTGGTCGCCGGGTGCGTGGCCTACGAGCCCGCGCCCATCGACTGGGCGGCGGAAGCCGTCCGTTTCGAGACCGCGCCCGCGCGTGTCTCGCTCTCGGTCGCCGACGTGCGGCGGCGGGCGGTCGCGTTCAGTCCCGAACTGAACGCCCTGCGTCTCGCGCACGCGACGTCCAAGGCGAAGGCCGACGCGGCGGGTTGGTGGGAGGATCCGTCGCTCGACGTCGACTGGCTGCGCATCCTCCAGGAGCCCGAGAATCCCTTCGTCTGGGGCGGGGCGCTGACCTTCACGCTGCCCTTGAGCGGCATTCCGGGCTTGGAGAAGCGCGCGACGAAAGCCTACGCCGAGGCCGACCGCTGGGCGCTCGTCGCGGCGGAGCGGGACGCGGCGGGCGAAGCGGCCGTGCTGGCCGTGACGGCGCGCGAACTGAAGAAAGCGCATGAGGCGGTCGCGCGCCGGCTCGCCGCGACGAACTACCTCGCCGCCTCGGCGGCGGCGGCGCGTCTCGCGGAGGCGGGGGAGCTCTCGCGCGTCGAGCATGCGCAGCTGGTCGCCGACGCGCGGGAATGGGTGCGCACGGGACAGGAGCTTGCGCACGAGCGGCTGGCGGCGGAGACGGCCTTGCGGCGGACGCTGCTGCTCGCGCCGACGTGCGCGATCGACTGGACGGACGGCGGCACGGTTGCTGACTTCCCGACGAACGCCTACACGTACCTCGCCTTCACGAATGCGCCGTCCGTCCGCGCGGCGGTCGCGCGGCTTGCGGGCGGCGAGGCGGAGCTTGACCGGGAGATCCGGCGGCAGTACCCGGAGCTGTCGGTCGGCCCCGCCTACAGCCGCGAGGAGGGCTTCAACCGCGTGGGCTTCGCCGCCGGCGTGACCCTGCCGCTCTGGAACCGTAACCGCGTCGGCATCGCGACGGCGCGCGGGACGCGCGACGAGGCGCGGCAGGCCGCCGTCGAGGCGTGGCGTGACGCCGTGCAGAGGTGGCACGGCCTGAAGATCGAACAGGCGCGGCTGCATGATGCGGAAGCGATGCCGCCGGGTCCGGCCTCGCTGGACGCGGCGGATCGCCTGTACGCGATCGGCGAGCTGGATGCGCCGGGGTATGTGGCCGCCGTGCATCGCTTCCTGGCGGAGGCTGTCGCCGCCGCGCGGCTTCGGATTGACGTCGGCTCGCTCGCCGAGCGGATGAAGGCGGTCGTGGAAGGGCTTGAGGCGAAATGAGGAAATCGGGATGAAGCAGTTGATCTTTTGCTGTGCCGCGTGTGCGGCAATGGTGGTTGGATGCGCGGCGTGGGCGCATGATGACCATGATCACGATCACGACCATGGGCACGAAAGCGAGGCGCGAGGCGTTGAGGTGTCCGAACGCGCGGCGGAACTGATCGGGCTCAAGGTCGCGCGCCCCGAACGGCGGCGCATCGCCTCGACGCACAGCCTCTACGGGCGCGTCGTCGCCGACCCGCTGGCGCAACGCACGGTCGCCCTGCCGCTCGCGGGGTTTGTTCCGTGCGTCGTGCGCCCGCACGACGACGTGGCGTCCGGCGCCGAACTCGCGCGGGTGACGTCGCCGGACGCGGCGGCCCTGTTTGCCGAGATCGGTGCCCTGTCGGCGCGGCTCGACGCCGTGACGCGGGCGGGCGCGAAGAACGCCGCGCTCGCGGCGGAGCTTGCGGCGAAGCGCGCGGCCTACGCGGCGCTGACGCACGGGCTGAAGGCTGTCGACGCGACCGTCGGCGCGTTCGCCCTGTGCGCGCCCGTGGACGGCCGCGTGGCCGAAGTCCTCGCCACGCCGGGCGCCTTCGCCGAGCGCGGCGCGGCGGTCGTGCGCCTCGTGGCGCGGCGGTCGCCCGTCGTCCGGGCGCTTGTGCCCGTGTCGGACGCGCGGGCATGGACGGACGGCCTCGCGGCGGAAGTCGGCGCGGCGCGCGGCACGATCCGGCTCGACCGGACGCGCACGGACGGCCTTGTCGGCGTGTGGGTGTCGGACCTCGCGGACGCGCATCTCACGCTGGGCGAGACGGTGCGCGTCACGCTGGAGGCCGACGCGCACGAGACGCCTGTCCTGTGCGTGCCGTCGTCGGCCGTGTTTCGCGACGGGCTTTCGCCGTCGGTGTTCGTGCGCGACGAGCATGACGCGGACCGCTTCGTCGTGCAGGCCGTCGGCCTTGGCGCGGCGGCGGGCGGCTGGACGGCGGTCACGGGGCTGGCGGACGATGCGGACGTCGTCGTGCAGGGCGTCTACGAGCTGAAGCAGGCGCTGCCGTCCCTCGGCGGCGAGAAGAAGGTCGCCGGACACTTCCATGCCGACGGCAAGTTCCACGCGGGCGACGAGGAGCACGAATGAGCGCGCTGAAGCACATCCTGTCGGTCGTCCTCGCGTGGCCGAAGGCGACGCTCGCGCTGGCGCTCGCGCTGACGCTCGGCGGCGCCTTCGTCGCGCGCGATCTCGCCGTGGACGTCTTTCCCGAGATCAAGGTGCCGCGCGTGACGATCCAGACCGAGGCGGGCGGCCTCACCGCCGAGGAGGTCGAGCAGCGCATCACCGTGCCCATCGAGTCCGCGATGAACGGCCTCGCGGGCGTGACGTCGGTGCGGTCAAGCTCCGGCGGCGGACTGTCCTTCGTCTGGGTCGACTTCGACTGGGGGGCGGACGCCGATCAGGCGCGCTTCCGCGTGTTCGAGCGGCTGGGGCAGGTGCGCGAGTCGCTGCCGGACGAGGCCGAGCCGGAGATCGCGCCCGTCATCTCGGTCTCCGGCGAGATCATGATGGTCGCGCTCGTCTCGGACGCGACGAACGTGACGGGCCTCGCCCTGCGCGAACTCGCGGAGTATTCGCTCCGCAACCGCCTCCTGGCGATACCCGGCATCGCGCAGGTGGTCGCGCTCGGCGGCAGCCTGCCGGAGCTGCGCATCGGCTACGATCCGCTTCGGCTCGCGCAGTACGGGCTGGGCGTCGGCGACGTGGCGGAGGCCGTGCGCGCCTCGCGGACGTGGGCGAGCGGCGGCTATCTCGCCGACGTGCGCGGCGAGGAGCTGTCCGTCCGCCAGGCGGCGCGCGCCGACTCGGCGGCGGCGCTGGCCGCCGCGTGGCTGCCGACGGACGGCGGCGCGCCGCTGCGGCTCGGCTCCGTCGCGGACGTCTCGCTTGCGGGCGCGCCGCGTCGCGGCAGCGCGTCCTTCAACGGACGCGAGGCCGTCGTCGTCTCGGTGCAGAAGGCGCCGGGCGGCAACACGCTGGAGCTGACGAAGCGCGTCGAGGAGGCGCTGGACGGCTTCGCGCTGCCGCCGGGCGTGCGGATCGAGCGCCACGCCTACCGGCAGTCGGACTTCATCAACCTCTCGATCGCGAACGGCAAGTCGATGGTCTGGGGCGCGGTGCTGATCGTCGTCCTCGTGCTGGGCCTCACGCTGATGAGCGTGCGGGCGTTCCTCATCGTCCTCCTGACGATGCCCGTCAGCATCGGCGCGGGGCTGCTGTTCTTCCCGTCCCTGGGGCTGGGCGTCAACATCATGACGCTCGGCGGACTCGCCGTCGCGGTCGGCGACATCGTCGACAGCGCGATCATCTTCACGGAGATATTCCGGCGGCGCGTGCGGGCGAATCCGCGCGCCGGGATCCTGTCGGCGGCGCTGGAGGTTGCGCCGGGCGTCGCGTTCTCCGGCTTCATCATCGTGCTCGTGTTCCTGCCGCTGTTCTTCCTGCACGGACTGGAGGGGCAGTTCTTCAAGCCGCTCGCCTACGCCTATCTTGCGGTCTTCGCCTGCTCCGTGGGCGCGGCCTTTCTCGTCACGCCCGCGCTCGCCCTCGTGCTGGGGCGCGGCAGGGCGGCGAAGCGCGCCGAGGCGGCGGGCGCGGCGGGCCGGGCGGACGGCGCAAGGCCGTCCCTCCCCGAACGGCTTCTGCTTGCGTGCTACGCCCCGTTCCTCGGCGCGGCCCTGCGCTTCCCCAGGGCGTGCGTCGCGGCGGCGGCGCTGCTCCTCGGCGCGGCGCTCTGGTACGGCGCGGGCTTCGGGTCGAGCTTCCTGCCGCCGTTCCACGAGGACACGTTCACCGTCTTCGTCTCGCTCGTGCCGGGGTCGTCCCTCGCCGAGTCGGAGCGCGTGAGTGAGAACGTCGTGCGGAAAATTCTCGGACTGGACGGCGTGCTGAGCGTGACGCGCAAGACCGGGCGCGCCGAGCGCGACCAGCACGCGGAGCCGGTCTCGGCGTCCGAGCTGATCGTGCGCGTGGACATGGGCCGCGACCCGGACGAGCTGCGGGCGCGGATGCACGCCGTGATCAAGTCCGTGCCGGGGGCGTCGTGCATGATCGGCTACCCGATCGCCCACCGCATCAGCGCCGTCCTTTCGGGCGACGCGGCGGAGCTGACGCTCAATGTCTTCGGCGAGACGCCGGAGCGGATCCGCGCGGCGGCCGCGCGGGCGAAGGAGGTCCTGGCGCAAAGCCCGGAGGTCGCGGACGTGCAGGCGAACCGCGAGATCCTCGTCAACACGGTCAAGGTCGACTACGACCTCGACCGGCTCGCGCACGAGGGCCTGACGCTCGCGGACGCGGGCGAGCAGGTCTCGGCGGCGTTCAACGGGCTTGTCCTCGGCACGGTCGCCGTCGGGCAGGTCCGCCGCGACGTCACGCTGCGGCTGGACGCGGCGGAGACGGACGAGACGACGGTGCGGAACCTCCTCCTCAAGACGCGGACGGGACGCTTCGTGCGGCTCGGCGACGTCGCGTCCGTGCGGCACGACGAGGCGTCCAACCTGATCGTCCACGAGAACGGGCGGCGGCAGGCGCTCATCTCGCTCAATCCGGCGCCGGGCGTCTCTGTCGGGGAGCTCGTGGACGTCCTGCGCGCGCGGCTGGCGCCGGCGCTCGAGGAACTCGGCTGCACGGCCACGTTCGGCGGCACCTGCCAGGCGAACGCCCGCGCGCGGCGGACGCTCGGCGTCCTTTCCGTCGCGCTGCTCGCCTGCGTGTTCCTCGTGCTGGTCGTGGCGACGCGGTCGGCGGCGCAGGCGCTCGTCGTGATGGCGACGGTGCCGCTCTCGCTCGTCGGGGCCGTCGGGGCCGTTGCGCTCACGGGGCGGATCGTCTCGGTCGCGTCCGCCGTCGGGCTCATCACGGTCATCGGGTTCGTCGTGCGGAACGGGCTGCTGCTCGTCAACCGCTACGCGGAGCTGGCGCGGCAGGGGACAGGCCCCGTCGAGGCGATCCGCCTCGGCAGCCGCGAGCGGATGGTGCCGATCCTCATGACGTCGCTCACGACCGTCCTCGGCCTCATTCCCCTCGTGACGGCCTACGACCTGCCGGGCGGCGAGATCCTGGCGCCGCTCGCGGCCGTGCAGCTCGGCGGCCTCGTCTTCGCGACGCTCGCCGCGCTCGTCGTCGTCCCGGCGCTCGCGCGGCTCGTGCCGGCCACGCGGACTTGAGCGCATTGCGGGCGGATGGCGCGCTCGACGCGCCTGAAATTTTTTTTGAACCTGCGGCGCAGGACCTGCATTTACGTTTATGAACAGCACGACGTTCTCGCAGTCGCATGGAAATCTGGTTGGAAATCAGAAAAGACGTGGAAAGCGGGGCAAAACGGCTCGTTTCCGAGTACGGAGACCGGCTTTTTGCCACCGCTCTCCTGTTGTGCCGCAATGACCACGACGCGGAAGACCTCGTGTTCCGCACGTTCGACCAGGCGATCCGCAAGATTGCGAAGTACCGTGACACGGGAGATTTCTTCAACTGGCTGTACACGATCCAGCTCAACTTCCGTCGGATGGACCTGCGGAAGCGCCGCGTCGAGATCGTGTCGGTCGGCGGCGCGCTCGACCTGCCGGAACGTCCCGACCCGCTTTTCTCCGAGCTTGTCGCGGATTCGGGGATCGAGGCGTTGCGCACGGCGGTCGGCAGCGTGTCCGAGCCGCTGCGCTTCGTCGTGAAGAGAAGGTATTTCGAGGGAAAGCCCGTCGAGGAGATTGCCCGTGAGTTGGGCGTCCCGGAGGGCACCGTCAAGTCAAGGCTTCACAAGGCAAGGGAGGTACTGCATGGACTGTTGTCCGGAAATCACTGAAAAACGTCTGCCGGCGGACTTCGCCGACCGGCTGATTGCGCGCATCCGTCTGCGCCGCCGGCGCGAACGCCGCGCGAAGGTCTTGGCGGCGATTGCGCTTCTCGTCGTCGGCTCGATCGCCTGCGTCGGCTTTTTGGGGCCGGAGGAGCCGAAGCCCGTCGGGGAGGCGCAGCTCATCGCGGCGCATCCGGAGAAGCCGAAGGAACAGGTGTCCGGCTGGATGCTGCTGGGCGTCTTTCGCGAGTGTTTCAAACGTGTTAAAACAAGCAAAAGGAAAGAAGAAGACTGAAATGGCCGTATTAGGGCAAGGTGTTGTGCTGATGGTCGCGGGAATGGGCATCGTCTACCTGTTCCTCTGGGTGCTGATCGTCATTTCCGAGAAGGCGAGCCAGTTCGTCTCGCGCTTCGACTACGTGATTCCCGACGAGGCGCCGAAGAAGGCGAAACGGGCGGCGGCGGGAGGGCTAAAGCCCATCGCTCCGATAACGGCGGGCGGCTCGGTCGGGACGGCCGCGTCGGGTGCGGGCGAGAAGGTGATTGCGCCCGTGCCGGGGACGGTGCTGCGCATCACGGCGGCGAACGGGTCGCGCGTCGCGAAGGGCGACGAGCTGCTCGTGATGGACGTCATGAAGATGGAGACGCCGTTCTCCGCGCCGTGCGACGGGACGGTCACGATGCTCGTCGCCGCGACGGACAAGGTCGCGACAGGCGACACGCTGGCGATCGTTGGTTAAAGACATGGATCAACTCCGATGAGACCGAGGGCTACGCTACCGCTTCGCCCTTGCAGAAAAGAATGCGGAGCGTTAGCGGAGCATCGGAATAATTGGAGTTTATAAGACAGGACAAAAAAGAAATGAAGAAAATCTTGATGATGTTGGCTCTGGCGGGGTGCGCGTGCGGTGCACGGGCCGCCGAAGGCGAAAACTGGCTGACGACGGTTGGCAAGGTCTGGGACCTCGGGGCGGAGACGGGCATCGCCGGCTTCCTCGAGCGCGCGGCGCCCGCGTACATCACGGGCGACTTCGCCGAGGCAGACCGGCCTGAGGCGAAGCCGCTCGCGGCGAACCGCAACGGCTACTGGGACAAGGACCTGAAGTGGCACGGCGGCTACTTCGACGACGTGGGGAACTTCGTCGAGGGGCATCCGGTGCGCACGCTTTTCGGGATGCCCTACGGCTTTGGTCAGCTGATCATGATCCCGGTCTGCCTCGTCCTCATGTACCTCGCGATCGTGAAGGGCTTCGAGCCGCTGCTCCTGCTGCCGATCGGCTTCGGCGGCCTCCTCGCGAACTGTCCGCTGTCGGGCATCACGGCGCCCGCGATGATGCATGACGGCGTGATCTCGTTCCTCGCGAGCGGCGTGCCGACGATGGCCGGCGGCGTGGTCGAGCCGGGCGGCTTCCTGCACTACTTCTTCCGGTTCGGCATCGACACGGGCGTCTTTCCGATCGTCATCTTCATGGGCGTCGGCGCGATGACGGACTTCGGGCCTCTGATCGCGAGCCCCAAGTCGGCGCTCCTCGGCGGTGCGGCGCAGTTCGGCATCTTCTTCGCGCTCTTCGGCGCGCTCGGCCTCACGGCGCTCTTCCCGGATCTCGGCTTCGGCCTCAAGGAGGCGAGCTCCATTGGCATCATCGGCGGCGCGGACGGCCCGACGGCCATTTGGCTCACGTCGCGTCTCGCCCCGGACCTCCTCGGCGCGATCGCGGTCGCCGCGTATTCCTACATGGCGCTCGTGCCGATCATCCAGCCGCCGATCATGAAGGCGCTGACGACGAAGGAGGAACGCCTCATCAAGATGCCGCAGCTGCGCGCCGTCACGAAGATCGAGAAGGTCGCCTTCCCGCTCGTCGTGCTGCTCCTCTGCGCGATCCTCCTGCCGTCGGCCGTGCCGCTCATCGGCGCGCTCATGCTCGGCAACCTCGCCCGCGAGGTCGGCGCGTCCGTCTCGCGCATCGCGGACACGATGTCCAACGCGCTCATCAACATCGTGACGATCATGCTCGGCCTCGCGGTCGGCTCGAAGCTCGCGTGCGAGAAGTTCCTGTCGGGCCAGACGCTCGCGATCCTCGCGCTCGGCCTCATCGCGTTCTGCGTCGGCACGGCGGGCGGCGTCGTCATGGCGAAGGTCATGAACCTCTTCTGCCGGAAGGAGAACCGCATCAATCCGCTGATCGGCTCGGCGGGCGTCTCGGCCGTGCCGATGGCCGCGCGCGTCTCGAACAAGGTCGCGCTTGCGGACGATCCGGCGAACTACGTCCTCATGCAGGCGATGGGCCCGAACGTCTCGGGCGTGATCGGCTCCGCCGTCGTCGCGGGCGTCCTCTACACCCTCTGCCGCTAACCCCCACCCCTCACTCCTCACTTCTCACCTCCCACCTCTCACTTCCCACCTCTCACTTCTCATCCCTCACTTCTCATCCCTCACCCCTCAACAGGAACACCACATGACAGGTCGTTTGATCGCAATCGTCGCAGTCTCCATCGCCGCCGTGATCGGCATGGTCATCATGGGCCGTCTGGCGGACGGCAAGGAAGCCCCGTCCGAGAAGAAGGACTGAGCGCCGCGCGGCGGAAGCCTACGTATGGTATAATATGCGGCATGAAAATTTTCCGTGAACCGCTGAAACTCCAGAAGTGGGCCAGGGCCCGCAAGCTCGCCGGCGCGAAGATCGCGCTTGTGCCGACGATGGGCTACCTGCACGAGGGGCATCTCTCGCTGATCGCGAAGGCGAAGGCCAAGGGGGCGGACGAGATCGTCGTCTCCGTGTTCGTGAACCCCGTGCAGTTCTGTCCGGGCGAGGACTACGAGAAGTATCCGCGCGACGAGCAGGCCGACCTCGCGAAGTGCCGCGCGGCGGGTGCGACGGCGGTCTTCTTCCCGACGCCGACGAGCATGTACCTCGCGCGCCATTCCGTCTACGTCTGCGAGGAGGATCTCTCGAAGGGCCTCTGCGGCGCGCGGCGTCCCGGCCACTTCCGGGGCGTCTGCACGGTCGTCGCCAAGCTCTTCAACCTCGCGCACCCCGACTTCGCCGTCTTCGGGCAGAAGGACTACCAGCAGGCGCAGGTCATCAGGCGGATGGTGCGCGACCTCAACTTCGACCTGGAGGTCGTCGTCGCGCCGATCGTGCGAGAGCCGACGGGGCTGGCGCGGTCGAGCCGCAACACGTATCTCACGGACGACGAGAAGGCGAAGGCCCTCGTCCTCTCCCAGACGCTGAAGGCCGTCAAGCAGGGCCTGGTCAAGACGACGGACGCCGCCGCGAAGGCGATCGAGAAGGGCGGGCTCAAGGTCGATTACGTCGCCTGCGTCGATGCGGAGACGCTGGCGCCGCGCAAGCGGATCGCGAAGGGCTGCTGCGTCCTCGTCGCGGCCTACTGCGGCAAGACGCGCCTCATCGACAACGTGGTGCTGTGACATGATCTCGACCGTTTTCATCGCGAAGAACGTCTACGGCGGGGACGGACTCGGCCGGCTCGGCGACGGGCGCGTCGTGTTCGTGCCCGGCGCGTGGGCCGGCGAGCAGGTCAAGGCCGAGATCGTCGAGGAGAAGCGGCACTTCGTGCGGGCGCGGCTTGTCGAGGTCGTCGAACGCTCGCCGGAACGGCGCGACGTCGCGGATGCGGCGGTCGTGCCGGGCATGGTCTACGCGGGGCTCTCCGAGGCGGGCGAAAGCGCCGCCAAGGAACAGCAGCTCCGCGAGTTCTTCGACCGCGCCCGGATCCCCTGCCCCATCCCCCCTCACCCCCTCATCCCCCATCGCCCATTCCTCATCCCTCATCCCTCATCCCTCCACTACCGCAACAAGGTCGTCTACCATTTTGCGCAGCAGAAGGGCGCGTGGGCGATCGGCTACCGCACGGAGCCGAGCCACGCGATCGTCGACGTGGCGGAGGATCCGCTGGCGCGTCCCGAGATCAACGCGAAGCTTCCGGAGATTCGCCGCGCGGTGACGACGCTTCTCACGACAGGGCCGGAGGCCGTCCGCCGCGACACGGCGCAGAAGGGGAACGTCACCGTCCGCTGGACGAGGAAGACGGGCGTCAAGTGGTGGATCGGCGACGCGCCGAAGGATCTCGTCCTGAAGGAGACGACGTGCGGACTCGACTTCGAGGTTCCGGCGGACGGCTTCTACCAGGTCAACCCCGAAGTCGGCGAAGCGCTCGTCAGGGCCGTCGTCGCCGAATACGAGAAGGGGCGCGCAACCGCGCCGGACGTCCTCGACCTCTACTGCGGCGTGGGCGTGTTCGGCCTCGCGTGCCGTCCGCCGAAGCTCCTTGGCGTCGAGTCGGGCCGTCAGGCGGTCGCCTTTGCGACGCGCAACGCCGTCGCGCAGAAGGCCGCGTCGGCGACGTTCCGCGCCGAACAGGTCGGGCGCTGCCTGAAGCGACTGCCCGTCGGGCCGCAGACGACCGTCATCGTCGATCCGCCGCGCGGCGGACTGGAGCCGGGCGTCGCGCAGGGCCTCGCGCGGTCGGCGGCGGCGCGCATCCTCTACGTGAGCTGCGATCCGGCGACGCTCGTGCGCGACTTGCGCGAGATCACGCGGTCGTATGACGTCGAGTCCGTCCGCTGGTTCAACATGTTCCCGCGCACGGCGCGTTTCGAGACGCTGGTCGTGCTGAAGAAGAAGTGAAGTTCCTGATCCATACCTACGGCTGCCAGATGAACGTGCGCGACTCGGAGGCGGTCGCGGCGATGCTCGTCGCGGCGGGCCATGAGGAGGTCGCGTCGGAGGACGCGGCCGATCTCGTCATCATCAACAGCTGCACCGTTCGCCAGAAGGCCGAGGAGAAGGCCGTCGGAAAGGCTGGGAACCTCTTGGCGGCGGGCAAGGTCGTCGGCCTGATGGGCTGTGCCGTCAAGCGGATGGGGGCGGACGTCTTCAAGCGCCTCCCGAAGCTGCATTTCGCCGTCGGGCCGCGCCGCTTCGGCCTCATCCCGAAGATCGTGGCGGACGCGCAGTACCCGACGCTGGAGCTGGGCGACGACGAGGTGCCGCAGGGGCTGGACGCGCATCCGGACACGCGCCGCGCCGGGACGTTCGCCGCCGTGCAGAGCTACGTGACGGTGCTGCTCGGCTGCGATAACCGGTGCAGCTACTGCATCGTCCCGGACGTGCGCGGTCACGAGTACTCGCGTCCCGCGAAGGAAGTCATCGCCGAGGTGAAGAGCCTTGCCGCGCGCGGCGTGAAGGAGGTCTGCCTCCTCGGCCAGAGCGTCCTCCGCTACGGCATCCGCAACCGGGCGTGGGAGACGGACGAGGGGGAGGCGTTTCCGCGCCTCCTGCGCGCCTTGCAGGAGATCGACGGGCTGGAGCGCATCCGCTTCACCTCGGCGCATCCGAAGGGCTGCACGGACGAGCTGATCGCCGTCTACCGGGACTGTCCGAAGGTCTGCCGCCACCTGCACCTGCCAGTGCAGTCCGGCTCTGACCGCATCTTGAAGGAGATGGGGCGCCACTACACGCGCGCGGAGTATCTCGACGCGGTGCGGAAGCTCCGTGCGTTCGATCCCGCATTCGCGGTGACGACGGACGTGATCGTCGGCTATCCGGGCGAGACGGAGGCGGACTTCGAGGCGACGCGGTCGCTGATGGAGGAGGCCGGGTTCGACAACGCCTTCGTCTTCAAGTATTCGCCGCGTCCGGGGACGCGCAGCGCGGCGCTGCCGGACGACGTGCCGACGGCGGAGAAGGAGCGCCGCGACCAGGCGCTGCTCGCCGATCAGGAGGTTCGCGGACAGCGCCGCAACGACGCGCTCGTCGGCACGGTGCGCGAGGTCATGGTCGAAGGGCCGTCGAAGCGCAACAAGGCTCGCCTGTCGGGACGCGATTCCGGCAACCGCATCGTCGTCTGGGAGCCGTCGGCCGACGCCGCCTGTGCGCGGCGCACGCCGGCAGTCGGCTCGCTCGTCCGCATCCGCATTACCGAAGCGCACCCGCAGATTCTGGTCGGCGAGCCGGCTTCGCCTCCCAGTCGCTTTGAATGAGAATGCTTGTGCGCGAGGCTGTTGCGTTTGTCGGTGCGGCATGCGCCGGTGAGTTTCGGCACGAAAGGAAAGCAGGAACATGAAGAATGCGTATCTCTTTGACATGGACGGCGTACTGGTGGACAACTGTCGCGATCATGTCCGCGCCTGGCTGGAGCTGGCCCGCCGTACGGGCGGGCACCTGACGGAGCGGCAGGTCATCGACTGGATGGGCGCGCCGGGACGCGACTACATCGTCCGCATGTTCGACGAGCCGCCGTCCGCCGCCCGCATCGCGGCGCTGCTGAAGGAAAAGGAGGCGCTGTACCGCGAGATCTGCCGTCCGCACCTCGCGGCGCGGGATGGGCTTATCGATTTCCTCCGGGCGGCGCGCGCCGCCGGCCGCGTCTGCGCAATCGTGACGGGCGGCACGATGGATAACGTCGATTTTGTCGTGGACGGGCTGAAGATCCGCGACTTCTTCTCGGTCATCGTCGACTCGTCGCAGTACGCGCGCGGCAAGCCGGCGCCCGACGGCTATCTCAAGGCGGCGGAGCGGCTGGGCGTGGCACCGGCCGACTGCATGGTCTTCGAGGACGCGCTGAACGGTCTCGCGGCAGCGAAGGCGGCGGGCATGGAGGTTGTCGCGCTCGTCGGCACGAATCCGCGCAATGTCCTCGCGGCGGCGCATCCGACACGCGTCATCGACTCGTTCCGCGAGCTGCTCCCTGCGGAACAGGCTCAGGACAGAGACTGAACGAAGGCGTCACAGAAATGCCGATGCGATTCCGCGGACTGGCCGTATTCCTGTTTGGCGTGACGTGCGCCGTCTTTGCCGTCGGCGTCACGAACGGACACCTCAATCTTGATGACTGGGGCTATACGGCGGGCTGCGCGTTCGTGCGCAGTGGCCTGTCGCTCGCAAACGTCCGCACGGCGTTCGCCGACTTCGGACACGGCGGCATCTGGATGCCGCTCACGTCCGTCTCCTACATGGCGGACTTCTCGCTCTTCGGCGGCGGGTGGACGGTGCATCACGCCGTCAACGTGTTCCTGCACGCCGTCAATGCCGTGTTGGTGCTCTTGTTACTGCGCGCGCTCCTCGGCGCGCGGGTGCGTCCGTGGGCGCTGTTCGCCGCCGCGCTTCTCTGGACCGTGCATCCGATGCGCGTCGAGGCCGTCGCGTGGATCGCCTCGCGCAAGGAGGCGCTGTGGACGCTCTTCGGGCTCTCCTGCCTCCTCGTCTGGACGCGCTTCTGCACGTGCGGCGGCTGGAAACCCTACCTTGCGACGCTTGCGCTGTTCGCGGCGGCGCTGCTGTCGAAGCCGACGGCCGTCTGCCTGCCCGTCCTCGCCTACCTGACGGCGCGGTTCGTCGCGCCGACGGCGCCGCGTCGGTTTCGCCGCTACGTGCCGATGCTGTTGCTGGCGCTGGGCGTCGGTCTCGTCGCCTTCGTCTCGCAGGCGCATCCGACGGGACGGGAGGCCGTCGACCTTTCGGACACGACCATCGGCTGGCGATTCCTGAATGCGGCGGTCTCGCTCGGCCTCTACGTGTCGCACGTCGTGTGGCCCGTGGGACTGCGCCTCGACTACCGCGCGGTCTTCGGCGGCTGGCCGCTCGATGGCGTACAGGGGCTGGCCGTGCTGGCGGGGACGATTCTTCTGGTGGGGTACGCGAGCCTGAGGCTGAAGTCGGCATTTGCGCGGCGGCTGACCCTCTACGCGGCGTTGTCGGCGCTTGTGGCGGTGTTGCCTGTCCTCGGCCTCCTGGGCGTGACGGGCGACAAGGCGTATGCCGACCGCTATGCCTACCTGCCGTCCGTCTTTCTCGCGTTGCTCGTCGCGTGTGCGCTGGAGGCCCTGGCGCGGCGGCGGGCGCACAGGGCGGGCGCGCTCGCCGTCGGCCTGGCGGTCGGCGAAATCGCGCTGGCCGTGCCGACGGTGCGCGCGTTCGCGAGCGACCGCACGGTCTACGCGCGCGTTCTCGCGGACGATCCCGACCACTGGCGGGCGTTGCGCGTCCTCGGCGGCGAGGCGTGCGCACGCGAGAACCGCATGGCGGACGGCGTCGCGATGCTGCGCAGGAGCCTGCGGCTCCGTCCGAGTGCGTCCACCGCCGCCGCGCTTGCGTATGTGCTGGCGTGTCGCGGCGCGTCGGGCGACTTCGCGGAGGTGCGGCGGCTGGGGCGCGGCGTGGCGGAGAATCCGCGTCGCGACCGTGAGGGGCTGATGCTGGACGCGCTCGCCATCGCGGCGTTCCGCGAAGGGGACGACGAGGAGGCCGCGCGGCTCTTCGGCGCGGCGCTGATCGCGCCCGCGCGCAGCCACAACAACCTGCACGCGATGCTGAACTTCGGCTTTGCGCTCGCGAACGTCGGCCGCATTCGCGAGGCGCTTGATCTCTTCGACAAGCTGCGGAACGTCTCGGATGCGGGCGTCCGCCGCCGCGCCGCGTCCGCCGCCGCCCAGCTCCGCACAGGCGTCTTCGCCCGTTTCACCTGGCAGAACTGAAGCGTTCGCGCTGCGGCGTTTCGGTTGAAGTCAGTCGATGTAAAGGGCGGGGATGGCTTGCGGGGTGCGCGGCCCGTCTGCCGGACGCGCGGGGGCGGGCGATTCGGCTGACGGGGTTGGTTTCGGCTCGGCCTTTGCCGAGGTCGGCGACATTTCCGCCGGCGCGGCTTCAGTGGTCGGTGCGCCGCCCGTCGCGCGGTAGAGCGCGCGGACGCCGAGCGCCAGCGCCCAGAGGACGAGCAGCGCGGCGCAGCCGAGCAGGGCGAGGCGCCAGACGGAGGCCGGCACGGCGAGCTTCGGGCGGTCGTGCAGCGGCGCGGCGTAGCGCGAGAGCGTCGGCCCGCGTTCGGCGGCTGGCTCTTCGGGGGAGGGACTCACACGGAGAGACGTATCCCCCGAACAAAGTGAGCCGCGTAAGCGGTCGCTAGAGGGGTGAGGCTCGGAGTCCTTTTCAAAAAGGTCGTCGGATGGCGTGGTTCCTGGGGCGGTCGGGGTTGGTTCGGCGAAGAGATCGTCAGCTTCTCCCGAATCCGTCGTGGCGGTCTCCGTGTCTCCGTGCCTCCGTGTGATCTCTTCCCGTGCGGTCGGAATCGGCTCGGGTTCGGGGGCGCGTTCGCGGATCTCCAGCTCGCGGTTGCCGTTGAAGATTTCCGTGAACTCGTCCGAAAGGGGCTTCGGGTCGAGGCCGACGGCGCTGCAGTAGAGGCGCACGAAGCCGCGTCCGTAGATGGCGGCGGGGATGCTCGTGAAGTTCTCGGTCTCCAGCTCCTCGACGCGCGCGGGCGTCATGTGGGTCATTTCCGCGAGCTGGGCGACCGAGAGGCCCTTGGCCTCGCGCGCGGCGCGCAGCGTCTTTCCAAATTCGATCATGGTGTCTGTTCCTCCTGAGTGAAGAGATCGGGTTCGCCGTCCGTCGGCGGCAGGTCGGCGTCGGCGGCCTCGCCTTCGCCGGACGGTGCGGCGTCCGCCGCCCCGTCGGCGTTCGCGTTCGCGTCGCCGCCGTTGAAGACGGCGAGCAGCTCCTCCTGCGACATGATGATCTGGCGCGGGCCCATGCCCTGCGGAGCCGAGACGATGCCGCGCTCGGTCAGCATGTCGAGGATCTTCGCCGCGTGGTTGTAGCCCCAGCCCATCTGGCGCTGGAAGTGCGAGGTCGAGGCGCGGCGCGTGTTGATGACGCACTCGACGGCCTTCTTGAAGTCGTCCGCCGCCGCGTCGGCCTTGACCTGCGCGCGCGCCTCGGCGGCGGAGGCCTTGGCGCTTGCGGCCTCCTCCTCCGGGTCGGCGAAGAGGTCTTCCTCGGCCTCCTTGATCGTCGAGAGCTTCTTCGTGAAGCGGTCGTCGAACTGGACGGTCGAGTGCTCCTCGATGAACTTGACGATGCGCTCGATCTCCGGGTCGCTGATCCACGCGCCCTGCGCGCGGATGAGAAGGCCGTCCTTCGACTTGAAGAGCATGTCGCCGCGCCCGATCAGGTTCTCCGCGCCGCCCGCGTCGAGGATCGTGCGCGAGTCGATGCCGGTCGCCGTCTTGAACGCGACGCGGCCGGGGATGTTCGCCTTGATCGCGCCCGTGATGATGCGCGCGTCGGGGCGCTGGGTCGCGAGGATGAGGTGGATGCCGGCGGCGCGGGCCTTGGCCGTCAGGCGCGCGATGTGCGGCGAGACCTCCTTCGAGCATTGCGACATGAGGTCGGCGACCTCGTCGATGATGATGACGATGTAGGGGACGGTCTTCGGCATGTCGCTGCCGACGGCGGTGTCGCCGCCGAACATGTCCGTCTGCGTGAAGCTCGGCCGGTGGTTGAAGTCGTAGATGTTGCGGACGCGCGCGCGGGCGAAGAGCTTCAGGCGCTTCTCCATTTCCGCGACGGCCCACTTGAGCGAGAAGACGACCTTCTGGTTCTCGGTGATGATCGGCACGATGAGGTGCGGGAGGGCGGCGTAGCTCGTGAACTCGACGGACTTCGGGTCGACCATGATGAGCTTCAGCTGCTCCGGCGTCTTCGTCATGAGAAGCCCGTTGATGAGCGAGTTGAGGCAGACGGACTTGCCCTGGCCGGTCGCGCCGGCGACGAGCATGTGCGGCATGGAGGCGAGGTCGGCGACGAGCTCCTTGCCGGCGGCGTCCTTGCCGAAGAGGAGCGGCAGCTCGCCCTTGGCGTTCCGCCAGGCGTCCGACTCGATGATCTCGCGGAAGGAGATGCCGGCCGGGGCGCGGTTCGGCACCTCGATGCCGATCGCCTCCTCGCCGGGGATCGGGGCCTCGATGCGGAGCGACTTCGCGTGGAGCGCGCCCATCAGGTTGTCGGAAATGTTCGTGACGGCCGAGTAGCGGATGCCGGGCGCGAGGTTGAGCGCGTACTTCGTGACGACGGGGCCCTGCACCGTGTAGGCGAGCGAGGCGTCGATGCCGAAGATCTTCAGCGTGTTGATGAGGCGCGCCGTCATCTCCTCGACGTCGCCGTGGTCGGCGGACGACTTCTTGAGCGGGTTCAGGAGCGAGAGCGGCGGCAGCAGGTACGGGCCCTTGTCCTCGGCCTCGTCGGGCGCGGCGGCGGGCGCGGCGACAGAAGTCGCCGCCTTCGAGAGAGGCGGCTTCGCGAGCGGCGCGGGCGAAAGGGACGCGGCGGCTTCGGCGCGGCCGCCGTGCTTGGCCTCCCACTTCGCGAGCTTGGCGGCCTCTTTCTCGGCGCGGCGCGCCTCCTTGGCGGCGAGCTTCTCCTGGCGGATGCGCTCCTTCTCCTCGGCGCGCTGGCGGCGGGCGGCCTCCTTCGCGGCGGCGACGTCGGCGACTGAAGTCGCCGGCTCCGATAAAGACGGGAAGGGCGAGCCGTCCGAACCTCTTCCTTCTTCCTTCTTCCCTCTTCCCTCTTCCCTCATTCCTCTCCCCAGCGCCCAGCGGAAGATGACGGCGAAGAAGTCCGCGAGGTTGCGCACGCCGACGGCGCCGACGAGCGAGAGGGCCATGCAGATGACGACGAGGACGGCCGAGCCGAAGTCGCTCAGGAGGGGCGAGAGGCAGCGCGTCATCAGCAGGTAGCCGATCGCGCCGCCGGCGTCCGCGAGGTTGAGGTGCGCGGCGAGGGACGAGATGCCGTTCGCGTGCGTGCCGAGGACCTGGAGGAGGCAGGAGACGGACGCGAGGAAGGCGGTGAACCAGATCTCGCGGCGACCGGGGCGCATGCGGCGGCCGCGGACGAGGCAGAGCGCGGCGATGACGCAGACGAGCGGGACGATCCAGATCGCGAGGCCGAAGACGAGGTAGCCGTAGTAGGCGAAGCCGTCGCCGAGCGCGCCGATCCAGTTGTGCGAGGGGGCGGGCGGCACGCACAGCTCCGGGCGCGCGCGCCAGTCGTAGGAGAGGAGCGCGCCCAGCGGGAAGAGCGCGAGCGGGAAGAGAAGCCAGGCGACGACGCTGCGCCGCGTCTCGGCGCCGTCAGGGAGTCTGGAGGGTTCGTTCATGGTTCGGGGAGGGGACGCCGCCTTCGGCGGCGCCCTGCTTGACGGCGTGGTAGAGGACGATGGCGAGGACGAGGGCGAGGAGCTTGAGGCCCCAGTTCCCCGTCAGGAATTCGAGTCGTTTCATTTGCGGGCACCTCTCGACATGAAGCGTTCCTGGAGGCGCGCGAACAGGCGGTTGGCCTTGCGCTCGCGGAGCATGGCCTTCGCGAGCCAGCGCACGAGCGACGGCGCGCACGCGGCGGCGTCGGGGTAGCGGATGAGCCGCCCGTTGTGGGCGACGGAGACGGCGCCCGACTCCTCCGAGACGACGACGACGAGCGCGTCCGTCTCCTCCGAGAGGCCGACGGCGGCGCGGTGGCGCATGCCGCTGACGATGAGGTCGGGGTTGTTCGAGACGGGGAAGATGCAGTGCGCGGCGGAGAGGCGCCCGTCGCGGATCGTGACGCCGCCGTCGTGGAGCGGCAGGGGCGGCGTGAAGATGCAGGTCAGCAGCTCGCGCGAGAAGGTCGCGCGCAGGGGCACGCCCGTCTCCTCGTAGCTGCGGAGGCTGATGCCGCGCTCGAACGCGATCAGCGCGCCCATCTTGCGCGCGGCGAGGTGGAGGATCGACTCCGCGATGAACTCCGGCGTCGCCGAGCCGTCCGTCAGGTACTTGCGCTTCTCCAGCGAGCCGAACGCGCCGACCTGGCTGAGGCCGCGCCGGATCTCCGGCTGGAAGATGACGACCGTCGAGATCGCGAGGTAGACGAGGAGGCTGCGGAGGATGACGGAGAGGACGTCGAAGTGGAAGACGAACGTGAAGAGCGTGAGCGCGGCGGCGAGCAGCCCGACGCCCATGAGAACCTGCCCGAAGCGCGAGCCGCGCGCGCGCTTCAGGATCGCGTAGATGACGAGGTAGAGGATCGCGATCTGCGCGATCGCCGACAGGTCGAGCCATTCAGCCATTGACCAGCGCCTCCACGTCGCGGCCGTCCATCGTCTCCTTCTCGATGAGCGACTTCGCCAGGAGCTCGAGCTTGTCGCGGTGCGCGTCGATGACCCGCTTCGCGTCCGCGTAGGCCTCGTCGATGAGGCGCTTCACCTCCGCGTCGATCTCGCGAGAGGTCTCCTCGCTGAAGGCGGGCGGCAGGTCGCCGTTCGAGAACTGCGAGGGCTCCATGAACGCCTGGAAGCCGAACCGCTCGCTCATGCCGTACTTGCAGATCATCTCGCGCGCGATCTGCGTCGCCTGGGCGATGTCCTGCGCGGCGCCGGTCGAGACGTCGCCGGTGAAGATCTCCTCCGCGATGCGGCCGCCGCAGCACAGGCGGATCTCCGCGAGGAAGTACTTGCGCGTGTGGTTGAGGACGTCCTTCTCCGGCAGGGCCATCGTCGCGCCGAGCGCGCGGCCGCGCGGGATGATCGTCACCTTGTGGAGCGGGTCGGTGTCGGGCAGGAGCACCTGCAGGAGCGCGTGCCCCGCCTCGTGCCAGGCCGTCGTCTCGCGCTCGCGCTGCGAGTAGCCGGCGGACTTGCGCTCGCGGCCCCAGATCACCTTGTCGCGCGCCTCGTCGAGCGTGGCCATGTCGACGCCGTCGAGCTTCTTGCGGACGGCGAGGAGGGCGGCCTCGTTGAGGAGGTTCGCGAGGTCCGCGCCGGAGAAGCCGGGCGTGCCGCGCGCGACGCGGTCGAGGTCGGCGTCGGGCGCGAAGGTGATCTTCTTGCCGTGGAGCTCCAGGATCTCCTTGCGGCCCTTGAGCGTCGGCAGCTCCACGACGACCTGGCGGTCGAAGCGGCCGGGGCGCAGGAGGGCCGAGTCGAGCGTGTCGGGGCGGTTCGTCGCGGCGATGACGATCACGCCCTCGTTCGCGTCGAAGCCGTCCATCTCCACGAGCATCGTGTTCAGGGTCTGCTCGTAGGCGTGGTTGCCGCCGAGCGCGCCGGCGCCGGTGCGCTTCTGGCCGATGGAGTCGATCTCGTCGATGAAGACGATGCAGGGCGCGCGCTTCTTCGCCTCGTTGAAGACGTCGCGCATGCGGCTCGCGCCGACGCCGACGAACATCTCCTCGAAGTCGCTGCCGCTCATCGCGAAGAAGGGCACCTTCGCCTCGCCGGCGATCGCCTTCGCGAGGAGCGTCTTGCCCGTCCCCGGCGGCCCGACGAGCAGGACGCCCTTCGGGATGCGCCCGCCGAGCTTCTTGAACGCGCTGGGGTCCTTCAGGAACGCGACGATCTCCTCGACCTCCTCCTTCGCCTCGTCGACGCCCGCGACGTCGGCGAACGTGACCTTGTTCGCCTTGTCCTCCTTGCCGGTCAGGATCTTCGCCTTCGACTTGCCGAAGCCGAACATGCCGCCGCCCCCGCCGAGGCGGCGGTAGAAGAACCAGTAGAAGAGGAACATGAAGCCGAAGAAGAAGAGGAGCTGCGTCACGAACGGCGAGAGGGGGCTCCTGCGCTCCTTCACGACGACCTTGACGCTCTTCTCCAGGAGGTCGCCCATCGTCGCCTCGTTCTCGCCGGGGACGAGCGGCACGCGGTAGCGGTACTTCTTCGGCGCGCCCGTGCCGTCGAGTTCGTCGGTCTCGGCCTCGCCCGTGAGGAAGGTCTCGCCCTCGTCGCGGTCGACGACGCGCGTGACGGGCTCGACGAGCTTGCCCTGCTCCATCGCCTGGTAGAATTCGAGGAGCGACAGCGAGCGCGTCGCCTCGGGGTTCGGGTTCGCCCGGTACATCGCGAAGAACGCGACCGCGACGAGCGCGATCACGAGCCACGAGCGCCAGGCCTGATTCGTCTGATTTGCCATAGGCGGAAATTATACCAAAAACCGACTGGCCTGCGCGCGCAGGTACGCACAATTGCCGCAGAATTTGATATAATGCAGCCCGCTTTGTGCGAGGCGAGGCCTCAAGGCACATCACACTGGAGAATACACGAATGGTCATCTTACCGGCAATCGACCTGAAGGACGGGAAATGCGTGCGCCTCCGCCAGGGGCGCGCGGACGACGTGACGGTCTACGGCGACGACCCGGCGGCCCAGGCGAAGGACTGGGCCGAGCAGGGCGGCCGCGAGCTGCACGTCGTCGATCTCGACGGCGCGTTCGCGGGCACGCCTCGGCACTCGGAGACGATCCGGCGCATCATCGCGGCGTTCGGCGGCCCCGTGGAGGTTGGCGGCGGCCTGCGGACGCCGGAGGCGCTCGCGGCTGTCATCGAGGCGGGCGCGGCGCGCGCGATCATCGGCTCGGCGGCGTTGGACGACCCGGAGTTCCTCTCGAACGCCGTCGAGCTCTACGGCGAGAAGATCGCCGTCGGCATCGACGCGCGCAATGGGTTCGTGCAGACGAAGGGCTGGGTCGAGACGACGCGCGTGAAGGCGACGGAGCTCGCCGCGGCGGTCGCGCGGCTCGGCGTGAAGACGATCATCTACACCGACACGGCGACGGACGGCATGCTGGGCGGGCCGAACCTGACGCAGCTGGCGTCCATCTGCGACGCCGCGCCGACGTGCCGGGTCACGGCCTCGGGCGGCGTCTCGTCGCCGTTCGACGTCGAGAACCTGAAGGCGCTGGAGCGCCCGAACCTGCGCGCGGCCATCGTCGGCAAGGCGCTCTACGACGGTCGCACGACGCTGAAGGAGATGAACGTCGCCGCGCTCTGACGTCAGGCGGACGAATGAACCTCATGGGCGGCCGTGGCGTTTCACCAAGTGATGAAACGCCTTTTTGTATCTTCCTGTGCGATCTTCTTGCTGACATTGACGGCTTCGGCCTTCAGCGGCAAGACCCTCTACCACTACGTCGCCTACCATGCGGCCTTCTGGCCGAAAGCGCTGCCGGCGACGGCCGAGAACTATCCGAAGGTCGCGCTCGCGGGCCTTGATTCGCTGACGTTCGACACGCTCGTGGTCGCGCCGACGTTCGGGTTCGGGTCGATGGCGGCGAAGCTCAGTTCGGCGGACTTCCCGACCGTCCAGCCGGCGTCCGACTCGAAGTGGCTCGCGGCCTACCGCAACGCGATGCCCGAACTCGCGCAGAAGGGCGTCGATCCGCTGGCGGAGACGGTCAAGTGGTGCCGCAAGAGCAAGAAGGAGGTCGTCGTCGCGCTGCCGGTCAATCTTCTGATCCACGGGGCGCGTCCGGGCGGGGCGCGGAACACGCCCGGCTCGTGGTATTCGTATCTCTGGCCGTCGTTCAAGACCAAGAACCCCGATGCGCTGATGAGCCCCGACGGCAAGACGGGGACGCCGCACGCCTCGGCGGTCGCGGTGGACTACGGCAGCGCGAAGGTGCGCGACAAGTTCGCGGCCCTCGCGTGCGAAATCGCCGGCAAGTACGACATCGACGGGCTGATGGTCGACTTCATGATGAACCCGACGCTCTTCCGCAGCGTGGCGACGGGCGGCAAGGCCGAGCCGAAGGAGGTCGAGGCCCTGACGCAGATGATGCAGAAGATCGGCGCGGCGTGCAAGGGGGCGGCGGCGCGGCTCGGCCATCCCGTCACGTTCTGCGCGCGCGTCCCCGATTCCGTCGGCTACTGCAGGGACATCGGCATCAACCTGCAGGGCTGGCTTGACGCGAAGCTCCTGGACGCGGTCGTGCTGGGCGGCCCGTTTCAGCTGAACCGCTGGAACGTGACGGGCGACCTCGCGGCCAAGGCGGGCATTCCGTACTACGTCTCGTTCGTCGGAAGCGGCATCTACGTCGGCAACGACTCCGGCTATTCGGGCGACGACGAGCGCCTGCCGCGCCAGAGCCGCCCGACCTACGCGGCGCGGATTGCGGACGCGCTGCTCTGCAAGGCGTCCGGCTGCATGTACTCGATGGCGCTGCACCATGAGGTCGGGTGGATCTCGCACGGGGCGATCGCGCCCTTCGACGCGGCGGCGAACCGGCGTGCGGACAAGCGGTACTTCGTCAGCTACACGAACGACCGCGCGGCGAACGGGCCGCTGAAGGACGGGGCGAAGTACGCGGGCGTCGAGTCGCTGCTCTCCAACAGCCCGGTCACCCTCTCGAAGGGCGCGGCGAAGTACCACGTGGACGTGTGGGACGACGCGGCCGCGCTGAAGGGCGAGGGCGCGCCGAAGGCGACGCTCGTCACCGAGGCGTCGGTTCCGAGCGGCATGGAGACGGTCGTCACGTTCAACGGCAAGGAGCTGAAGCCGTTCAAGAAGCGGGCGGGCACGCAGCTCTACGAGATTCCGCAGGGGCTTCTGCGCCACGGCGCGAACGAGGTGAGCGTCAAGGCGAAGGGCAAGAACAGGCGCGGCGAGGTTGCGAAGCTCGGCAACATCGCCGTCGAGCTGGCGTATCCGAAGAAGGAGGGCGGGAAATGAGCGACGCGAACCGAGAGCCGACGGCGGACGAGGTGCTGGAGGAGCATCTCTCCGAACTGGAGGCGGCCTACGACGAAGTCGGCTTCTTACGGCGCCTCGCGCGCACGGTCCGGGGGCTCGGCAGGCCGCGCGCCTCGGCGGAGTACAAGCTCGCGCGCACGGAGCTTCAGCGGCTCGCCGCGCCGATCGTCGCCGTGGTCGCCCCGGTCGTCTTCGTCATCGTCCTCTGCGTGATGACGGACATCACGGGGCAGGCGAAGCGGACGATCCAGATCGACGTCGCCCGGACGCAGGAGGAGGCGGACGTCCTGGAGGAGGAGGGCGAGCAGACGGAGATCGAGACGCCCGACGAAATGGAGGTCGAGATCTCGGTCGACACGCCGTCCGACGTGCCGACGCAGGTCACGGACGTCGTGGCGCCGAGCCCGACGTCGACCGCCGCCGAGCAGACGCTGCGTCCGCCAGACCCGACGTCCGTCGCGTTCGTCAAGTCGCCGGTCACGATGCGCTCGATCTACGGCGAGACGCGCAGCGCGGCTTCGCGCGTCGAGGCGCTGCGCAAATACGGCGGCGACCGGCGCACGGAGGAGTCGGTCGTGAACGCCCTGCGGTGGCTGAAGACCCAGCAGCGGCCGGACGGCAGCTGGGCGGGCTCGACGGGTGCGGACGGGCAGGGCGTGACGGGGCTTGTGCTGCTGACGTTCCTCGCGCACGGCGAGAAGAGCGGCGGCGGCGAGTTCGGCGGCTGCGTCTCGAAGGGGCTCGAATGGCTGATGTCGCGGCGCGAGAGCCTCGACCCGGTCGGGACGCACGCGCTCGCCGAGGCGTATGGCTTCCTCAAGAACCCGAACCTCAAGGAGGCGGCGACGGCGGCGGTGCAGGCGCTGGCCGACCGTCTCTGCGCGACGACCTGGGGGCCGGACGACGACCGGGGGCTGAACACGCGTCCGCAGCTGCTGCGCATGGCGTTCCAGACGATGGCGCTCAAGTCCGCGCAGATGAGCGGCATCGAGCCGAAGAACCTTGCGGACGCGCTCGCGAAGCTGAAGGAGGGCTTCCTGATCCAGGGCAACCAAAAGGACGGCGGCTTCTCGAGCGACTACTATGGGCCGGCGCGCGCGGGCTACCGTCGGACGGGCATCTGGCACTTCATGGTCGGCGTCGTCGGGCTCCAGTACCTCGGCTTCGGCGACCTGCCGATCGTCGAGAAGACGATGAAGATCCTCGACGACGACTGGGAGCTGCCGACGCTTGGCTCGATCGACAGCTCGTGCTGTCCCGTGCGCGGCAACTACTGGGCGACGATGGTGTTCTTCAACGGCGGCGGCAAGCGGTGGCAGAACTGGAACCGCCACATGATCGACGTCTACCACAACGGGCAGACGGTCAAGAAGGGGGCGTACACCGACCAGAAGGGCGAAAAGCGCAGTCTCGGCTACTGGACGTGCGAGGACATGCACATCGGCTCGCAGCCGGTCGCGCCGACGTGCTGGGTCGCGCTGCAGCTGATGGTCTACTACCGCTACCTGCCGAC
>DCMF01000075.1 GCA_002321305.1 Verrucomicrobia bacterium UBA1629 | reverse complement strand
TCGCCCTTCGCGCCGCGGCTCGTCACGTAGTCCGCCACGCCCTTGCCCTGCGGCCACACGGCGCGGTTCGTCCACACGTGGACTTCCTTCACGTCGCCGAGGATGCCGCTCTGGATGACTTCCGTGCAGCGGCGCATCGAGTCGAGCGACGAGCCCTGGTTGCCCATCTGGACGATGACGCCGTTGTCCTTCGCCGTGCGGTTGAAGTAGTCGAGCTCCCACAGCGTGCGGACGAGCGGCTTCTGGACGTAGACGTGGATGCCCTGCTTCATCGCGCCGATCGCGACCGGAGCGTGCACGTGGTCCGGCGTCGAGATCGTCATCGCCTCGATGCCGAGGACGCCCGCGTTGTCGAGCAGCTTGCGGTAGTCGGTGAAGAACGGCACGGAGTAGATGTCGAAGTCGATGCCGTCCTTCGCCAGCTGCTTCGCGGCCCTTTCACGCATCGTGTAGTCGGCGTCGCAGAACGCGACCATCTCGACGAGGCCCGACTTGAGCATCGGCGTCCAGTCGCTGTAGCCCTTGCCCATCACGCCGACGGCGGCGAGCTTGACCTTCTGGCGGCCGAAGGGGCACTTGCAGCCGCCGATCGCGAACAGCCCGGCGCCGCCGAGCCCGCGAAGGAAGTTTCTTCTGGAGGTGTTGATCGTCATTTTATCTCTTTCTTCTTTGTTTCTTGTTTGAGGGTTTTCCCGTTCCAGTCCCACGTTCGCTGTCCAAAGTCCCCTGTCGTTTGTCCAAAATCCCGTCAAGCCGCCTCAGAGCGCCGGACGCAGGATCACGTTCCTGAAGTCCGCGTCGGAGTGGTCGCCCTGGAGGTAGATCGGGCCCGCCTTGTTGAGGTCGGCGTCGATCGCGCCGCCCGTCACGCCGACGAGCTTCGCGTTGTCGATGATCTTCACGCCGTTCAGCCAGGTCGTGATGTGGCCCTTGTAGACCGTGACGGAGACGTGCTGCCACTCGCCCGGCGCCTTCTCGGCGGCGACGGACGGCGTGACGCGCCCGTAGTAGGCGGCCATGTTGTGGCGGTCAAGGGCCTTGCCGTAGCTGTCCACGACCTGGCACTCGAAGCGGCCGCGCAGGTAGACGCCGGAGTTCGACTTCGCCGGCACGCGCACGTCGTATTCGAGGTTGAAGTCGAAGAAGTCCGCCCGCTTCGACATGATGTTCGCGCCGCCGCCGGCCCACGAGCCGTCCGGCTTGAGGCCGAGCTTGTTGGAGAGGACGCCGTCCTTGAACGACCAGCCGAACTTCGCCTTCGGGTCCATCGACACCCAGCCGTCAAGCCCGTCCTTCAGGAGGTCGATCGGCTCGCCGAGTTTCGCGTCCTCGGTGCGCACCTTGTCGCAGATCGCCGGGTTGCGCCAGCCGTAGAACGGCTGCCACGCGCCCTTCAGCTCGCCGGTCTTCGCATTGCACGGCGCGAGGCGCGCGATCATCCGGTCGCCCACGACGCTGCCCTCGTAGCGGTAGCCGTACGGATGCGTGAACGAGAACCAGCTGCCGCAGACCTTGAGGTCCTTGACCCATTCCGGCGAGCCCCAGCGGTAGAGGACGAACGCCTGCGGCGCGCCGTTCGCGTCGCGCGAGAAGATGAAGCTGCCGGCCTTCATCGAGTCATAGGGGAGGTCGGCGCTCCAGTTGCCCATCACGGGGTCGCACTTCGCCTTGTCGGCCCCGCACGGGGTCTTGTCGGTCATGCAGCCGGCCACCAGCGCGGCCGAGAGAATCGGAATCAGTTTCTTCATTTTCTTTTTCCTTTGTCTTTGGGGTTGTCAAATCGTTGTTTTGTGGTTGTCAAACTGTCAGACGGCGCCCGCCTCACTTCTCACCTCTCACTTCCCATCCCTCACCTTTCAACTCCTCAGATACGCGCTGTACGCCCGGTAGGTCTGGTAGCAGTCGTTCTTCGAGACGATCTCCCACGGCGCGTGCATGTTCCACATGGGCGTGCCCATGTCGAGCACCTTCATGCCGAAGCGCGCCATGTACTGCGAGATCGTGCCGCCGCCGCCCTTCTCCATCTTGCCGAGCTCGGCCATCTGCCACTGGACGTCGCCCCGATCCATGATGTCGCGGATCTTCGCGATGAACTCCGGCCCGCAGTCGCTCGCGCCGCCCTTCGAGGTGCCACCCGTGTACTTCGACGCCGCGACGCCCTTGTGGAGGCGCGCCTCGTTGCCGGTCGAGTCGACGTCGGGGAAGTGGGGGTCCGCCGCCGCCGTGACGTCCGCCGACAGCATCGTCGACTTCTCCAGCGCGCGCCGCACGAGGATGTCGCGCGGGTCCTTCTCCTGGCGCTCGACCAGCTCGGCGACCGTGTTCTCGAAGAACGAGCTCTGCATGCCCGTCGAGCCCATCGAGCCGATCTCCTCCTTGTCGCACATGAGGATCGAGGCCGTCACGTCCGGCACGTCGTCCGCCGCGTCGAGGAGCGCCTGAAGCCCGGCGAACGAGCAGACGCGGTCGTCGTGGCCGTAGCCCGTGATGAGCGCGCGGTCGAAGCCGACTTCGCGCGGCAGCCCGGCGGGGACGATCTCCAGCTCGGCGGAGAGCAGGTCTTCCTCGTCGACCTGGTACGTCTTCTTCAGGTAGGCGACGAGGCCCTTGCGGTCGCCCGCGACCTGCGCCGCGTCGTCGCCCTTCGCCTCGCCCGGCGTCGACCAGCACACGGGGTCGAGGTCTTCGGCCTCGAAGAACTCGTCGCGCGTCTTCTTCGCCTGGTCCTTGCCGAGATGCGGCAGGATGTCGGAGATCATGAACACCGGGTCGCCCGGCTCGTCGCCGACGGCGACGTCGACGAACGAGCCGTCCTTGCGGACGATGCGCCCGTAGAGGGCGAGCGGCAGCGTGAGCCACTGGTACTTCTTGATGCCGCCGTAGATGTGGCAGTCGAAGTAGACGCAGCCGCCCTTCTCGTAGAGCGGACGCGGCTTGAGGTCGAGGCGCGGCGCGTCGGTGTGGCCGCCGACGACCTTGAGGCCCGCCGCCGCGATCTTCTTCTTGCCGATCACGGCCGCCAGGACGGTGCGGTCCTCGTAGCCGCGGTACACCTTGTCGCCGGCCTTGAGGGTCTTGAAGGAATCGATCTCGCGAAAGCCGCGCGCCTTCAGGAGGCGCACGCTCTCGGCATAGCTCCGGCGCGCCGTCTTCGCGACGCCCAGATAGCGCAGATATTCGCCGCAGTAGTCTTCAAGCGGCCTATACGTCATTTTCATGTTCGGTAAGTATACCAAATTCCCTGCGAATTGGGTAGTGCGGCGTCCGCCTGTCCGACCGCTCCGTCAATAGGCCCCCATTGACGGAAAGTCGCTGACAACTCGGATTCAGATCTCTTCGCAGAGGACGACGTCGCCGCCGTGGAAGACGAGGACGACGCGGTGCAGCGCCACCGTGCCGCCGTTCTCCTTCAGGTTCCACGCGCGCGCGAGGTCGTGGTCGGCCGCGT
>DCMF01000092.1 GCA_002321305.1 Verrucomicrobia bacterium UBA1629 | reverse complement strand
ATACAACTACAAACAAGGAGAACAAGCAAATGGACATGACAAGAAGAACGTTTCTGGGCGGACTGGGCGCGGGCGCCGCGCTGGCCGCGATGCCGGGCTGCTGCCGCGCGGCGCGTCCGGGCCGGGTCGCGCTGCAGCTCTACTCGATCCGCGACTACATCAACAAGGTCGGGCTGCCGAAGGCCCTCGCCGACGTGAAGGCGATCGGCTACGAGGGCGTCGAGTTCGCCGGATACTACAAGTTCAAGGCGTCCGAGCTCAAGAAGATGCTGGACGACAACGGCCTCGCCGCGTGCGGCACGCACGTCGGGCGCATGGAGTTCGCGCCGGAGAACTTCAAGAAGACGTGCGAGTTCAACCTCGGCTACGGCAACAGCTTCATCTGCTGTCCCGGCGGCGGCAACATGCCGCCGGGCTGCACGTGGAGCGGAAAGCTCGCGCCGTCGAAGGAAGTCGACGACTTCACGAAGAGGCTCTGCGACTTCTACAACCAGGCGGCGGCCGACTGCGCGACGATGGGGTGCAAGATCGGCTTCCACAACCACACGTGGGAACACACGGTGAAGATGACGGACGGCACCTCGTTCTGGGACTATTTCTTCTCCCACACGGACAAGGCCGTGCAGATGGAGCAGGACGTCGGCTGGACGACCTGCGCGGGCCTCGACCCGTGCGCGCAGTACGTCAAGTATCCGCACCGCTCCTTCACGCTCCACGCGAAGGAGAACGGCATGGGGTCGCAGAAGTTCGACGCGATCCTCGGCCAGCCGGGCGAAGGCGCGAAGGGCGTCGAGTGGGACCGCCTCTTCAAGGCGACGGACGCGGACGGCGTGTCGTGGTACGTCGTCGAGTGCGAGCGCCATGCGGACACGCTGGACGCCGTGCGCCCCTCGTTCGCGTTCCTCAAGTCGAAGGGCCGCGTCTGAAAAACGCAGGGACACGCGAACACGTTTGACAAGCAATCAAGAAGGAAAAGGAAACATGAAGGGAATGAAAAACAGGGTGTCGAAAGCCCTGCTCATGACGTTGGCGGTTGCCGGCGTGGCGGCTTCGGCGGTCGCCTACACGCCGGTGCCGGGGATGAAGACGCCGTGGGGAGAGAAGGTCACGCCCGAAAATGCGTGGCGGGAGTATCCGCGTCCGCAGATGGTGCGCGACGCCTGGACAAACCTGAACGGCCTTTGGCAGTATGCCGTCACGAAGGACGCGCCGGGCATCCCCGCGCAGTGGGACGGCGAAATCCTCGTGCCGTTCGTGATCGAAAGTTCGCTCTCCGGCGTGGGGCGCCTGCTTGAACCGACGGAGACACTGTGGTACCGGCGCAGCTTCGACGCGGACGCCAAGCCCGGCGAAAGGATACTGCTCCACTTCGAGCAGGTGGACTTCCGCGCGCAGGTCTTCGTGAACCGCGTCGAGGTCGGCGTGCCGCACGAGGGCGGGCAGATGCCGTTCACCTTCGACGTCACCGACTACGTGAAGGCGGGCGCGAACGAGCTCGTCGTCGCCGTCTGGGATCCGACGACCGACTTCATCGGCTCGGTGGGCAAGCAGGTGTTCAGGCCGCACGCGCACCTGTACACGCGCTCCAGCGGCATCGGCGGCACGGTCTGGCTGGAGACGGTGCCCGAGACGCACCTCGTGGACTACAAGGTGACGACGGACATCGACGCAGGCACCGTGAGCGTGACGCTGGAGGGCGCGGGGAACCTGACGAAGGCCGAGGGCGTCGTCGAGGTCTGCCGGGATGGAAAGACCCTCGCTTCGGGCGCGCTCGCGGCCTGGGGCAAGCCCATCACGGTCAAGCTGCCGCAGCCGGTCGCGCTCTGGAGCCCCGAATCGCCGGCCCTCTACGACCTCGTGATCACCTTCCGCGACGGTGCGACGGGCGTGAAGGACGTCGTGCGCGGCTACTTCGGGATGCGGAAGTTCGAGCTGAAGAAGGACGAGAAGGGGATTCTTCGCTTCTGCTTCAACAACACGGTGCGCTTCATCATCGGCACGCTGGACCAAGGGTGGTGGCCGGACGGTCTCCTCACGCCGCCCTCCGAGGAGGCGATGGCCTTCGACATCCTTGAACTCAAGAAAATGGGCTTCGACATGATGCGCAAGCACATCAAGGTCGAGCCGCGCCGCTACTACTACCTCTGCGACAAGCTTGGCATCCTCGTCCTCCAGGACATGCCGAGCGGAGGCGAAGGAGGCGGCGTCAACGACAAGCGCTACGGCTTCTACCGCCGCGAACTGAAGGAGATGATGGATCATCTGCAGAAGGTGCCGTCCATCGTGATGTGGGTGCCCTACAACGAGGGCTGGGGCCAGCCGGGCGAATTCCTCACGCACGCGACGCTGATGTGGACGCAGCGGCATGACCCGACCCGTCTCGTGGACGGTCCGTCCGGCTGGCGCGACTACGAGGGCGGCGATCTCGGCTGGAAGGACGGCAAGCCTAACGCCACCCGCCACAAGCCGCTCGGCGAGGAGGAGGCCGCGCACGCGGTTGACCGTCACGACTACGGGTCTCGGCCGACCATGCCGCCCGTGAACCCGCGCCGGGCGAGCTTTCTCGGCGAGTTCGGCGGTATCGGCTGCCGCGTGGAAGGGCACCTGTGGACGACGAACGCCTGGGGCTACGGCGACACGGGCAAATACACCGACCGCAAGGCCGTCGAGGGCAAGTACGTCGCCCTGATGGATCACGTGGCGGGGCTTGTCGCGCAGGGGCTTGCGGGGAGCGTCTACACGCAGACGACGGACGTGGAGGCCGAGATCAACGGACTGGTCACGTATGACCGCAAGGTCGTGAAGTTCGACCCCGCCGCGCTTGCGGAGGTTCATCGCCGGGTGCGCGAAGCGGCGGAGAAGGCGAGCGGGGAATCCGGCAAATGAAGAGACGGGCGGAGACTTTGAGATCATGAAGACATCCGAACTGTTCTGTCTTGCGGTTTGGATTGCGGGTTCCGCTGCCTTGGCGGAGACGCACGTCTACCGCACGGAGGCGCGCGGCGAAATGCGGGAGGTGACGGCCAACTTCTGGTCGGCCCTCCCGCAGGGGAACGCGAACACGGTCGACCTGGACGCCGCCGCGCCCGGCCATCCGTTCACAGGCCTCGGGGTCTCGATCCCGGAGTCCTCGTGCTACCTCCTTTCCCGCCTGCCGGCGGAGAAGCGCGCGGAGATCCTGCGCACGATCTGGACGGCGGACGGCGCGGGACTTTCGGTCGCCCGGCTCCAGGTCGGGTCGAGCGACTACTCCATGCACGCCTACACCTACGACGACGTGACGGGCGACACAGAGCTGAAGCGCTTCTCGATCGACCCCGACCGCCGGTACATTCTGCCGGTCGTGAAAGAGATCCAGAAGGTCAACCCGGACGTGACGTTCTTCGCGTCCCCGTGGTCGCCGCCGGCGTGGATGAAGGACAATGGGAACATCGCGGGCGGACGCATGCTCGACACGTACTTCGGCGTCTACGCGGACTATCTCGTGAAGTACGTGCAGGCGTATGCCGAGGAGGGAATCCCGGTTGCCGCGCTGACCGTCCAGAACGAGCCGGAGGCGGATCAGTCCGGGATGTCGCCCACCTGCCTCTGGACGGGCGAGCAGGAGACGGCGTTCGTCGTCGATCACCTCGCGCCCGCCCTCAGGGCGGCCGGACTTCAAACCAAGCCGTGGCTGTGGGACCACAACTTCGACGGGACGAACCGCGTCAGCCAGGCGCTCGCGCGGAAGGGCGTTTTGGAAAACATCGGCGCGGTGGCGTGGCATCCGTACGTCGGCCAGCCGGAATGGATCAAGCCCATCCACGAGAAGTACCCGAACCTCCCGATGGTCATGACGGAGATGGGTCCGCACGTGGACCGTTCCCGCCGCGACATGCTCTGGTGGGGCGACCTGATGATGCGCACGTTCAACAGCGGGTGCGGCGGCTTCACGAGCTGGTGCATGGTTCTGGACGAGCATGGCCAGCCCAACATCACGGGCGGCTTCCCGTGCGCGGGCTTCGTCGCGCTCGACTCCGTCACGGGCGAGGCCGTGCCGAGCGAGCAGTTCAAGGCGTTCCGCCACGTCGGGCGCTTCGTGCGGCGCGGCGCGGACATCCTGACCGGCTTCTGGAAGGCGGGCGGTTCGGACTGGGCGCGGCGGAACGACAAGCGCACGACCTGCGCGGCGTTCCGCAACCCCGACGGCTCGCACGTCGTCGTGATCGCCTGCAAACCGGCGGAAGGCGACCCGTTCTCGCCCGTTCAGGTTCAGGTCAAGTTCCAGAATCGCTACCTGGTCGTCCAGTCCCTGTCCGGCGCGCTCACGACGGTGACGATTTCACGGTAAGGGAAGGAAGGTGTCGTTTCTCAGCCCAATTGAACGGGCTGTCGGGATTTAGTATAATGCGTGGCCGGAATGGCATCTCGCGAAGATACATGAAGGCTCCGCTCACTTTTCTCGCCGCGTTTGCGGCCACGGCATCCGCCTTTGGCGGTGGATTCGTCCTGCCGCCGCAGGGCGAATCCGCGTCTGCCGACACCGAGGTCTCGACCAGCCTCTGGAGGAGGATTCCCGTGGACGCGCAGACGCTGAAGACGGCTTTCGACGGGGCATTGCTGTGGGGCTGCGGCCTCGGCCTCGTCGGGGTCGCCCTGATCGCGCTTGCGCACGGGCTTGCGCGTGTCCCCGCGCGCGTCCGCGCGGCGGTGCGGCGGTACGGGCTGTCGGCTGTCCTCGTCTTCGGCGGCTTCGCGTCCGTCGCGACGCTCTCTGCACAGAAGGGGGTGAATGTATCCACGGATTACACGGATTCACACGGATCGGGGGCGTCCTCGAATCGGCACGAATCTCCACCAATCTCAATTCGTGATAATCCGTGTCAATCCGTGGACAAAGCCACATCGGGCGGGGTGTCTGCGACGCTTAACACATGCGCCGAAGAAACGCAAAGCGTTTCGGAGGGAAGGTCGCAAAGCGACAGTGAGCGCAGCGAACTGCCCGCAAGGGCCCGCGAGGGTTTTGAGGAACGGAGGCGCGGAGAAACATCCACGGATTACACGGATTCGCACGGATTGGGAGAGGGGGCGTCCGCGAATCAACTCGAATCGGTACGAAACTCAATTCGTGACAATCCGTGTCAATCCGTGGACAAAAATTTGGTGGGCTGCGACAGCAACCTCTCCCAAAGTTATTCTCTATCCCATATCGGCACGAACGAGGTCTTCTCGTTCGATCCGCCGGAGGGCGCCGTCATCGCGGAGAACTGGCGACGGCGCGGCGCGGCCGTGGACTGGCGGCGCCTGTCCTTCGGCAACTGGGAGTTCCCGTTCGGTGGCTCGACGGTCTCCGGCCTGGTCGTCTTCGCGGACGGCACGATCCTCCTCTCGACGAATGCCGCGCTGCGGCCCGTCACGGCCGCTCTCGGACTCGTGCCGGAGAGAGGTTGGGGAAGTTTGGGAGGTTCGGGAGGTTTAGAAGGTTTAGAAGGTTTGGAGGGTTTGGAAGGTTTGGAGAGTTCGGGAGGTTCAGGTGGTTTGGAAGGCTTGACGGGGGTGTCATCCGATTCTGCCCTCCAAACCTCCCAAACGTCCCAAACCTCCCGAACCTCCCAAACCTTCCGAACTTTCCAAACCTCCCGAACCTCCCTCTTCTGGCACTTCGTCACGCCCTCCAACACGCTCGTCCTCACGTGGCGGGACGCGCTGCTGCACCGTGGGGCGGCGAATCCCGTCTCGCTTCAGGTCGAGCTGAATCCGAACGGCAATTTCGCCTATCGCTATGATTTTTCGGCGCTCGCTTCAGACGACCTTCTGATGAACGTTTTTGCCACTGCCGACAGTGGGCTTCCGAGTGGTGAGACTTGTCAGCCCCTTACGCGCGAGACGACAAGCCTCACGTTCATCTCCGACAACGAGAGGCGGTGCGACGACGCGCGGGAGGCGTTCGAGGAGG
>DCMF01000040.1:3981-13755 GCA_002321305.1 Verrucomicrobia bacterium UBA1629 | reverse complement strand
ACTTTCTTGTCATACACCCACGGCCGCGCCCCCGTTGCGCAGGATCGCTGGATTTGCTATACTTCATGCTCAACGGCTTGGGAGGGCTGGAAGATCTGAATCCGATGAAAAAGGCTTTTTTGACGGCGGCGGTCGCGCTGGGCGCGCTCGCGGCATGGGCGTTTCCCGAAATTCCGCGCGAGAGCTCGAAGGCCCTCGGCGTCACGCGGGGGAACAAGTTCTCCGAGGGTCTCGTGTTCGTGAACGGCAAGTTCATCAAGCCGCCCTACCGCGTTGAGCGTTGGGGCACGGGCATCCGCATCAACAAGGTGCCCGTGACGGGGCAGGTCATCGACTGGGCGGAGTTCCTGAAGACCCAGCCGGGCTACACGCCGCCGCCCGCGCCCGAACCGGTGCCGGCCGCCCCCGTCGAGCCGGCGGTCACGCCGCCGGCGGTCGAGCCGGCGAACGACTACGACGACGCCTCGCTCGACGACCTCTTCGACGACAGCCCCGTGCCGAAGAAGGCGGAGCCGCCGAAGCCGGTCGCCGCCGCGCCGCGTCCCGCAGCGTCTGCGCCGAAGCCCGTGCCGACGCTCGCGGGACCGTTCGTCAAGAACGACGCCTCGAAGGCCCTCGTGAAGAAGGTGAACGCCGCGCGCGCCGAGATCGACCGGACGCTCCGCGCCGGCGGGTTCATTTGCTTCGGCGACGGCTATTCGCGCATCGTCGGCGACGCCCGCGCGGCGGCCAAGCTGCTGGACGCGCTGCCGGAGATCCAGATGAACTCCGAGACGATTGCGTCCTTCCGCGCCGCCGTGCGCCTCGCGAAGCTCGACTACCTCCACGAGCTCGTCTGCGACGACCTTTTCCGCAACCGCATCGACTACCGCACGCTCCTGGAGCATCGCGAGAAGCTCCGCAAGGAGCAGGAGTGGAAGAAGATGATGGAAGCCCCCAAGCCCCTGTTCTAAAACAGTCAGCAGACAATCCCGCCAACAGAAAATCAAGGCTCTCTCGATGAACAAGCTCGCAAAGCAACTCAACAAGGATCTCGGCCCTCTCGCCGACGTCCTCTCCGCCGAAGGCCGCCGCCTCTACTTCCCCTACGACGGCATTCTCGGCCAGGGCAACGAAGCCAAGGGCTGCGACATCAACGCGACGATCGGCATGGCGTTCGAGGAGGACGGCTCGCCGCTCGTGATGGACTGCTTCGCGCGGAACGTGCCGCTCGGCCGCAAGGCGTTCCTCTACGCCGGAAGCTTCGGCCTGCCGGCCCTCCGCGAGCAGTGGCGCGCGATGGAGCTGAAGAAGAACCCGTCCATGAAGGGCATCCGCTGCTCGAACCCCGTCGTCACGAACGCGCTGACGCACGGCCTGCGGATCGCGGCGGAGCTGTTCCTCGACCCGCGCGACGAGCTCGTCACGCCCGACCTCTTCTGGGACAACTACGAGCTGATCTTCCGGGACGCCGTCGGCTGCAGGGTGCGCCACTTCAACACGTTCAAGAACGGGCGCTTCGACGCGGCGGCGCTGAAGGCCGCGCTGACCGCGCCGGGCATGAAGAAGCTCCTCGTGCTCAACTTCCCGAACAACCCGACGGGCTACACCGCGACGTACGAGGACGCGAAGCGGATCGTCGCCGCCGTCAAGGCCGCCGCGCAGACGGGGCGGCGAATCATCGTCGTCCTCGACGATGCCTACTTCGGGCTCGTCTACGAGCCGGGCGTCCACGAGGAGTCGCTGTTCGCGGAGTTCGCGACGCTGCATCCGAACGTCATCGCCATCAAGCTCGACGGCACGACGAAGGAGGACTACGTGTGGGGGCTTCGCGTCGGCTTCATCTCCTTCGCGTTCAAGGGCGCGACGGACGTGCAGCTCAAGGCGCTGGAGGCCAAGGCGGCGGGCAACGTGCGCTCGGCGATCTCGAACGTCTCGTCGATTGGCCAGCACCTCGCGATCGCCGCGTATGCGGACCCCAAGTACGATGCGCAGAAGAGGCAGAAGTACGAGGTGCTGCGCGCGCGCTACGTCGAGATCCGGCGCATCCTCAAGGCGCATCCCGAATACGGGAAGTCGTTCGAGGTCATGCCGTTCAACTCCGGCTACTTCATGTGCGTGAAGCCGCGCGGCGTCGAGGCCGAGGCGGTGCGCCGGCACCTGATCGAGAAGTACTCGACGGGCACGATCGTCCTGTCGGGGCTCATCCGCCTCGCGTTCTCCACGATCCCGAAGGCGAAGCTCGAAAGGCTCTTCGCGAACGTCCACGCGGCGATCGGGGACCTGAAGGCCGCCGCCGACAACTAAGACCCCGCGTCCATGTCGCGCGGCGCATTTCGGGCGCGCTGACCTTGTGCGAGAGGTCGTGGCCCCATTCGACGGCTTGGGATAGATGAAGCGAATCGCAGCAGACCGAATGAGACGCGGCAGCGCCCTCATCGTCGCGCTCTGGATCATCGCCGTCCTCTCGGTCATGGTCTTCTCCTTCGCGTTCGAGGCGCACCAGCAGGCGGGCATCAACGTCTACGTGCGCGAGCGCAACCGCGTCAACCGCCTCGTCGAGCCGGGGCGCATCCTCGGCGAGACGATCCTGCTCGGCTTCAGCGAGGCGAAGGCGTGGAGCGAGGACGAGAACCCGAAGGAGCTGGACGAGGAAGACCGCTTCTACCTGGAGAAGCGCGCGCTCAAGTTCGAGTCGAAGTGCACGGTCGGGCCGATCCTGCTGGACGAGGAGGACGAGGACTCCGGCACGGTCACGGTCGAGATCCAGCTCGCGAACTCCGGCGCGGAGAACGGCATCAACGTCAACGAGCTGTACGCGGGCGGCGACAAGAACTACGCGCTGCGCTGGCAGATGATCCTCAAGTCGTCCGGCATCGACGAGGAGCTGGAGGTCGACGTGCCGGAGGCGGACGGGCGCGGCACGAAGCGGCACAACCTGATGAATCTCCTCATCGCGAGCTGGAACAACTGGCGCGACGCGGGGACGTCGATGCGCGGCCCCCTGGCCGACCTCAACCCGCAGGAGGACGACGGCGCGGACGAGGCCTGGTACCGGCAGACGAACGAGCGCCTGGAGGACGAGGCGCGCGGCAAGGCGGCGCGCAATGCCGCGAAGGAAGAGCAGCGCGTGCCGCGCGGCGGCGCGATTCCCGACATCAAGGAACTTGCCCTGGTGCGCGGCTTCCGCGACTTCCCGGCAGTCCTGATAGGCGGGCTGCTGCACCCGGACGCGGACGAGTCGGAGGACAACCCTCGGCTCAAGGGCGTCATCAGCGTCTTCGGCACGTCGGGGAGCGCGAAGGTCAACGTCAACGACTGCACGGTCGACCAGCTCATGACCGTGCCCGGCGTCTTCAACGAGGACGCGACGAGCGACGGCGACACGGAGGAGTCGGAGGAGATCGCTCGGGCGATCGTCGAGACGCGCTCCGTGATGCCGGACGACGGCGACGTCGACGAGACGCGCGACTGGTGGCCCTACAAGGACTGGCAAGACCTCTGCCGGCGCGTCTCGGACAACGCGAACGTCGACATCGGCTCGGACGCGCAGGAGTACCTCTGCTACACGGCGGACGTGAACACGGTCTTCAGGATGCGCATCGTGGCCGAGTCGATGGGCATGAAGCACGAGGCCACGTGCGAGTGCTACGTGAAGGACGGGAAAGTCCGCTACATCAAGTGGAGCGAAGACTGAACCCTGCCGTGCGGGACCCTCGCCAGCGTTGACGCGCGGACGACGAGCGGGGCGTCGAGGAGGATCTGGCGCGGCGGCGTCTGGGGATTCCGCAGGCGCTGGAGCATCGCGGCGAGTGCGGTCTGCGCGAGTTCCCTGTAGGGCTGCCGCACGGTCGTGAGCGGCGGCCGGGCGCGGGCGGCGAGCCTGATGTCGTCAATGCCCGTCACGCGGACGTCGTGCGGAATCCGCTGGCCGAGTCGCTTGAGCGTGTCCATCAGCGCGACGGCGGTGATGTCGTTCGCGCACAGGAAGGCGTCCGGCGCGTGTGCGCGGCGCAGGAGGGCGGCGAGCGCGTCGGCGTCCGCCGGGTCGGCGTGGCGCACGGAGATGTCCGCGAGCTTCCGTCCCGCGTCGAGCCAGGCGGCGCGGGCGCCCAGGAAGCGCAGCGTGACGGTGGGCGCCGAGTCGGGCTGGGCGAAGAGGCAGAGGCGGCGCACGCCGTAGTCGGCGAGGTGCGCGGCGAGGCGGTAGCCGACCTGGACGTTGTCGAGCGTGACGAGGTCGTAGCCGCTGCGCTGCGGCGGCGGGACGGTGTCGCGGTCGAGCAGGACGACGGCGACGTGATGCTGGCTGAGGAAGGCGAGGACGCGCCGCGTCACCGCCTCGGCGTCGCGGACGCGCTCGATCGGCTCGAGGAAGACGCCGGCGACGCCCTGCGCCACGTAGTCCCACGCGAGCGAGAGGTAGCGGTGGGTGCGGTCGTCCTCGTCGCGGAACGAGGCGTTGCCGAAGAGGAACGCATAGCCTTCGGCGGCCGCCGCGCGCGCGAGTTCGGCGGCGATCGGCGGCGTGAGCTCGCCGCCGGCGACGAACGGGCTGACGAGGCCGAGCTTTCCGGAGGCGCGGCAGGCCAGCGCGCTGAGGTAGGTGCCCGAGCCGTTGCGCGTCTCCAGCATGCCGTTCGCCTTGAGCCGGTCGAGCGCGAGGCGGACGGTCCCGCGCGCGAAGCCGAAGCGGCGCATGAGCTGCTGCTCGCTCGGGAACTTCGCGGACGGCGCGTACTTGCCGCCGAGGATCTCCGCGCGCAGGGCCGTGAAGATGTCCGTCGCCGCGCTGGGACGAGATGTGGGGCTTCCTTTTTCCATGCCGGATAGTATAGCACATGCGCGCGGCCGCTTCGCCGTTTCCCGTCCAAAGCGGTCTATACGGCTTTCGTGGCCAAGAAGAAGCCGTCGGACGAGAAGCTCAAGCTTGCGGAGATCGCGCTGTATGACGCCGCGCCTCGTCATTGACGGCGGGCAAGGCCTCGCCGTCATCATTCGCTGACGCATCTCCGGAAAATGGCCGATTCCATGACGGGAGAGGCCATCACACGGAATCGTGAATATGGTATAATTCGCAAACGAAACATGAGGAGGTTATGTGACGATGACCGCACGAGAGCCAATTAGGAATGACCGCGAACTTGAGTTTGCGGTGTTCTGCATTGAAAATGTGGCGGAAGCGCTCGGCAAGCCGTCCGACGCTGTCTATCGTGCGCTCACGGGGCCGAGTGACATCCTGAATCAATACATCGTGCCGAGTTATGACGTGCTTCATATTCAGGGGCGAGACTACATTGTCAACGACATCCGCGAAGTCATGGACGAACGAGGGGTGCGCGTATGACGGTTTGGCATGGCGGTGAAGTTGCAGTTTCCGAGCCTGACTTGTTGCATTCGCGTAAGGAGGCGTTCTTTGACGGCTTTGCGTCCAAGGCTCAGACGATTGAGCGGTTGCGTCTTCAATCGCCGAACCTTCAGATCTGTCTGCGTACGTCTGCGGCGTTGTCCGTGTTGAAGTTCATGGGGAGCGAAGCGCGATGACGGCGAACAAGAACCTGTTGCGCATGAAGTTCGCGCATGTGGTGGAGGCGTATGCGAAGCGCACAGGCTGTACGCTTGACGAGGCGCTCAAGGCGTTCTATGGATCCCAGACCTATGCGCTGATGCGTGATGGCGTTGCCGACATGCACTGCATGAGCATACCTTATCTTGTGGACGAAATCGTCAGCGAACGCTGATAGTCAGGCAGATCCACACCTAAAGCGGTCTATACGGCTTTCTGCCGTTCGGGCGGAATTCGTCGGCGGTTTGGTGGTATAATCTCATGCGTCATGCGTCATGCGTCATGCGTCATGCGCGAGTAATACTAAAAACCCCGAATTCAATCCAACCCAAACAGAAAAGGAAAGGAATGATGCCATGACAACTACTATCACATCAAGATTCGGCAATGCAAGGTCGAGGAATCTCACACGGGGGCGGTCGACGAACGTGTTGTTCGGCGTGGTCGTCGGGGTGGTGTCTCTCTGCGGCGCGGCGTGCGCGGCGGATGTGCCGGCGGCCTATCGTGCGCAGTGGAACGAGTCGGTCAATGCGGGGATCGACGCGCGCATCGAGAAATTCCGCAAGGCCGACGCGACGGTCGAGGAGTTTCCGGCGGGTGCCGAGATCAAGGTCGAGCAGGTTTCGCATGCCTTCCAGTTCGGCTCGCACATCTTCAACTTCGACCAGCTTGGCCGCGACGACTGGAACGCGCAGTACCGCGCGACGTTCACGAACCTCTGGAACGCCGCGACGGTCGGGTTCTACTGGGACAGGATGGAGCCGGCGGAAGGGGCTGTCCGCTACGGGGCGGGCCCGCGCGACACGGCCGCGTTCTGGAAGTCGGTGAAAGACCTCTCGGCGAAGGAGAAGTGGGAGCGGTTTCCCGAATACCGCCGTCCCGCGCCCGACCCCGTCCTGGACTTCCTCGACGCGCACGGCCTCTCGGCGCACGGGCACCCGATGGTCTATCCGCCGTTTCAGCCGCCGTGGGTGACGAACGGCGTGGACAGGGCCGGGCTCGCCGCGCGCTATGCGCGGCGCATCCGCCAGCTCGGCGCGCATTACGGCGCGCGGCTCGACCAGTGGGACGTCGTGAACGAGACGGTCGACCGCGACTGCTCGATGGCGGGGCCGTACCACGACAGGGTCTGCTGGCAGAATCCGGATCTGCTCGTGCCGGACGACTACACCTTCCGCTGCCACGGCTGGGCGGCGGCGGCGTTCCCGCCCGGCGTGAAGCTGGAGATGAACGACTCGTGGCGTCCGATCTACGTGCCGTTCGTCCAGTCGCTCATCGACCGCGGCGCAAAGGTCGATGTCGTGGGGCTTCAGATGCACATCTTCAGCGCGGGCGAGGCGCGGAAGATCGCGGCGGGCGAGCCGTGCCTCGCGAACGGAACGGACTGGCGTCCCGAGAAGCAGTTCGAGATGCTCTGGGCGCTCGACACGCTGAAGCGTCCGATCCACATCTCGGAGATCACGATCCCCGCGCCGGACGACACGCCGGAGGGCGAGGCGGTCCAGGCGCGGATGATCCGCGACAACTACCGGCTGTGGTTCTCGTGGCCGAGCGTCTACCGCATCACCTACTGGAACCTCGTCGACCACACGTACCACCGGGAGAACCTGGCCTCGGGGCTGTATGCGTCCGACATGCGCAAGAAGAAGGCCTATTTCGCGCTTGACCGGCTACTCAACCACGAATGGAAGACGCGGCTGACGCGGAAGGCCGACGCGGCGGGGCGCATCGCGTTCCGCGGGTTCAAGGGCCGCTACCGCCTCTCGTGGACGGATGCGGACGGTCGGGCATTCGAGAAGTTCATTGACGTCAAATAGGGGAAGAGGCTGCCTACGGCCTATGGGATGGCAGTGAGCCGGCATTTTAAGCCGTCTATACGGCTTTCTGCCGTTCGGGCGGCGTTTTCCGGCATGAGGTGATATACTTTCATGCATGAAGAACATCCTTGTCTATGTCTATCCTGCGCAGATGAGAATCCTGTGCGGAATTCTTGTTGCGTTCGCCGCCTCCGCCGCGTTCGGCAGGACGGAACGCGAGCTTGATGCGCTCGTCGAACGAATGACGCGGGCCGAGAAGGTCGGCCAGCTCGTGCAGGTCTCGACATCGCCTGGAAAAGACCCCGTGTCGAAGGACGCGGGCGACCTCGGCCTGAGCGGGAAGATCGCCGCGCGGGTGCGCCGAGGCGAGGCCGGCACGCTCATCGGCGCGTGCGGCGTGAAGAACTTCAACGCCCTCCAGAAGATCGCGGTCAAGCAGAGTCGCCTCGGGATTCCGCTCCTGGTCGGCCATGACCTGATCCACGGCGCGCTGACGCAGCTTCCGATTCCGCTTGCGCTGAGCTGCTGTTGGGACGAGGCGCTCTGGCGCAGATGCGGCGAGCTGATCGGAAGGGAGGGCCCGCTCAAGGGGTGCAACTGGACGTTCACGCCGATGGTCGACATTTCGCGCGACGCCCGCTGGGGACGCATCGCCGAAAGTCCGGGACAGGACGTGCTGATCGCCTCGCGGATGTCCGCCGCGTTCGTCGCCGGCATTCAGGACAGTCGGCATCCCGCGCCCATGGCGGCGTGCCTGAAGCATTTCGTCGGCTATGGCGCCGCCGTCGGCGGTCGCGACTACAACGCCGTCGAGATGAGCGAATCGACGCTGCGGAACGTCTACCTGCCGCCGTTCAAGGCGGGCATCGACGCAGGGGCATTGACGGTGATGCCAGGCTTCCATTCCTTCAACGGCGTGCCGTGCGGCATGAACAGGTGGCTGTTGACGGACATTTTGCGGGGCGAACTTGGCTTCAAAGGGCTCACGGTCTCGGACTGGTCGGCGGTCAGCGAACTGGGCGAGGGCAACCACGGCATGCTGCGGGACGGGGAGGAGCTTGTCGCGGCGGCCGTCTCGGCGGGGCTTGACGTGGACATGATGTCGATGTGGGAGGCTTATCACCGCTGCCTGGCCAAGGCCGTCGAGAAGGGGAAACTGCCGCGCGCCGCGCTGGACCGAAGCGTGAAGAACGTGCTGCGCGTCAAGAACGCGCTGGGGCTGTTCGAGAACCCCTACATTGACGAAAAGAAAGTCCGCGCCGCCTGCGACCTGTCCGCGAACGCGGCGTTCGCGCGTGAGGTCGCGGCGAGGAGCTGCGTCCTGCTGAAAAACGAGCGGGGCACGCTGCCGCTGAAGGCCGGCGTGAAGGTCACGCTTGTCGGGCCGTCGGCGGATGACATCTGGAACTTCATCGGCTGCTGGTCGACGGATCCGCAGAACCGCAAGAACGGCACGCTTGTCGAGGGGTTGAAAGCGGATGGCGTAGACTTCATTCACGTTGCCGGCTACGGATGGGAAGGCGAGCCAGTGGACGAGGCCGCGTTGCGGACGGCGGCGGAGAAGGGCGATGTCGTCCTTGCGCTGTTTGGCGAATACGGGCTGAAGAGCGGCGAGAACCAGAGTCGCGTCCGCCTCGAACTTGGCGCGGGCCAGCTGCGGGCGTTGGATGTCCTCAAGTCGACCGGCAGGCCGCTCGTCGCGCTTCTGGGCGGCGGCCGTCCGCTTGCCGTGCCGGAACTCGCCGAAAAGGCCGACGCCATCCTGGAGATCTGGAGTCCGGGGTCGAGCGGCGGACAGGGCGTCGTGGATGTCCTGACAGGGCGCGTGAACCCGTCGGGACGGCTGACGGTGGATTTCCCGTATGCGTCGGGGCAGTGTCCCGTCTACTATGACCGCACGCGCACGGGGCGTCCGAACGAGCGTGTCGGCAAGGCCGGGCTCGGCTGGCAGACACGCTACCGCGACTGCCCGAACGGCGGACTGTATCCGTTCGGCTACGGACTTTCCTATACGTCGTTCGGCTGGACGAACGAACAGGTTCGGGTCGTCGCCACGAATCTGGTCTGTTCCGTGAAAGTCTCCAACACAGGCATGTGCGCAGGAACCGAGACGGTGCAGGTCTATGCCGCGCCCGCCGTCGCAAGGGAGGCCCCGCCTCGGCGGCGGCTCATCGAGTGGCGACGGGTCGAACTGAAGTCCGGTGCGTCGGCTGAAGTCGAGATGACGATTCCCCTGACGAGGCTTTCCTATTGGTCTGAAAGCGAACTGAGGCCCGTGCGAGGTGAATTGAGGGTGTGGATTGCGCCACACTCGAATGCCGGCACGTGCCTGGCGACGCGTGTGCGTTGACGGGAGATGCCATCACACGGAACCGCGAACACCTAAAGCCGTCTATACGGCTTTCTGCCGTT
>DCMF01000040.1:3670-3904 GCA_002321305.1 Verrucomicrobia bacterium UBA1629 | reverse complement strand
TCATGCGTCATGCGTCATGCGTGAATAGTCCAACAAACCGATTCAACATCAAACTCAAACAGAAGGAGAGGTTCATCCATGGTTCAAGTCATGATTACGGCACGGCGGCTTCTAGTCGCCGCAGGCACGGCGGCCGCCGTCGCAGGTTCCGCCTGCGCGGACGGCCTGTGGCTGGAGAAGTTCACCTCAACGGTGACGGACGGCACCAATCCGACCGTCGAGCCGACCCAGGGG
>DCMF01000040.1:0-3623 GCA_002321305.1 Verrucomicrobia bacterium UBA1629 | reverse complement strand
GGGGGGGGGGGGGGGGTATACGTTCGCCTATCGTCCATTGCATGCCCCAAGGGTGAAACCCGGCAGGTCACGGGGCGGCTCACGGTCTCGGCGACGGGGTGGTACGAGTTTCAGGTGCAGAACGCGGCAAGTCCGCTTGTCGTCATTGACGGCGTCAAGGTCCACCACGCCCAAAACGGACAGAGCTGGGGCTGGGATGCGACGGGCGTGCGGCATTTTTACGAGGAAGGCAAGGCGTATCCGCTGTTCATTCAGGTCGGGCAAAGCACTTTCGACGAAAACTATTTCGGTCTCAAGTGGCGACACGCTTCGGAAGAGGCGGACGTCGAGGCGGCGGCATGGGAGGAGATTCCCGTCGCGTGCCTGTCGCAGCCCGGCGGCGACGCGGCGCAGCACGTGACGGTCGCGACCGGTGGCACGTTCGGCGACTGGCGGCTCGATGACTTCAACGTCTATGAAGACGGTGCGACGTCGGCGGGCGCGGCGTATGTGCATGGCACGCCGGAGGCGTTCGACCTGCGCCTCGTGGGCGCGGGCACGGATCGGACGGGCTTCGTCCCCGCTGACACGGCGAACGGGTTCGTCCACTTCAGCCGCCCGGTCGATCGCCGCTGCGACTTCGTGTTCGAGGCCCTGATCGCGAACCCGAAGCAGCCGTGGGCCTCCAAGACGGTGGACGGCAAGAGCAAGGACGCCTATGATGTCGTCGGCCTGATGGTGCGCGGCGGTTCCGAGGCGAATGCGAAGAACCTGTCGCTGCTGCTGGCGGGCGGCGGCAACCGCAAGCCCTTCGTGTCCTGGCGCGCCGCGGACGGCGGCACGGTGCTGAGCAACGCCAGCGAAGACTGGGTTGGCGGGTCGCCGCGTCCGATCCGCTTCCGGATCGAGCGCCGCCGCCAGAAGCTGACGTGCTACATCGACGGCGAACAGGCGGGGATCTGGGACGGTACGCAGACCGTCCGGGAATTCCGCGTGGGCGATTGGACGGAACTCCAGGTGGGGCTGGCGCTCTCGTCCTACAACTTCCCCAAGACGGGCGCGGCGTTCATCCAGGACGTTTCGCTCACGACGAGGCAGCGCGACGGCGTCTGCGTGATCCTCCGATAGGCGAGGCGGCGCATGGCGAAGTTCCTTCTGGCGCTTGTCGTCGGCCTCGGCGCGGCGGTCGCTTCGGGCGGGTCGCTTTCGGACTATCCGCGCCGCGCCGGCGAGACGGACGATTCGGGGCGGCTTCAGCGGGCGGTTGACGCGAACCCGTCCGGCACGGTGCGCGTGCCGGCGGGCGAGTATCGCCTGGCGTCCATGGTCTCGGTGACGAACCTCTGCTCGCTGGCGCTCGACAAGTCCGCCGTCGTGCGGGCGGTTCGGGAGATGCCGTTCGTCATCCGCATCAACGTGCAGCCGCTCTTCGACGCACTGCCGTGTGACGACCGCCGACACGACTACAGCCTCTTCGTGCGCGGCGGAAAGATCGACGGCAACGGCCTCGCCTCGTGCCTGTCGCTGAACGGCTTCCAGCACTACACGCTCGACGACATCACCTTCACGAACGGCAGGCGGTACGGACTCGCCGTCGCCAACGAGACGCGGCGGCACGGCTACGAGCTGATGGCCCGCAACCTCTACTTCAAGTGCACGATGAAGGGGCTCGCCGGGAACACGGCCGTCTACTCGGAAAGCGGCGACTGCCACTACACGGACATCGTGGTCGTGGACTGGACGACGGGCTTCCACTTCCGGGGGGCCGGCGCGAACCGCCTGACGCGGTGCCACGTCTGGGGCGGGACGGTCGGGCCGAGGTCTCCGGGCGGCATCGGCGAGATGCTGGAGGATTCCATCGCCTTCAGGATGGAGGACAACGCGAGCATCCTGCGCGACTGCTACGCCGACACGGCGAAGATCGGCTTCGACATCGCCGGCGAGGCGCGGCTCTTCGGGTGCAGCTACTACGCGAACCCGTCCTTCGGACTCGACGACATCACGGTCATCCGCCATCGCGGCGGGACGCTGCTTGTCTCGGGCTGCTCGTTCGCGAAGACGTCTGCGCGCCAGAGGAACTACGAGGGCATCGGCCCCGTGCGGTTCACGGACATGACGTATTCGGGCTACGCGCCGGGCGACTGGTGTCCGGGCGCGCTGGAGCCGACGCCCGTGGACGCATCGGCCCTGCCGACGACGGGCCTGCGGTACGGACGGGTCAAGGCGGACGGCTCGCGAGAGACGGGCGTGCGGTACCTGACGGGGAACATGTGGCCGTTCAACCGGGGCGAGGTCTCGTATTACAAGGGCTTCCTGACGGCGCCGGAAACCGGCTGGTACGAGTTCCGCATCAAGTTCGCCTGCTCGCCGCGCATCGTCCTGGGCGGGGAAGTCCTCTTCGAGGGCAAGAACGGGACGCGCTGGGAGTTCGGCGAGCCTGTGGCGCGCCGCTGGCTGGAGAAGGGGAGGGACTATCCGATTGCGGTGCGCGTGACGCCGAACGACAGCTACGACCAGAGCGCGTTCGGCCTCCAGTGGCGTTCGGCCCCGGACGAAGCCAGACTCGCCGCCGCGTCCTGGACGGCCATCCCGTTCGACTGCCTCCATCACGAGAGGGCGAACAGCCCTTAGCGAGGCGATTTGCGCCCGTTGAGGGTCAGCCCCCAGTGGTAGGGTTCGAGTCGGCAAGCCGCTGCGCCTCGTCCTGCCGTTCCCTGCGCCGTGCGCCCATCGTCGATACGCGGTCGACAGGTTGCCGAGTTGCTCGGCCAACCGGGTGCACGCCCTGGACAGGTCCGGGTGGCCCGCCGACTTCGAGTCCGTGGCGAGGCCGCTTATGGGCGTCCTGGTGACGGCAGACCCCAGGACAAGGGCCTACGAGGCCCAGATCAGGTCGCCTGCCGAGTCCCCGGAGCTCAAGGACAAGGTCGACAGGGCGCGCGAGGTGTACGGCATGGGTCTCCTCTCCGGCGTGGCGCTCGTGGCGTCGATCGACGCGGACCCGTCCAGGTTCCGCAAGGCGCGAGTTCGAGGCGATGCGCTCCGGGACGACGGCTGCGCAGGCGCGGACCCAGCGGCTTGTCGGACGGCGGCTGGCCCGAGGAGCTGCGGGAAAGCACAGATGTCGCGTCGCGGGTGAGTGCGGAATTGTGTCCGCATCCATGAATGCGCGGGTCAGGCAGCACCCCCGCAGACGCATTGTAAGGAGCGCGGGCGACGAAAGTCCCGGAGCGCGGATAGGAGAAGGACATCACCTGCTTTCGCAGCTGGCGGAATCGCTCCGCGATGGCCTATTGACTATTGTTCTCATAGGAGACGGAGATTCCGTTTGCGGGCATCAGGAAGTCTTTGTGCATCAGAAATCGTGGAGACTGCTTCTCGGATCACGCAGTCTCTTAGACATCTCCCATGCCGCGTCCGTTTTCCTCTTGCCGCCTCCTGTTTAGGCACCGCCGGATCGAGAAAAACCCGTTCCGGATCCAACCTCTGCGCCAGCCCCTCCTCCAATGATGAGAACGTCATGCGGAAATCTTTCAGGAGTTCCCGTACGACCTCGTGCATCGTCCCGTTCGCGCTTCCCGTCTCATTTCCGAGCAGGGCGCTGGTCGGCGTCGGGTCCTTTGTCCCCGTCGCCTGCCGCAGCC
>DCMF01000125.1:294-8894 GCA_002321305.1 Verrucomicrobia bacterium UBA1629 | reverse complement strand
ATGTAGGCGTGCCAGTGGTCCGGCGTCGCGATGCACACCGCGTCGATTTCGGGGTCGGACAGCACCTCGCGGAAGTCGTAGACGACCTTGCACGCGCTGTTGCCGTACGCCTTGTTGACCTGCTCGACGCCCGCCGCCGCGCGTACGCGGTCGCAGTCGCAAACCGCGACGACGTCCACGTTCGCCGCAAGCTTCTTGTCCAGGAACTGCGGCAGAAGCGCGGTACGCATCTGGATGCCGTAGCCAATCATGGCCACACGGTACTTCTCGCCCGGCTTGAGCGCGCGCGCCCCCATCCTGGAGGTCGCGCAGCCGGCGAGGGCGGTTGCCGCCGCAGATCCGAAAAGGAAGCTGCGCCGATTGATTTTCACTGTCTTTTTCATTTTTCTCCTTTTTTACTTGTTTTCCTCTTCCAGGACCATCAAAGGCCAGATGCCGGGGCGGCCCATGGGCTCCTCGCCCTCGTTCAGCTGGGCGGCCCGCTTGCGATAGTCGCCGTCGTTGTCGTTGACGAGAATCGAGATTCCCATCGCCGCACCGGCCTTCGGACTCCACGGCGGAAGCGACTCAACCGGGAAGAAGAGGTCGAAGGCGTAGCCGGCGGCCGTCTTGACAAACGTGCCCCCGATGCGCGGCTCGGGGCCGGGGCGGGTGAACGCGAACTGCTTCCACGGCGCGACTTCGCGGTAGGCTTCGACCTTCTTGCCGTCCCGGCATCGGATCATGTAGGCCTGGTCGTCCGGCGCATAGCTGCCGCGCACGGCGTTCCGGTCTCCGTCGCCGAAGACATCGAGGTAGATCTGAAGCCCGTCGCCGTTGTACGACGCGAGAATGTTCTCGCGCGGATCGGGGCTGTAGACGTCGTCCGTCACCTCGACGAGCAGGTAAAGACCCTTCTCGTTCCACTTCGCCCGCACGTTCGCCGCGAGATCGGCGTCGCCCTTGCGGAAGAGCGGATGTCCGAACCACTTGCTCTTGGCCGGCGGCGGATAGTCGCGGTAAGTCGCCAGCGCGACAGCTGGCGCATCGGCCCATTTCGCCAGATTCCCGTCCGCCGCAAATCCGGCCGGCGCCTTGCGGGCCTTGAACAGGTCGAGGTCGAATTCCTTGAACAGTGGCTCTTTCCCCGGCGCATGGAACTCCAGCGTATAGGCCGCCTTTGTGCGCCCCGCCTGTTCGGGCAGCGGCAAGGTCAGGACTTTCTTTCCCTGCGGCGTAAGCGCGACCTCCGTGTCCAGCAGGACCCGGTTGTCCGACTTGACGGCAAGCCGCCCCGCCTTCTCCTTGGCCCGGAGGTTCGAGACGACGAGATTGAGCTTGGCGTCCTTGATCTCGGTCTCGATGCGGAAGTCGGGCACCGCGCCGCCGACCATGTCGAGCGCCTCGAACTGACGCTTGAACGCGGCGAGGCGTCCCGGGCGCCCACGAACGAACAGCGGACAGCCGTCAACCGGGAGCAGCCCGTTTTCGGGTGTCTTCTCCCGCGCGCCCGTCATGTTGAACAGCTCGAACGGCTCGGTCAGTCCGGCAAGGACGAGCGAGCTCACGAGCTGCGGCTCCGTGAACACGTTCATGTCGTAGTTCCAGATCACGGCCACGGGACGCTTCTCGGCATCCTCGAACAGGTAGCAGCGCACCGGCTCGCCGAAGAGGATGTCGCACCTGAAGTCCGCGTCGCCGAGGAGACTGGCCAGCGTGTTGATCGAGAACACCTGCGCGGACGGGACCATGTCCAGCCCGATGAACGGGACTTCGGGCGCGCAGAAGTTCCAGTCGTTATCGACGAGCACGAAGTCGGCGTGCTTGAACGCCGCGAGCCGATAGCGCATGATGTGCGCCAGCGACGCCTTCTCGCCGAGGCCGATGTCGTAGGTGAAATGATGCAGGCGGCAGCTGTCCGAGCTTGCGAGCGCCTTTCCGTGTCCGATCGCCGTCACGTTGTTTTCCGGCAACTCGAACATCGAGAACAGGTTCCCCTCCGAAAAGAGGATCTTCGTGTCCTTGGAGAATTTCGTTCGCAGCATCTGGATGTCGGCGTCGAGATCGGGCCGTTCGGGATGCTCGCGGTAGGGATGCACGGCAGGGTTCGAGCAGTAGTTCGACCCGCCGCCGTTCCAGAACTCGACGACCGACTCGTCGACGGCGCCCGGATCGGGTGTCAGCATCTTCGCCTGCGGATCGGCCTTGTGGAGTCCTTCCGCGATCCAGCCCATCACCTTGACGGCCGCGCGCGTGTCCTCGGGGGTGTACATCGGCTCGTTCACCGTTTTCCACCAGTCGATGTACGGATACTTCCGTCCCATTTCGTAGCCGCACTTCACGAATTCCGGCTTCGCGGAGTCGGGGACGGTCGGCAGTCCGTTCGGCCGCGTGCGCGCCACGTTCCACTTCCCCAGAAAATTCTCCTGGTCCCAGTTGAACGGCATCTTGTCGTCGCACAGGATCTGCGAAATGACCTTGTAGCCGAGCGGACGGTAGAAACGCTCATAGCACTTCCGCGTCGGCGGCTTGAACGAGACGACCGAGCCCATGCCCGCCTTGGCGCACGCGGTCAGGAACCGTTCCGTGACCTCGACGACACGGGCGCCTCCCACGCCGTTCAGCAGTGTGCGGTGCTTGAACGGGGCTGACTTGTCGACCAGCACGGCGAAGCGCGAATAAAAGACGACCGGCTCGCCGAACCCGGTCAGGCGCGACTCGATGACATAGGTGCCCGGCTCAAAGCCCTCCAGTTCCGGCATCTCTCGCCAAAACGGCTCTTCGCCGCCGCGCAACGACACGTCAAACGCGCCTTTCTTCAGCGTCCGCTTGAAGACGTCGCGGCATTTCCAGGCGACCCGGCCCTTGCCGGGCGCGGCAGACCGCACGCGCAGCTTCGCGCCGAGAATGCCGCCGTAGTCCGCCGTGTGCATCGGGGCCGTCGTCTCCAGCGAGACGCCGACATCGCAGCAGACGTAGGGATCGGGCGGCGTCTCGCCTTCCGTGAACGAAACGGCGTCAAACCAGACGTGTCCGGGCTTTTTGCGGTCGACGATGCCGAGCGCGACTTGGATGAGCCGGTTCGGGGTCGTGTAGACGCGCGTGTAGCGCTTCCACTCTTTCGTGGGGCGGCCGAAACTGCCGCCGTCCACATAAGGCCCGTAGGCCTGCGTCCAGCCGGTCAGGACCAGTTCAGGCGCGTCCGCCGCGTCGAGGTCGGTCTTCGCCCAGAAGCTGACCGTGTACTTCGTCCGCGGCTTCACCGGGAACGCGAACGAGGCGAGGTTGCCGTTTCCGCCGTGGACGTACTGGCGGAGCGAGCGCTTGCCGTGCACGGCGGTCGTCTCGTCGATCTGCCAGGCGTAGCCTTCCGGCCAGTCGCCTTCTGTCGCACCGTGACGGCGATTCTGCCAGCCGGCCAGCCCGTCTTCGAAAGACCCGTTCACGAGCAGGTTCGGACTGCGGCTGAAGTCCGGCAGCCTGAAACCGGCGGGGCCGAAGTCAAAACCGTTCACGATGTACCCCTTCGCGGCGGCCTCGCGCGACAGGGGCAGGTCGAGATCGATGTCATAGACGATCTCGGCTCGGTTTTCGGGACTGCCGAAGACCACCTCGAAGCGGTCATAGGTCTCCTGCGGCTTTTCCCAGTTCTGCGCGACGCCGATGCGGCCGGTCACGGGAAGGAACGCCAGCTCCGTGCGGTCGGGCGCGAGCGCGAGGCGAACCTCCGCAGGACTCTCGCCCAAGTCCACGTCGAAGCGCCTGCGCTGCGCAGGGTTGAAGTTCGCGTTGCGCTTCTCGCCGTCCGCCCAGACTTCCCGCCCGTGGGCGTCGCCCAGCTTCCGGCTGCGGAAGCTGTTGGCCGCATAGAACCGAAACCCCTTGGCCGGACGCTCCGGCGTGCCGATCCGGAAGGTGACGCGCACACGCTTGCCGTCCGGCGCAAAGGCCAGTTCCCCGAAAAGCGGGAGCGCGGCGTTCTTCTCGCCCGCCGGCAGGTCGCCCGTCACGCGAATGCGCCTGGCGTCCGCGTCGATCGTGCGCCGGACGTTCTTCGCGCCGCCCAGGCAGATGTACTTCCCCGCCGGGTCGAACCCGCTCCATCCCGCCTCGATCTTCGACGCGTTGTCTCGGAAATCGAGACGTCCCCTCTCGTCAAAGGTTATCTCCCCGTTGGCGCCCGCAAAGGACTTTCCCGTGAATTCGGCCGCCAATGCGCTTCCCGCCGACAGCGCCGCCGCCCACCCGACGACGATTCCCCATTTGGTCAATGACAGTCTCTTCATGTTGTTCGCTTTCCTTGATTGCATGCTTTCGCTTTCTCCTGTTCTGACAAATGACTATCGGATGCTGATGACAAGTCCCGGCGGATCCGTGATGTCCAGCATGAGCGTTCCGTCGACGACCCTAAGCCGTCCGCGGTAGCGTGCCGCCGTCTCGTCGCCCCACAGCCGACGCGGCGACTCGCTGACCGTCGTCGTGCCGGACACAGCACCGATCACCAGCCCCGACGGACGCTGCGAGACGTCGTATGCGCGGACATCGATCCGCACGCCGTTCCGGATCTCGACATCCACGAACGTCGTGCCCTGCCCAAGGACGCTGCCCCGCTTCAGCGCGCCGTTCGCGACCGTGCCGGCGCCCGTCACGGAAATCGCGTGCGCCCCGCCGCCCAAGTCGAGCGTCGCGCCGGCGGCGACGTCAAACGCCGCGCCGTCCGCGCTTCCCGGCTCCAGCCGGACGATGCCCTCCCGAATGCGCGTCACGCCCGTGCAGGCCAATGTCGCGACTCCGAGGTCGTTCGTCGCCTTCCCGTCCGACGAGACGGACAGCGCCGTGCCGACGACAAGCGTGCCGGCCCCTTCCTTTACGAGGCCACCAGCGCCCGAAACCGGCGTCCGAATCGTCCACGTCCGGCTCGCGGGCACGGCCAGTCGGAGACCTCCTTCCCGCGCCTCGAACCGAACGTCCAAGGCGTTCTTGACCAGGAACTCGCAGTCACCGTCCGACGGCGCGAAATAACCGCCGTCAAAGGCAAGCGTCACGGGCGTCGCCGTGCCGCGCGATTCGACGTTCCGCACGCTCAGCCGTCCGCCGTTCCGCACGAGCCACGTGCCGACGGCGGCGTTGTCGATCGTCAGCCGCTCAGACTTCGCTTCGGATCCATCCAGCGTGAAGTCCAGCCCGCCGTTCCAGAGGAAGCTGCTGACGGCCTCGATCATCGAGCCCCCGGAAACCGTCCACTTCGCCCGACACCCGGTCCGCACGGAGAGATTGACCATCGAGGACACCGACAGGCTGGAGCCGTCCTTGACCTCAACCAGCGGCGACACGTCCAGCGCCGCCTTGGCGGCGTCCGCCGCCATGCCGCAGGTGATGGTGTCGGCCTCGACGGACGCGCCGTTCGTGACGAAGAGATACGGCGAAACCGCCGTTGGCGCGTATTCGCCCTCGTAAGCCTCCGCCGCCAGGAGCAGATGCTTGAAGAACCCGCCGATCACCGCCCGGCAATGGTCGATCACGAGACCCGGGGCGGACGTGGCGGACGTCGTCTTCAGCCCCAGCCGCGCACCATGCGGAATCTTGAAGACGGGCGCCGCCGCCGATTCCGGCTGCGCGCCGACAAAGGCGACTTCGCCGTCCGCCACGTTGAAGCCCGTGTAGCCCGTCGCCGGGACGGTTCGCTCTCCGGCCGGCGACAGGGAATCGAACACGTCGTTCGCCGTGTGCGCGCCGTCGCCAAAGGCGTAAGCGTAGTCGCCGGACTCCTCCGCCTGCAACGCGAAACGACCCGCGCCGAGCTTCACGAGCGCGCCGCCGGTCGAGTGCGGGCTTGCCGCGAACGTGACATCGGCTTCCGCCGAGACGGCGACGGCTTCCGTCGCGTCCGCCGCCATGACAAAGGCAAACGGGACGGTCTTGGCCGTCTTGTCCGCATCCCGGATCGCCACGGCGACATTGCCGACGGCGAAGTCGCGCGGCGAACCCGAAGACGAACCCAGCGCTGCAGGCGTCGCCTCGAACGAACCGGCCTTCACGGCAATGCCCGACGCAAAGGCGTTGGCGGAACCGCCAAGGGACAGGTGTCCCGCCCCCGTCTTTTCCAGGCCGCCGTCCGTCAGCGTGCCGTCGAGCGCAAGCGATGCGCCCTCGGCCACGTCCACGCGGACGACGCTCGGCAAATCCAGCGCGTTACGGACTGTTGAAGAGCCCGAAACGGCCTTGATGACAGGCTGCCCGACGTCCCGCAACGTGATCGTGCCGCCCTCCAGCGTCAACGCGCCCGACGGGTCGAAAAGAAGTCCGTTCGCGTCCGTTGCTCCCGTCAGCGTAGTCGAATCCGAATACTTCGTCAAGTCGGAATCTGCCGGCAAACCGCCTTTCGTGACGACGAGATTGAACACCGTCTCATTCTTCTCCGCATCGTAAACCGTCTCGAAGGCGTAGGCGCACCCGTCCGATCGACCGTCCACGACCTTGCCGCGCTTCCAGCCCTTCGCCGCCTCCGCCGCCGTCAGGTCGCCCGTGGCGCGGACAACCGCATACGTTTCGCCGACCGTCGCCTCGCCTTCAAGCGCAAGTCTCGCGCAAGGAAAGGCGGGCGCACCCTTGACGGTCAGCGTCTCGCCGGGCACAAAGGCCAGCACGCCCGCCGACGCCGCGTCGCCGAGCGTCAGCCCGCCAATCTCATGCGCCCCCGAAAAGGAAAGTTCCGCGCCGTTCACGACCGTGAACGCGCCGGACGGGTTGCCGCCGGACGCCGCAACCGCAAGACGGCCGCCTTCCACATGCGTCCGCGCGTTTTGGGAAACGCCAGTCAGCGTCAATTCCGCCGCGCCCGTCTTCGTCAGCGTCCCGGCGCCTTCCGTCGTATCGGCAAACGCCTGGCTCGCCTGCGCAGCATGCGTCACGTTCAACGTGAGTCCGCGCGCGCCGATCTGCGCCGTCGTGAAACCGCCGATCCAATCCACATTCTTCGCCGTCGCCGCGTGCGTCGCGAGCGTGCCGCCATCGGACAAGAGGTTCGCTTCGCCGTTTCCGCCCGTGAGCGCGGCGGTTTCCAGCGTACCGCCCGTCAGGCTGACGTCGCCATAACGCCCCGTGTGGGACGAGACGGAAACCCGTCGCGCCGAAACCGCGCCGCCCGAAATGTTCAAGGACGACCGCGATGCGGGATCGCCCGCACCCTCCCAGCGGCCCAGCACGATGTTCGGGACATCGACAGCGCCGCCCGACACGTTCAGTTCGCCGTAGCCCGTCTGCCCGATGTAGATGCCGTTCTCGGACTCCGTCGCGGTCGCCGCGCTGACGATGCGCCCGCTTTTCAGGTTCAGGCGACCGAATCCCGTGTAGGGACTTCCGTAAGCGCCGAGATTCAGCCAGAAACCGCCCACCGGCAGGCGGATCTCGCCCGAAACGACATCGACCGTGCCCGTACCGCTCCAGCCGCCGATTGACGCCTCGCAACCTGAACCGAACGACAAGACCGCACCGTCTTCAAGAACGGCGTTCGCGCTGCCGGCCTTTCCGAGGAGAAAACTCTTCCCGGCGGCATAGGAACCGCCCGCAAGCCGCAGGCACGGCGTTCCGGCCTCGGCGATGAACGTTTCCGACACCGAGGCCGCGACGTCCGCCAGGGAGAGCGTTTCATCCAATCCCTGCACGGAAAACTTGCCGCCAACGGCCAGCGAGCCGCCGCGCCAATCGATCACGCGCGCCGTCTGTTTCCAGCCGCCGCCCATGCCGTACTTGAAATCGCCGGCGATCTCGACGCGCGCGTCCTTGGACCGGATCGCGCCATGCGTGAACGTCAGCGAGCCGACGGCAAGTGTGCCGTTCGTCAGCGCCAGCGTCGGCCATGAATGCGTAAAGCCGTCATTGGCCAGACTGCCCTTGCCAAGCGAAAAGCCGCCGGCAACCGCAAGACGGCCGCCTTCGACGACGGCGACGGACGCGGTCGCCGTCGCATAGCCGTCAAGCGAGAAGTCGAAATCACCTGCCGCATTCAGTTCGCCTTTGATCTCCAGCAGCGACCGCGTTCCGTTCGTGTACAAGGGCTTGGAGTTGACGACCGCACCGGCCCGCACATCCGCGTCCGGCAGGATGCGCACCGTCCGATCCCCGCCCATTAGCTCAAGCGCGTTCCCGGTCGCCGTCCCGCCCGGATCGCGGAAGTTGAACAGTCCTTTCTCAAATACGATTACGGGAGTCCCCGCCTGCGGCAGAGAGATCGACGCAACGGCATCTTTCGCGGCGAAGACCGCGCCCTTTCTCGCTGCATCCGTCGTCGCATGCAGTCCGAGAACCGGCGTTCCGCCGTTGCCGGAGAAGAAACCGACCGGCCACTCGCCGCGCGCCTCGTCGACCGCCGGCATCGAGAACGAGCCCGTCGCGCGGAATGTCGCCGAATCGCCGACGTCCTTTGCCCTCAGGACTAGGTCTTCCGCAAGCGTATCGCCATTGGCAAATGCCACTTGCGTCTCCGTCGCCGTCGCGGTGCCGAACACCAGCGCCGCGCCGACCGCCGCGAGCGCAAGGCGGCCATTCTTGTTTTGCATAACTGAGTTGCCTTTCTGTTTTTGATTTGAGTGGCCGTCGCGCCGATGAGCCGATGAGCCGAT
>DCMF01000125.1:0-191 GCA_002321305.1 Verrucomicrobia bacterium UBA1629 | reverse complement strand
GCCGATGAGCCGATGAGCCGATATGATACCATTTCTTCGGCTGGCCCGACAACCCAAACGTGCCTCTTTTGCGAAACAAAATCATGCCTCGGTTGCGAACGCGGCGCGTGCTTTGCCAGACCGAATGCCGCATCGGATAAACAATTTCCAAGACGGAAGACGCGATCTTATGGGACTTCAAAGAATTTTGT
>DCMF01000033.1 GCA_002321305.1 Verrucomicrobia bacterium UBA1629 | reverse complement strand
GCGCCCGCCCTATCGCAGTCCGACACGATTCGCTCTAGGTGCGCGGCAGACGAAAGCAGGGCTTCCCCTACAGGCAACGGTCATGGACGCCCAACCCCCATTGCCCCTGCGGAAGGGAGGCCATCTCGCTCGTCAAGAATTTTCCGCAGCATATTCTCATTTCACGCTATCTGCACAAAATGAACCGTCTTGCGCGTTTTTCGCTGCATGAAACTGGGGACAGACCCCTGAAGTTGGGGACAGGCCCCCGTTCGGAAGGGTCTGTCCCCAATAAGCCGTCCCCAATAAACCCTACCACTCGAACCCTACCATTGGGGTCGGACCCTTTTCTAGATCAGAAACTGTTTGCGGACGCTGGACGCGGCCCGCTGCGGACGGTCTCGGCCGTCACGCGGCGGAGGCCGACGGGCGACGGGTCCGCCAGGGTGGACTCGACCCAAAGCGAATGGTTCAGGCAGGCGTCCGGCGACTTGTCCGAGCCGAAGATCGGGCGGACGGACGTGATGACGTCGATCTCCAACGGCTGCCGCCGTCCGACGAGATCAGCCGGAATCTCCCATGCGAACGGCGCCCAGCCGCGCGCGCCCAGGTCGCGTCCGCCATAGCGGACGCGCACGACCGCACCGCCGCCGTCCACGACTAGCCGTTCGCCGCGCGCAAACGTCGCCTCGGTCGAATAAGTCGCCGTCCCGGCGAAAGAGCCGAGACCCGCCGCCGCCAGCGAACCGAGGCCGACGGACGCCGGAACGGGCGACAGCCGATTCGGCGCGCGCTCGACGAAATCGCCGACCATCCAAAGCGCCGGGAAGAACATCTTGCCGTCCCGCCCGCCGGAGAGAACCAGGATGTGCTCGCCCGCCGCAAGGTCCATCGGCTTCGTCTCGCGGCAGATCTCGTTAAAGGCATAGACGAGCGACGTCGCCTCTTCGGAGAAGTCGAGCGGCCGCCCGTCGAGCGTGACCGAAAGACGATCCTTCCCCACCGTGCGCAACACGAAGCGGACGCCCTTCAAATCCGTCTCCAACGTGACCTTCGCCGAATTGTCCGGCTGGTCTCGCCGCCGGTTTTCGGCCTTGGCCTTGGGGCCGGACTCCCACGGACGGTTGACGACCGGGCCGACATTGGACGTCCAGAACCAGACGCGGCGACGCGACGGGCCGTCCAGCTTCAGTCGCCAGCCTGTCTCCGCATCGGCGCCAATCTCACGGCGCGCGGATGCGGCGGACGGGGCCGCGTCCGCCTGACCGCCCTTCGTCTCGACCGTCACGAAACAGGCCGCGACATCGACCGTCACGCGCGATCCGTCGAGGTAATCGCGGACGATCCGCCCCGGCGTCCGCTTCCGTCCGAGCCGGCGTTCGGCCCAGTCGAGAACCGCCTCCGCGCCGACGAGCCGGGTCCCCGTCGCGCGATCCACGAGATTCGTCCCCTGCCAGTCGAGGACGTGCGGCAGGCCGGTCTTCTCGTCCTCCTCGATCAGCAGGTAGTTGAAGCCGTTCCACGAGAGCGTGCGGCAGAGCCCCGCCAAGTCGGGCGCGGGACGCCGCGCAAGTGCACAGGCCCCGGCCGTCCGCTGGGGATAGACGACGGCCAGCGCGCACACCTGCGGCTTTTTCGCCCAGGCCGACGCCTTCCGCGCCTCGTCGTGCAACAGGCGGGACTCGCCGAACCACGGCTGGGCCGGGGACGTGAACATGGCATAGGAGTCCTTGGTCTCGAAGCGTCTGGCGCGCTGGTGGTAGAGGGACTGGAAGTACGTGTCGATGCCGAACAGCGCGGCGAGCCAGTACTGGCGGCGCATCATCGCGAACGTGAGGTCGCACGGCCCGAGCGCGAACAGCTCGACGGAGCCCGGACGGCCGCGATGCCACGCGGCGGACTGGCCGAGCGCCAGCGTGAGCCACTCGTAGCCCGGCCCGACGTTCGAGAAGACGAGGTCGATGCCGGGCTTCGTCAGCCCCTCCAGCGTCCGCAAGGGCAGGCCGTTCACGCGCGCGCACTCCGCCGGGGCGTGCTCCTCGTAGATGTGGCCGGTCGAGACGAGGCCGTTCGAGGCGCAGAACGCCGCGATCCGGTCGAAGTAGGACTGCCGGTAGCGCGCGGAGCGGATGGCCGTCCACGTGCGCAGCGCCTCGCCGGTCGCGAGCGTGCCGGCCTTCAGCTCCTCGATGCAGTCGGCGCGGAAGGCGCGTCCGCCCGTCGCCGCCGCGTAGTCGTCCTCCATCGACCGCCAGTACGGCAGCGCCAGCGCCTGGTTCGGCGGACGCCGGAGCCGCCACGCGCTCGAACAGTGCCCCGGCTCGTCCGTGAAGAAGCCCCGGATCACCGTCCCCATGTCGCGTCCGAAATGCCGCGCATACGCCTGATGCGTCAGCTCGAGGAAGCGCGTCACGCTTTCGGGCTCCAGGTTGTTCGTGTCGAGGCAGTCGTTGTCGACGTTCTTCTCGCGGCTGACGAGCGTCTGCCACGAGACGTCGCCCGCCGCGTTCGTGACGGCGATCAGCTCGCGGTAGAGGCAGTCCGCGTTCTCCGTCGGCACGCGCCCGTGCGCCGATCCGCTCGGCCAGTTGAACTCGTCATAGAGCCAGACCTTGAGGCCGAGACGCCGCGCCTCGTCGATGAACCAGCCCATCATCCGGAAGAAGTCCTCGCCCAGGTAATCGTAGTCGAGGCCCGTCGAAGGATAGGGCATGAACTGCCCGTAGCCGTTCGCGTGGAGCGTCCGCACGATCTCCCGGATCTCCGCCTCTCCCGGCCGCCCGTTCGGAATGACGAACGGGACGATCGGCGAGGGCGTCTCGTCCGCCCGGACGGACGCCGCCGGAAGAACGCACAGCGCAAGCCCCGCGAGGAGCGCGTACTTGTAGAGCGATTTTTCCGCTGTCATGGAATTGTTCCTTGCTTATGCCTATGTTGTCATTTCACGAGGTAGCCGCCGGCGGCGAGCTCGCCGCCCTCCGGAAGCGCGAAGGGCTTGTCGCCGAAGTTGACCGTCACGACCGTGCCGTCCGCGAACGCCGTGCGCTGCACGAGCCGGTCGGCGGAGAGGATGCGGTGGTCGAGCATTTCGCTGTAGCCGGTCTTCCGTGCGACGGGCGAGGTGATGCGGTAGCTGCGCACGAAGCGGTCCTTCTTCTCCTCCCACTGCGTCCTGTCGAAGAAGTACATGCCCATCGTGCCGTAGAGGACGTTGAAGAGGTCGCGCCTGTCCCAGAGCGCCGGCAGCTTGTTGTTGTAGTCGCCCCAGTACCAGTGCGCGCAGAGGCAGTCGTGGTAGACGAGCTCCCAGAGCGGCAGGCGGTAGGCCGCCCCCACCTGGAACTTCGCGACGCGCGGCGGCACGTTCGTCCAGATCTTCCCGGTGTTGTTCCCGGAGTCCGGCACGCGGTAGTCGACGAGCGAGAGCATGCCCTCGAAGTAGTCGCAGTACGGCACGGCGGCGTCATGCCCCGTCTCGCTGCCGACGACGAGCCCGAAGTCGTCGCCGAGAAGGCGCAGGAGGTCCATGCGGTAGGCCCGGCTGTCGCTGCGCGTCATCGGGTGGGCGGGGTTCCAGCAGACGTCCCACGAGGCGGCGGTCGACACGTCGACGAAGCGCGCGGTGTAGGGATGCGTCTTCAGCTCCTCGCCCACGTGTTTGCGGCAGTACTTCGCGGAGACGGCGTCGCACATGCAGGCGCAGAAGGTCATCGTGCCGTCCTTCGCCCTGACGGCCCACGCCTTGCGCCAGTCGTCCGGGTCAGCGCTGTTCCACGCCACGCCATCGGGCCAGGCCTCCATGTTCTTCCCTTCCTTCTTGCCGAGCTTACGGAGCTGGTCGGGGTGGTAGATGTCGCGGTAGACGTCGTAGCGGCCCACGAGCACGCCCTCCATCCGCGCGAGCGCCGCCACCTGTCCGGCGTTCCCGGCGACGCTCCAGAGGAAGCGGTCGATGCCCGCCTCCTTGAACTTCTTCGCCATGCCGACCTTGTCGCCGTCCCAGCACCAGATGTTGGCCGCGCCAAGGAGGCGGTCGACGGACGGACGGTCCTTGACCTTCTCCGCGAAAGTCTTGAGCGTCCCCTTCTCCTTCGCGTAGGCGCGGTAGCGCTTGCACATCGCGACGTGGCCGCCCTTGTCGAAGAACACGCAGCGGAGGCGCCGCGCGTAGCCGAAGCGCCCCTTCTGCGCCTCCCAGCTCACGCCGGCGGCGAAAGGCTCGTCTCCGGCCGGGCGGCGGAACGTGGCCGCCGCGTCGTCCGGCGTCTCGATGACGCCCATGTAGCCCGCGCCCGTCGCGTCGTCCTGCACGCCGAAGAAGGCCATGCAGATGCCGTGCCCGCCGTAGGCGATGAGGCGGGCGGGGATGCCGTCCGGCTCGGTGACGGGATACGAGATGCCCTCGTTCATGGGGACGACCAGCCGGTCGCCCGGCCTCGTCGCGAACGCCTGCGGCCAGTCGAGCGCGACGGGCATCTCGCCCTCGCCCGTCACCGTCACGAGGACCTCGGGCCGCTCCGGCGACGGCGCGACGACGAATCCCCACGTGCGCAGCGACGCGAGATCGACGGCCGTCGCGCAGATTGCCCGTCCCGACCGCGAAAGGGCCGTCACGACGAACTGCCGCTCCGGCGCGGGCGAGGGCGCCCAGACGCGCCCCGTCCTCTTGTCCGTGACGGACAGCGCGGCGTCCTTTCCCGACACGACGACCCTGAGGTGCACCGTCTCCGCCACGACGTCCGGACGCGGGGCCAGATCCTTGGGCATGCGGTTTCCCAGGAATTCCACCTTGAAGTCCCGCACCGCGACGCCCGCGGGGCCGTGCCCCGTCACGCGCGGCTCGATGCGCGCCCCGCCCGGCGGAACAACGAACTCGGTGGAGACAGGGTCGCCCGCCTTAGCCGAACGGCGCCCCAGAGCCCACTTCATCGCGTTCCCGTTCGCGTCCCGCAGGATCGCGCCGAGCGAATAGCGTCCGGGCGCGGGCACGTCGGACAGGGCCCTCGACGCGCAGCTGAAGCGGAACGCGTCGCCCGGCTTCACGTCGATCGGCGCCGTGCAGTTTATGGACCAGTCCTGCCCGCCGGTGTGGCGCAGCTCCATCGCGCCGTCCGCCCCCGTCTTCAGCGTCACGGCGTTCTCCGTGCGCGACCAGGCGCGCGGCGCCGAGACCGTCCACGTCTGCGCGCCGGCCAGCAGGGCCGCCAGGCACGCGGCCAGGGCGGCCGCCAGCTTCTTGCAGCATCGGTTCTTCATTCGTCTCTTCCTTTCTTGCGTTTGTTTCGGATCACTCCCAGTCGTAGGCCGCGCGGCCGCCGTCGCCAAAGCGCCACTGGC
>DCMF01000028.1 GCA_002321305.1 Verrucomicrobia bacterium UBA1629 | reverse complement strand
CCGCCGAGGCCGTCGCCGCGCACACGGCCGCCAGTGTCATGAGCATGAGTTTCTGTTTCATGGGTTTCTTCTCCTTCTGTTTCAACTTCTCAAATTTCGGTTCGTTTCCGCCGAGACTTTCGTGACGGCGAGGGAAAGGTCGAGGTCGTGCAGACCCTGATAGGCGGTCGCCAGCCATTCGGGCGTCACCTGTTCGACTACCGCACGGCTTTGCAGACCCGTCTGCCACTGGTATTGGGCATAGAACTGCCCCATCCAGTTCGGAACAAAGCCGCGCAGGGGCTTACCCGGCTTCACGGGCGTCGCTTCCTCGCGGCGATAATAGTCCATCAAGCCCATCGGGCCAAGAGTTGCCAAGTAGACATCGCCCTTGTCGATGTAGGCGCGCGTCCTGCTCTTCATGTAGGTGCGAATGAAGTCAACGCCGTCCGCTGTCGGCGCAACGTCCTGAAGACGCTCGAAGAGCGCCCCCTGCGTCTCCGCAATCTCCTGAAGATAGGATGCGTCGTAGGGGTGCGTCATCGGCGAACCTCCCGAACAAGATCCGTGAACAGCCGTTCCAGACGATTGAACGACGGATCGGCGATCAACTCGCGCATTTTCGTACGCGCCGCGCCGTCCCGCATTTCATACGCCGCATGGTGTTCGTCAAATCGCACCGACTGGCGAAGTTCTGGCAACGGCCGCAGATGCGCGTAGGCCTTCGGCGACTTGAGGACGTACTGGACGCCGAATCCGCCAAGTTTCAGCAAGGCGGGCAGACAATCGGCATCGACCTCGCCGCGCACGAATGCCTTGACGATGTAGAAATAGGAAGCGTCCGCTCGCCATCCGATCACAACGTCGCTTGTCTCCGTCTCAACACCGTACTTCTCGATGAACAACGGCGCCCGTCGGCGATAAGCGGCGGATTCGTCGGCATCACGGTGCTTCATCAGCTCGGCCACCCAGGCAAACACGCTGTCCTCAGCGCGGAAGTCCATGACCGCAAGCCCGTCCAAATCCAAATCGAAGGCATGCACCCAGCCATCCTGCGATTCCGGACGATAGACCGACCATTCCCTGGCCAATGCCGGCGAGTCCGTCAGGTAGAAGTCCTTGCCAAAGTCATGGTGCGCGTCGCCAAGCCCGTAGACGGGCTTGACGTCCGCGTTTTGACTGCCATGATAGAGCCTCATCACCATTTTGGCATTCTTTCGTTCTCGAATGGCGTTTACTTGATGATGATGTAGCCCGCGCCGTCGGGGTGTTCCGAATGGGACTTCGACGGCCACAGCGAGACATTCACCACGGCGAGCTTCTTCACCTTGTTCACCGTGACGGGAATCGCGCCGCCCACGCGCAGCGTGTCGCCAGACCGAGCAAGGCCGCTGAAATCGACGGCGGAGGAGAAGCTGACGGAGAGGCCGTCCACCTTGCCCGCGACCGTCGCGGTGCCGCCCGACTTGAGCGTCACCGTGATGTTGGCCTCTGCCGCGGTCTCGACATAGGACAGCAGACGGGAACCTTCCGGATCCTCCGGATCTGGCTCACCCACCGCGAAATACCACGCATCCGCCCCCGCGAAGGGATTCCGCTGGGCGCGGACCCTGTAGGTCTTGCCCGAGGCGAGCTTCAGCTCATTGTCGGGCGAGGTCGGCGAATCCGGAACCTCGATCTGGTAGTCCACCCAGTTGCACGGCTGCTCCTCGTCCTCACGCGCATTGACGACGATCACGAGGGTGTCGCCCGCCTTCGTCGCCATCGTCACGCGGTACTTGCCGGTGGCGTCGTCCACCTTGTCCCACGCCGATGCCGAGAAGGAGTAGGTGCCCTCTTTCGTCACGGCCTTTGCGGTCAGCTTGCCCGCCGCCGTCGCCGTGAGCGTGATCGTGCCGTCGATCGGTTCCGACCAGTCGCATCCCCCATCTTCGTCCACCTTCCACAAGTTGCCGTTGAAGGTGCCGACCGCAAGCGGGGAGATCGCGCGCACGTTGAGCGTGATCGTCGCCGTCTCGTTCGGCGCGCCGGGCTTCATGCCCGTGATCGTCACGGTCGAGGTTCCCGTCTTCGTCGAAACGCCCGTGATTTCGCCCGTCTTCGTGTCGTACTTCAGCCCCGGCGGCAGACCCGAGACCTTCAGCGTGTAGCCGGCCTCCGCCGTCGGCCTGAGGCCGCCGACCGCCGCACCGAGCGTGTAGTTGTAGTCCGTCGTGCCGTACGTGATGCCGCCGATCTTGTCGCTCCGGATGTTCGGCACCGTGATCGTCAGCGTCTTCTTCACCGGATCCTTGATGTTGGCGTTCGTCGCCGAAATCGTCACCGTGTAGACGCCCGGCGCCTTCGGCGCACCCGTAATCGTCCCTTCCTTGGCGTTGCACGAAAGCCCGGCGGGCAGTCCCGTCACCTTGACGGACGGCGTCGTGCCTGACGAGACGACGAAGTCGATCTTACCCAGACTCCCCGCCTTCCACTCCACGGACGGCGAAAGGACTTGGATATAGATGGAGTCCGGCATAAAACTCGCGTAGGCCCAGACGCTCCGGCATCCCTCCGGGACGGTGAAGGAGATCGCCGGCGTAAAGCGGTCGAAGCCGTCCGGCTGGAAGAGTCTGCTTCCCTCGGCGTAGTCGAGCGACGTGTAGAGGCTCCAGCGGTCAAACAGGCACCCCTTGCCCGGCACGGCCTTGAGCGTGACCTTCTCGCCCGGGGCGTACCGCTTGTCGCCCTTCGGGAGGCCCGTCACCTTGCATCCCACCGCCTCCGCCGCCGGATCCAGCCGCACGTTGACCTGGACGGTCCCCCGGTACTGCGCCTTGAGCGTCATGTCTCCCTTGACCGTCTTCGGGAGCGCGGGCTTCCAGCCGATGAATTCCCAGCCCATGTTGGCGGTGACGTTCGGCTCCTCGATGTCGTCGCCGGAATCGCCCTTCGTGAGCGTCTGCACGAGTTCGCCGCCGTCCGATTCCGCCTCGCCCTTCCCGTCGAGGTCGAACGTCACGACCGCCTGGCTCTTGCTGCGCGTAAAACCGACCTTCAGCGGCGCGGCGTTGGGGAACTTCTCGGGATTCAGCGCAATCGTGAACGACTGCTTCGCCGCTGCGGCACTCTGCTTGGCGGGGACGCGCACGACGATCCACCAGCGCGGCTCCTCATGCGTCTCGTTGTACGGCATCCAGTCCGGCCACACGTCGGGCGCGAGTTCCCGCGCCGGCGCGAAGGTCGGGGCCTTCTGCGCCGCCGCGTTGTCCCAGCGGTAGGTCTTGTCATTGTAGAAGATCGTCTCGTCTACAAAGGCATCGAACTGCGATTCGACCTGGAGTTCGTCAAACAGCGACCTGTCCGACATGAACTCGGCGCGCCCCATGCCGAACGTGTCGCCCTCGACGCTGATGTCGCTCGGATAGGGCGCGCCCCGAAGGCCGTAGACGGGAATCGCGATGAAGCCGTCCAGATAGACCTCCGCATCCGCAACCAGCGCCATGCGCCCGGAATCGTTCACGTAGCCGTACCACGGGCCGAGGACCGGCTCGGAGGGGACGGATTCCTTGGTGGTGCTCTTCGACGGAACGCCCTGCCAATTCCCGCTCCAGCGGATGTCGGCCCCGTAGACCGTCACGCCTTCGAGCGCATGCGGATTCTTCACGCGGTCCGCCACCGACCCCAGCGGGCTGGTCGCATCCGAGGTCGAGAAGACCTTGTCCATGCCGGCCTCCGCCCAGAACGAGTCCCCGCCGTCCCACGGCGCGGCGAGGACTTCGGGACGCGTCTTGCCCATGAAGTAGACGGTTGTCAAAGGCCTGATGGCCGTGTACTTCAGCTTCTTCGCAACGGAAAGGTTGTCCTTCCAGATGAAGCTCATCGCGCCCATCGTCGCCAACGTCTTCGGAAAGACGGCCCGCACGAGGTTCGGCATCGCGCCAAACGCCTGGAAGCCGCTCGACTCGAGCTGCGTCTTGCCGAAGTCGAGAACAAGAAGCCCCGAACCCATGAACGCCCAGTCGCCGATCTTCTTCAGGGTGGACGGGAAGGCGACCGCCCTCAGGGCCGTTTCCATCGCAAAGCAGTTGAGGCCGATTTCCTCCACGCCCTCCGGGATCTCGACGCTCTTCAGCTTCGTGCCAAACTGCAGCTTGTCCATGTTCAGGCCGAGGAAGGTCAGCCCCTCGTCCTTCGGATTCGCCGCGTAGTACGCCGCATCTTCCGGACCTCCGAGGGCCGTCACGGCCAGCCCTTCGTATTCATCCGGGATCACGAGGTGCTGCGGCACCGCGCTCGTCAGCCGGAGAAGCCGGCAGGTCCCGTCGCCGTTGGCGACGTATTTGTACGTGTCGGCGGCCACCGCGACGAACGCCGTGCAGGCGGAGACGAGGAGCATGAGTTTTTTCATGGCAGGTTCCTTTCTTGTTTGTGTGTCATTCAGGCAAACGCAAGGCGACGCGGCCTCTAACCAGAGGTCGAGTCAGCCCGTCGACAGGGCCTTGCTGTGCGTTGGCTAAAAGATGGGGGGTGGGGATGAAACCGAGCGAACGCACCCAACGGCCTCTCAGGGCCGTTTCTGCGCACGTTATGCTCAAGCTCTCTCTAACCAAGGATTTCATTGTGCGGACAGGATAGCATAAAATTCATTCGCCTGTCAACTGCGACACGTCGGCGACAGTCGCCCCCTGTGACAACGGAGGCCAAAGGCGAATGGGTTCACGCCGGCTTAAAATCAATCAGGTGGCCGATCAGCGAGCGGACGCCGCGATAGTAGAAGCCGAAGTCGAACAGCGTGCGCGTCGAGGTGAGGCGATGCCACAGCGCGCCCGGCTGGAGGAAGCCGCGATAGACGTCGCGGATCGCGCGCTTGATCTCGTCCTCTGAAACCAGCGGCGTCTTCGTGATCGCGCGCCGCATGTCGTACTCGTCCCAGTCCTTCGTGAGGAGGCCGCCGTTCGCGTCCAGCTCCTTGAAGAGCGGCGTGCCCGGATAGGGAATCGTCAGCGTGCACTGGAGCGTCTTCGCCCAGCCCTTCGCGAGCAGCCGCCGCGCGAGGCGGACGGTGTTCGCGATTTCCTTCGGCCCTTCCCAGGCGTGTCCGAACATGAAGGTGACGTGGACGTCCAGCCCCGCCTCGGTCGCCCAGCGTGCGCCCCGCTCGACGTCCTCGACCTTCAGCGCCTTGCAGAAGCGGTCGAGCGTCTCCTGGTTCGCGCTCTCGACGCCGAAGAGGACGAACTGGAAGCCCGCGCGGCGCATGAGCCGGTAGTCGTCGAGCGTCAGGCGCCCGAAGCGCATGTTGCAGTCGAGCCGCACCTTCTTCGGCAGCCCGCGCCGGATCATCTCCTCGCAGAACGTCGTGAGCCACGAGCCGACCGGGAACGAGCCCGAATCGTCCATGATCTCCTTCACGCCGTACTTCGCGACGAGCGTCTCGATCTCGTCCACGACATCGATCGGGTCGCGCGTGCGGTATTTCGGATAGAGCGTCGTCCAGCTGCAGAAGGTGCACTTGCCGTGCCAGCAGTCGCGGCCGGACATGATGTACGTGCCGGGCGTCCGGCGGAAGTTGCCGTTCCGCTTCGCGTACAGCTCCCAGTGGACGAGGTCGCGGTCGATCCATGGCGCGTCCTTCAGCGAGTCGCGCAGCGCAAACGGCTGGACGCCGCGCGGACCCCCCGCCGCAATGAAGTCCAAGAGCCCGTAGTCCCAGTCGCCGCCGGGGATGACCGCCCAGACGCCGGGCTTCTCGATCGACTCCTGCGGCAAGGCCGTCACGTGGTCGCCGACAAGAATGAATTTCACCTCCTTGGGCAAGGGTTCGGGGCCGCCAGAGGCCCCGTCCGTTGTGCGAGCCTCAATCCACCGCCAGTGCCGCTTGACGACGGGCGTTTTCGTCTCCAGGACGACGAGGTCGGGACGAAATGCGGCCAGCTGCGCGCCGAACGCCTCTTCGGTCAGCTCCGCCGCGATGCCGTCGAGGAAGAGGACGTCGTGGCCGGCCTTCTTCAGCATCGTCGCCGCCGTCGCGGGGACGACGGGGAAGATGTAGGTCGGACGCGAGAACCACTGGAACTGGCGGTTCTGCGTGAGGAGCGGCACGCCCTTCTCGCTCTTCAGCGGCGGATAGACAATCGCAACCCTCATCGCTTACCTCTCATCCTTCCTCTTCTCCACCGTTGGCAGCCGATCGGCTAATCGTACTCTTCCGCCTCGCGCCGGAACGGCATGTAGTCGTCCAGCAAGACCCGCTGGACGCGGTTGGTCCGTCGCGGATCGCGGTACTGCTCCTCCAGCGGACGGAGGTCGAGCGACTGGATGCCCTCGGTGCGGCGGCGGCGGTCGCCCGGCTCGCGGCGGATGTCCTGCGTGTACTGGCGGCCCAGGACGGCGTTCTTCGGCAGACCCGCGTCCTTCGCGATGTTCCGGGGATCGACCAGCCCCACCGTCACGAAGACGATGATCTCCTTCTGCTCCTTGATGCGCTGCTTGGAGCCGAAGAGGCGCGGGCCGATCCACCACCAGTCGCGCAGCCACGGGATGCCGCTGTCGACCTGGCGCTCGACGGTGCGCGAAAGTCCGCCGATGACCGCCGTCATGCCGCTTGCCATGTTGAACTCGGTCAGCAGGCGCTGCACGTTGATGACGGGGTACTTGCTGGACGTCCCGGTCGAGTCGGCGGACTGGATGAACCCGGAACTCTCGACGCTCGTGTCCAGCGAGCTGATCGTCGGCACGATCGTCACGTTGATGAGCCCGTTCGTCGAGATGCGCGGCGTGACGTCGAGCGAGATGCCCCAGCTGAAGAACGCCTCCTTCGCGAACATGAGCGAATCCTCGCCCGGAATGGACGCCATCTTCATGTCGAGGTCGATCGACTGCGTCGAGTCGTTGATCGTGCGCTTGACGGCAACCGTCACGTTCGGATACTTCGTCGTCATGTCCACCGTCGCCTTCTTGCCGGACGAGACGATGATCTTCGGGTTCGAGAACGTCCGCGCGTCCTCGCTCGCCTCCAGCGCGCGCAGGACGACGTACAGGTCGCTCATGCCGAGCGTCACGTTCACGTGCGAGAGGTTGGCGCTCTGGGCGCCCGTGTTCGCGGCCGACGAGGAGAGCGTGTAGCTGTTGTCCGCGCTGTTGTAGGTGCTGACGCCTTTCAGCTTGCGCTCGTTGTAGCCGGCGTTGATGCCGAGCGTGCCCTTCATGCCGTCCAGCATCGACCAGTCGATGCCGAGCTTGTGCGAGGCCGTGTTGCCGAGCTCGACGAAACGCGCCTCGATGTAGACCTGCTGGGCCTCGACGTCCAGCTCGCGGACGGACTTCTCGCAGGCGTCAAGGATGAGGCGCGGCGCCGTCACCATGACGACGTTCGGCTCCGGGAACGCGACGGCCATCTTCGTCACCTTCCAGTCCGAGCCGAAGTCGCCGCTCCACATCGCGTTGAAGCTCTCGGCGACCTCGGCGGCGGAGGCGTGGTTGAGCTTGAAGACGCGCGTCTCGACCTGCCGCAGGGTCTCCTTGCGCTCGGCCTTCGCCTGCTCCTTCTCGGCCTTGGCGTCCTCCTTCGCGGCCGCCGCGCTCGCCGCGTCCTTCGCGGCCTTCTCGACGGCGGCCTTCACCGCCGCATCGACCGTCTCCTGCGCGACCTTCTCGGCCGCCGCCTTCACGGCGTCCGTGACCGCCTTCTCGGCGACCTCCGACGCCGTCCGTTCCGCGACGATCTGCGCCGCCCGGAGCGTGTCGCCGCTCTCGACGGCGGCGAATGCCGGGACGGAGAGCGAGAGGACAATCGACAAAGGACAACGGACAGACGGACCCACTTTCAGACCTCCCTATTCCTTGAAGACGAAAAACTTGCGGACGACGAAGTTGACGGCCACCGAGACCATCACGTTGACGACGAACGAGTACGTCGTCTGCATTCCCTGGAATCGGACGAGCGCCCAGATGACCGCCGAGCCGCAGAGGATCGCGAAGCCGCTGCCCGCGAGAAAGAGCGCATATTCGACGAGCCAGCGGTGCCGCCCCGGCGTGAAGACGTACCGGCGGTTCAGAAGCCAGCAGAGGACGTTCGCGACGAAGAAGCCGACGAGGTTGCAGACGACGGCGAGATTCGCCCGCGTCGCGTCCGCCACCGCCGCGCTCGCGAAGCCGCAGTGCTTGACGAAGAGGTCGTCCGGGCCGAGGCACGGCCAGACATACGCCGCACACAGCTCGGCGACGACGAGGTTGACGGCCGTCGCCAGCACCCCGATGACGCCGTACTTGAAGATCTGCCAGAAAAGCTTGCCCATGGGACCTGACGATGCCTTCGCTTCAGCCCTCGATCTTCCTCACGACGCTCGTGCAGGCCTTGAGGACGCCCGCGACGTCCGCGAGATTGGAGGGGATGATCATCGTGTTGTTCGCCTTCGCAAGGTTGCCGAACTGCGTGAGGTACTGCTGGGCGAGCTGCATATTGACGGATTCGAGGCCGCCCTTCCCGCCGATGGCCTCGGCGACCTTGCGGATGCCCGTCGCCTGCGCCTCCGCGACGAGCAGGATCTCCTGCGCCTTGCCCTCCGCCTCGTTGATGCGGCGGGCGCGCTCGCCCTCCGACAGCGCGATCGCCTGCGCCCGCTCGCCCTCGGCGCGGTTGATTTTCGACTGGCGCTCGCCCTCCGACTCGGCGATCATCGCGCGCTTCTCGCGCTCGGCGCGCATCTGCTTCTCCATCGCGTCGCGGATCGTCCGCGGCGGCGTGATGTTCTTGATCTCGTAGCGCGTGACCTTGATGCCCCACGGGTCGCTCGCCTTGTCCACCGCCGAGACGATCGCCGCGTTGATGGACGTGCGCTCCTCGAAGCTGCGGTCGAGGTCGAGCTTGCCCATCTCGGAGCGCATCGTCGTCTGCGCGAGCTGCGTCGTCGCGAAGAGGTAGTTGCCGATGCCGTAGGAGGCCTTCACCGGGTCCATCACCTGCACGTAGAGGATGCCGTCCACCGAGACGGCGATGTTGTCCTTCGTGATGCACTCCTGCGGCGGCACGTCGATGGCCTGCTCCTTCAGCGTGTGCCGGTAGGCGATGCGGTCGATGAACGGGATGAGGATGTGGAAGCCGGCGTCGAGCGTGCAGCTGTACTTGCCGAGGCGTTCGACGATGAACGCCGTCTTCTGCGGCACGACGATGGCCGTCTTCAGGATGGCGACGAGGACGATGAGGGCCACAAGGCCGAAGAAGATGAGTGCGGACATTCTGAACTCCTGTAAGTTGCGTGGTTGCGAACGAAACGGCAGACGAGACGCCGCCCTCAGCCGAGCGCGGCGATGACGGCGGCGGCGGCCTCGGCGACGGGCACGACCTTCGTCTGCGACTTGTCCTCGCAGCGGCGCTTCACCTCGACCCCGCCGTTCGCGAGGCCCTTCGCGCCGACGACGACGCGCACCGGGAAGCCGATGAGGTCGGCGTCCTTGAACTTGACGCCCGGACGCTCCGCGCGGTCGTCGACGATCACGTCCACGCCCTTCGCCTCCAGCGCGGCCTCCAGCTCGTCCGCGACCTGCGTGACCTCGGCCCTGTCGGGATCGAGGTTCTCGATGACGACCTGGTACGGCGCGACGGACGCGGGCCAGACGATGCCGTTCGCGTCGTGGCTCTGCTCGATGACGGCCTGCACCGTGCGCGAGACGCCGATGCCGTAGCAGCCCATCACCATCACCTTGTCCTGAAGCTCCGCATTCTTGAACGTCGCCTTGAAGGCGTCCGTGTACTTCGTGCCGAGCTTGAAGACGTGCCCGACCTCGATGCCGCGCTTGATGACGAGCGGCTTGCCGCAGTGCGGGCAGACGTCGCCGTCGCGGACGACGACGAGGTCGGCGTAGCCGGCGATCTTGCAGTCGCGGTCGAAGTCGACGTTGTTGAGATCCATCTCGTCCGGCAGGTTGCCGCCCGTGATCATGCCCTTCGCGCCCTTGAGGTCGAGGTCGGCGTAGATCGGCACGTCCATCGGCGGCTTCACGGGGCCGGCGTAGCCGACCGGCGCGCCCGTCACCTTCTGCACCGTCTCGAAGTCGGCGAGCTCGAACTTCTTCGCGCCGACGAGGTGCTTCGCCTTCACCTCGTTCAGCTCGCGGTCGCCGCGCACGCAGAAGAGGACGGGCTGTCCGTCCGCCACGTAGACGAGCGTCTTCACCATCCGCGTCGCGGGCACGCCAAAGAACTTCACCATGTCCTCGATCGACTTCGCGGGCGTCGGCGCGGGCGTGCAGGGGCCGCATTCGGCGACTCGACCATTCGACGATTCGATTACTTTCCGCTCCGCCTTCTCCAGATTCGCCGCGTAGCCGCAGGCGTCGCAGAACGCGATGCCGTCCTCGCCCGCGTCCGCGAGCACGTGGAACTCGTGCGAGAACTTGCCGCCGATGTCGCCCGTGTCGGCCTCGACCGGATACGCCTTCAGGCCGCAGCGCGCGAAGACGCGCCTGTACGCCTCGAACATCGCGTGGTAGCTCGCGTCCGCCGCCTCCAGCGAGGTGTCGAACGAGTAGGCGTCCTTCATCAGGAACTCCTTCGAGCGCATGAGGCCGAAGCGCGGACGGATCTCGTCGCGGAACTTCCACTGGATCTGGTAGACCGTGACGGGGAGCTGGCGGTAGGACGAGACGACGCCGTTGACGACGTCCGTCACGATCTCCTCCGCCGTCGGCGAGAGCGCGTAGTCGTGCGCCGCGCGGTCCTTCAGGCGGAACATGCCGGGGCCCATCGCCTCCCAGCGGCCCGACGTCTTCCAGAGCTCGGCCGGCTGGAGGATCGGCAGGACGATCTCCAGCGCGCCCGCGCGGTCCATCTCCTCGCGGACGATCCGCGTGACCTTGTTGAGGACGCGCATGCCGAGCGGCAGGTAGGTGTAGAGGCCGCCCGCGACCTTCTTCATGAGGCCGGCGCGGACCATCAGCTTGTGGGAGTCGATTTCGGCGTCGCCGGGGTCTTCCCGGAGCGTCTGGATGAGGGATTTAGTCCATTTCATGGTAAGCGGGTTTGGGAGGTTTGGGAGGTTTGGAAGGTTTGGGAGGTTTGGAAGGTTTGGGAGGTTTGGATGGTTTGGGCCACGGATTTCACGGATGGGCACGGATTTCCGAGAAGCCGTTCAATCCGTGAAAATCTGTGATCCGTGGCGACAAGATTCATGTCTTGGGTTTACGCGAACTTGACGGGCTCGACGTGCCAGATGTTCTTCGCGTACTCCATCACCGCGCGGTCGGACGAGAAGCGGCCGGCGCGCGCGATGTTGACGAGCGACATCCTGTTCCACTTCTTCGCGTCACGGTACGTCTTGTCGACGAGATCCTGCGCGCGGCAGTAGTCCTTGAGGTCCGCGAGGAGCATGTAGTAGTCGTTGTAGTCGAGGAGCGAGCGGAGAATCGGCTCGAAGAGCCCCGGCTCCAGCAGCGAGAAGACGTTCTCGCGGATCATGTCGAGCGCGAGCCTGATCTCCGGGTCCTTCCGGTAGTAGTCGCGCGAGACGTAGGTCGGGCGCAGCTTCGCGACGTCCTCCGTGCGCAGTCCGAAGAGGAACATGTTCGCGTCGCCGACCTCCTCGTTGATCTCGACGTTCGCGCCGTCGTAGGTGCCGAGCGTGAGCGCGCCGTTCATCATGAACTTCATGTTGCCCGTGCCCGAGGCCTCCATGCCCGCGAGCGAGATCTGCTCGGAGACTTCCGCCGCCGGCATGATCTTCTCCGCCAACGACACGCGGTAGTCGGGCAGGAACGCGACCTGCAGGCGGTCGCGCGTCTTCGGGTTCGCGTTGACGACGCCCGCGATGCCGTGGATGAGGCGGATGATGAGCTTCGCCATGTAGTAGCCCGGCGCCGCCTTGCCCGCGAAGATGAACTGGCGCGGCTTCGGGTCATACGTCGGGTCGTTGAGGAGCCGGTTGTACATGACGATGACGTAGAGCGCAAGCAGGAGCTGGCGCTTGTACTCGTGCATCCGCTTCACCTGGACGTCGAAGATCGCGTCCGGGTTGAGCGCGATGCCGAGCTGCTTCTGCGTCCACGCCGCGAGCTGGCCCTTGTTGGACTTCTTGATCTTCGCGAGCGCGTCGAGGAAGTTCGCGTCGCCCGCGAACCTCTCGAGGCCCTTCAGCTCGTCGAGGCGCGTGATCCAGCCGTCGCCGATCGCCTCGGTGATGAGCTGCGCGAGCATGGGGTTCGCCTTCAGGAGCCAGCGGCGCGGCGTGATGCCGTTCGTCACGTTGTGGAACTTCTCCGGCCAGAGCTCGTAGAAGTCCTTGAACAGGCTCTCCTTCAGGATCTTCGTGTGCAGCTCGGCGACGCCGTTCACGGACGACGTGCCGACGAGGCAGAGGTTCGCCATGCGCACGTAGCGCGAGCCGCTCTCGTCGATGAGCGACATGCGCTGGAGCTTCTGGATGTCGCCCGGGTAGAGCGCGCTCACCTGCTGGAGGAAGCGCCCGTTGATCTCGTAGATGATCTGCAGGTGGCGCGGCAGCAGGCGCTCCATCATCGGCACCGGCCACTTCTCCAGAGCCTCCTGGAGGATCGTGTGGTTCGTGTAGCCCGTCGCGCGGCGCGTCAGGTCCCACGCCTTGTCCCAGCCGAGCCCCTCCAGGTCGATGAGGATGCGCATCAGCTCCGGGACGACGAGCGTCGGGTGCGTGTCGTTGAGGTGGATGAAGACCTTGTCGGGCAGCGCGTCCCACGTCTGGTTGTGGCGGCGGTAGCGGCGCAGGATGTCCTGCAGCGAGCAGCTCACGAAGAAGTACTGCTGGCGGAGGCGCAGCTCCTTGCCGGCGGACGTGTTGTCGTTCGGGTAGAGGACCTTCGTCAGGTTCTCGGCGAGGACCTTCGTCTCGACGGACTTGACGTAGTCGCCCTTGTTGAAGTCGTCCAGCGCGAAGTCGTCGACCGCCTTCGCCGACCAGAGGCGCAGGGAGTTCACCGCGTTGCAGTAGCCGACGACCGGCAGGTCGTAGGGGACGCCCTGCACCGTTTCGCCCGGCTCCCAGTGCCAGACCTGGCGGCCGGCGACGGTGCGGCACTCGACATGGCCGCCGAAGTGGACGTGCTGCGCGTATTCGGGGCGCGCCATCTCCCAGGGGTAGCCGTCCTTGAGCCAGTGGTCGGGCTCCTCGACCTGGCAGCCGCCGACGATGCGCTGGCGGAAGATGCCGTAGTCGTAGCGCAGGCCGTAGCCCATGCCGGCGAGGTCGAGGGTCGACATCGAGTCGAGGTAGCACGCGGCGAGGCGGCCGAGGCCGCCGTTGCCGAGGCCCGCGTCGGTCTCGTAGTCGCGCAGGTCGTTCCAGTTGACGCCGTAGTCCTTCAGGGCGTCTCGGCAGAGCTGGTCGGCCTTGAGGTTGATGACGTTGTTGCCGAGGAGGCGCCCGATCAGGAACTCGAGCGACATGTAGTAGACGCGCTTCGTGTTCTGGCGCCCGTACTCCTCCTGCGTCGAGATCCAGCGCTCGACGATGCGGTCGCGGACGGCGGTCGCGAACGCGGTGTAGCGGTCGCGCGGCGTCGTGTGCGAATCGCCTTTCGCGAGCGTGTAGCGCAGGTGCCAGGCGTAGTCTTCCTTCAGTCCCTCGACGGACATCTCGACGCGGCGGTCTTTCTTCTTCGTAGCCATGTTCTTGTCTCTTTCGGCAGTGGTCGCCAGTTTTCCTTTTGGCCGGGTATTATACCAAAAATGCCCGCCGTCCGTGCGCACAGGGTGTACCGGGCGGCTTATGCGGACACCTTCGGCGAGTTGACAGGCGCAGCGCCATTTTGGTACTATACGCGCATAATGAATAGTCGGTGAGAAAAGACATGCGAACAGACAATCCGATCGAATCTGGGTTTGGCCAGCCGCGCGCCGTCAGCGTCTACGACGCGACGGATGCGCTGGGCGATTTCCCCGTCCTCAAGGCGTTTCAGCAGTACATCGATGCCGAACAGGCCAAGGCGCGCAAGCGCCTGCTCGCCATGGGCGTTTTCTTCGGCGCGCTGACGTTCGCCGTCATCGCGATCTTCGTCTTGCTGCTTGTGAACGTGTCAAGCCGCAACCAGCAGCTCAACGACCGTCTCATCGAGTTTGCGATGAAGGACCGCGCCGCCGGATCGCCCGTCGTCGTCCAGCCGCCCCAGGACAGCGCAGCCATTCTCGCGCTCACGACAAGGCTGGAGGCGCTTCAGCAAAAGCTCGCCGAGACCCAGAGCAAGGCCGACAGGGCCATGGCGGAAGCCGAGGCCAGAGTCCGCCAGGCAGTGGCCGCCGAGGCGACCAAGCCCAGCCCCCCTTCCGCCGAAACGCTCGAGATCCAGAGCCTTAAGGCCCAGCTCGCCGCCGAAAAGGAACGGGCGTCAGCGGAAAAGGAGCGGCGCCGCGAAGAGGAGCTGGAGGCCTATCGCCGCAAGCATTACCCGGAACTTTATGCGCCCAGGCGCCCGGCTGAAAAGGCGGATGCCGTCGACCGGATGCTCGACGACCTGGAGCGAATGGACGCGGACGAGGGCGAAAAGGAAGACGATGCGGCGACATCCCCTTCCTCCGGGTCGGATCCGCTGCTGCCCGTCCGCTACTTTGACGAGGGCGACGAATCATCGCACCGTCCGGCAGGGAAGAGTCAGGCGACGCACACGGGCCCGGAAAGCCAGGACGCCCGTCCGGATGCCGGCTCGCACATGATTTCCGTCAAGGACGGCGAGGCGAACGTCAACTGGGGGATTCCTGACTGAAGCCCCCTTCCGCCCGCCTGCGTGCGGCGACGTCACAGCCGCTCCAGCAACGGCGCAATGAAATCCTCCGAGACGCGCATGCCGAGCGGAATCGACGGCTTGTTCGCCCCGTGGAAGTCGCTGCCGGCGGACTTGATGAGGCCGAGCCGGGTCGCCATGCGCGTGAACTCGACGTTCTCCTCCGGGCGGTTCGCCCGATAGAGCGCCTCCAGTCCGTCCAGGCCCTTCTCCTTCAGCGCCGCGAGTTCGCGCTCGGCCGCCGCGAACTCGCAGCCGACGTGCTGCCACGGCACGCGCCAGTACTTCGGATGCGCCATCACGCACAGGCCGCCCGCCGCGTGGACGACGGCGAACGCCTCTTCCTGCGGCGGATGGTAGCGCTCCTCGTAGCAGCGCGTCGCAGCGGGCGAATCGGGCAGCAGGTAGGTCTCGAACGCCGCGAAGATCGATTTCGCGTAGCCGTGTTCCATGAGCCACCGCGCGAAGTGGGGACGCGCCAGGACGTCGCCGTGGGCGTAGGACGCGATCTCGCCCGCCATCTCGATGCCGAGCCGGCGGAAGTTCGCGAGAATCTGCTCGTTGCGCGCGTTGCGTCCGTCGAGAATGCGCCGCTGGAACGCCTTGAGCGCGGCGTTCGCGGGATCGATGCCGAGCCCCAGCAGATGGAAGCGGTCGAAGGTCTCCCCCGGCTCGATGCTCAGTTCGACGCCGGCAACCGTCCGAACGCCCAGGTGCGCGCCCGCCGCCAAGAGCCCCGCCACGCCGTCCGTATTGTCGTGGTCGGTGAGCGCCAGCGCGGCAAAGCCCTCCCGCGCGGCCTTTTCGACAAGCTCGCGCGGCGCAAACGTGCCGTCCGACGCCGTCGAGTGAACATGGAAGTCAACCGTCATGGCAGGATCCTCTCATGTCTCAGCCGTTTTCAATTGCCCGTTCCAGCGTGCGCACCCACGCCGCGCATTTCGAGGACGCGTCCGCCTCGACCAGCAGCCGCAGGTACGGCTCGGTGTTCGACTTGCGCACGCTGATCCAGCCGTCGGCGAACTCAAGGCGCACGCCGTCGATTTCGCTGCGCCCCGTCTCGGCGCCGAACGCGCGGGCGGCCGCGAGGACGCGCGCGATGGCCGCGTCCTTGTCCTCGACCCTGAAGTTGAGCTCGCCCGAATTCGCGTAGCGCGAGACGATGGGCCGCATCAGCTCGGAAAACGTCTCGCCGCGCGTCTTCGCGGCGGCGACCTCGCCGAGAATCCGCAGCGCCGCAAGCACGCCCGAATCGCAGCCGAAGAACTCGCCGAAGTAGTAGTGCCCCGCCAGCTCGCCGCCGCAGAGCGCGTTCAGCTCGCGCATCTTCGGCTTCGCGAACGCATGCCCGACCGGCACCATCACCGGCGTGAAGCCTTTCTCGCGCAGCGTTTCGATTGCGCCCCGCGACGTGCGCACGTCATGCAAGACAATCGGCCTCTTGTCTTGCTCGGCGGGCGATTCCCCTTTTTCGGCGGGCACTTGCGCAACAACCGTGTGCGTTTTCCTGTCCCGTGCGGCGGGCGCGCCCGCCCGCCGCGTCGCCTCGGCGACGACGGGAATCAGGTAGTCGGGCTGGACGAACGCGCCGTTCTCGTCGACGAACATCGCGCGGTCGGCGTCGCCGTCGAAGATGACGCCGCAGTCGAGCATCTTGTCGCGTACGCACGCGGCGACCTGCTCGCGCGCCTCGGCCTTGAGCGGATTCGGCGAATGGTTCGGGAACGTCCCGTCCAGCGTGTCGTTGATGACGACGGCTTCCGGGAAAAGATCGCGCACGAGCAGCGAGGCCATGCCGTTCGAGCAGTCGACGGCGAACGCGAGACCGTCCATATTCGGCAGCTTGGCCCTCATCCAGTCGAGATAGCGTTTCTTGAAGTCTGTCTTTGTCATGGCGTCAAAGGATCCTGTCAGGAGACGACGGAGGTTGCAGAGCCTTTCGCGAAGCGCGTGACGAGCCGGTCGCCCGCCTCCAGCGCGGCGGCGTCCTTCACGACCGAGCCGTCCGCCGCCGTCGTCAGCGAATAGCCCCGGTCGAGGACGCCATACGGCGAGTACGCCGTGAGCTTCGCCTCGGCCTTCTCGAAGCGCGCGACGGCGCGCTGAAGGCAGAGCGCCAGCGCGGGCCGGAGGCGCGGCGCCAGCGCGCCGAGCCGATGCTCGGCACGGGCGAGCGCGAGCGTCAGCGACGCGCCGAGGCCGTCCGCCAGCTGGTCGACGCGCTGGGCGTAGAACTCGCCGCGCCCGCGCAGCGCGTGCGCGAGCTGGCCGTCGAACGCCGTGAGCTGCGCGCGCAGGTCGGCGAGGACGGGCACGGCGATCTCCGCCGCGATCGAGGGCGTGCCGGCGCGGACGTCCGCCGCGAAGTCGCAGAGCGTGAAGTCCGTCTCGTGCCCGACCGCGCTGATCGTCGGGATCTGCGACGCGGCGACGGCGCGCACGAGGCTTTCGTCGTTGAAGCAGAAGAGATCCTCGAACGAGCCGCCGCCGCGCGCGACGATGAGGAGGTCGGCGCGCCAGTCCGTCGCCGCGTTGAAGTAGGCGAGGCCGGCGATGACCGTCGGCGGCGCGGCCTCGCCCTGGACGAGGCACGGGAAGAGCCGGATCTCGAGGTTCGGGAAACGCCGCGTCAGCACCGTGCACATGTCGTGGATGACCGCGCCCGCCTCGCTCGTCACGATGCCGATCCGGCGCGGCAGCTTCGGCAGCGCACGCTTCCGCGCAACGTCGAACAGCCCTTCCTTCGCCAGCTTCTCCTTGAGCGCGAGATACTGCTGCATCAGGTCGCCGACGCCCGCGAGCTTCGCGGAGAGGACGGTGATCTGGTAGGTGCCGCGCGGGCCGTAGACGGACACGTTGCCGAAGACGGAGACCTTCGCGCCGTCCTTCAGGCCGTCCCGCACGGCCAGCCGCTCGAACGCGCTCTTGAACAGGACGGCGGAAATCTGCGCGCCCGCGTCCTTGAGCGTGAAGTAGCAGTGTCCGGACGGATAGCGCCGCCAGCCGCTGATCTCGCCGTCCACGATGATGCGCGCGAACGGCTTCTCCAACGCCGCGCGGATTCCCTCGGTCAGCGCGGTGACGGTGTAGTGCGGATAGGTCTTGGTGTTCGCCGCCATCTGTCGTTTACCTCATCATGACCTTGCTGATGAACGCGCGCTTCTTGTCGCGGTAGGAGTGGATGCCGACCGAGAGGATCGTCCCGACCGCGAAGAACGCGCTCAGGAGGTTCGTGCCGCCGTAGCTGAAGAACGGCAGGGCCATGCCCTTCGTCGGCAGCGCCTTGCAGACGACGCCGAGGTTGAACATCGCCTGGAAGAAGACGATGAACGCCATGCCGACGACGAGGAAGCGCCCGAACCGGTCGGACGCCTTGCGGGCGATGTAGACCGAGAGCGCGAAGAACGCGCAGAAGAGCAGCACGACCGCCACGGAGAAGACGACGCCCAGCTCCTCCGCCCCGACGGCGAAGACGAAGTCCGTATGCGCCTCGGGCAGGTAGAGGTACTTCTGCATCGACTCGCCGAGCCCCGCGCCCCAGACCTGGCTGTTGCCGATCGCCGCGAGGGCCTGGTTCGCCTGGTATGCCGCACGCCTGGCCGCCGCGTCCATCGCCGGCGCGCCGGCGTCCGACGAGCCGCCGAAGAACGCCGCCAGGCGCGCCATGCGGTTCGCGTTCGTCGCGACCTTGAAGGCGACGACGCCCGCGCCCAGCAGGCCGATGGGGAACAGGTAGCGCAGGCGCGTGCCGGCGACGAACATCATGAGCAGCCCCGCGAACCCGACGACCATGACCGAGCCGAAGTCCGGCTCCAGCAGGATCGGCAGGGCCAGCCCGCCGATGAAGACGACCGGCCAGAACGCCCCCTGCCAGAACAGCTCGACCTTCCAGCCGAGCCTGTCCAGCCACGCCGCGAGCAGGATGACGACCGAGAGTTTCGCGAACTCGCTCGGCTGCAGCCGGAGCGGCCCGACGGAAATCCAGCGGTGCGAGCCGTTGATCGCCTTGAAGCCGAACACGGCGACGAGCAGCACGATCACCGCGACGTAGAAGAGCCACGCGAGCGAGATGTGGTCGCGCCAGCGGCGGTAGTCGAAGAGCGCGACGCCGACGGCCAGCACAATGCCGACGCCGAGGTAGGCGAACTGGCGCTTGATGAAGAAGTAGGCGTCCCCGTGATGGAGACGCATCGCGTTCGCCGCGCTCGCGCTCGACAAAACGATGAGGCCCAGCGCCACGAGGCACGTGACAACCAGGCCCAACCAGAAAAGCGCTGACTTGCGCACGAACGGTTACTGCTGCGCTTCGGCCGGAAGCTTGATCGTCTGGCCGGCCTTGAGCGTGTCGCTCTCGCCGAGGTTGTTGAGCTCGCGGATCTCGGACGCGCTCACGCCGAACTTGACGACGATCGCCGTGATGTCCTCGCCCTCCTGAACCGTGTAGGCGAACGTCGCGGGCGCGGCCGCCGCCGGCGCTTCAGCCGCCGGGGTCTCCGCCGCAGGGGCCGCCGCCTCGGCGGCCGGGGTCGCCGGCGTCTCGGCCGCCGCCTCCGGCTGCGCCGCCGTCTCGATCGCCGCCGGCTTCGCCGCGGCCTTCGGCTCGGCCGCCTTCTTCGCCGCCTTCGCGGGCTTCGCCGCCGCCGGCTTCTCGGACGTCGCCTTCACGGCCTTCTCCGCCGGGATCTTCAGCTTCTGCCCGACCTTCAGCGTGTCGCCCGTCAGGCCGTTCATCGCCTTGAGCTGGCGGATGTTGATGCCGTTGCCATAGGCGATCGCGCCCAGCGTGTCGCCGCTCTTGACGACGTACTCCTTCGTCGCGCCCGTGTAGGCGGCCGCCGTCTTCGCGGACTTCGCCGGCGCCGCCTTGCGGACGACCGGCGCCTTCTGCTCGCCGACGTCGATGCGCCCGGGGAGCTTCAGCTTCTGGCCGACGCGGATCAGGTCGGACTTGAGGCCGTTCAGCTGCTTGATCGACTGGATCGTGACGTTGTACCGCTTCGAGATCTTCGCGAGGTAGTCGCCGTTCTGGACGACGTAGACCGTGTACTCCGGCTCGATCGGCTTCACCTGCACGGGCTTCGGCGTCACGACGCACTGGCAGTCGGCCGCCCCGCACGCGCAGGGACTCGTGTGCCGCGTGCCGGGCGGGCACGCGCAACGCGGCGCCTCGACGACGGGCTTGACCTCCTGCGGCGGAGGCGGCGGGGGCGTCGTCTCAACGGGATCGACGGTCTTCACCTCGTTCTGAGACGGCGTGTGCGCACGCTTGAAATCAGGATCCTTACAACCGGCGACGACCGCGACGGCAGCCGCACCGAGCACCATTCCGAGCTTCTTCATTCTTCTGTCTTCTTTCCTTTTTGGACGAGTCGCGCGAAGACCTCCCCGCGCTCCCCGAAACTTTTAAACTGGTCAAAACTCGCGGTTCCGGGGGACAGCAGAACCGTCTCGCCCTTCTCCGCCTCGCGCATCGCCCGCTCGACCGCCCGCTCCAGCGTGCCGCAGATCTCGCAATCCACGGACGCAGCCCAGGCTTTCGAGAAGTCTTCTGCGCAATGGCCGATAAGATACACTTTTTTGGCCCGCTCTGTCAAGGTGGGCAGGGCGATTTTCGGATCGTCCCCCTTGGGCAGGCCACCCGCGATCAGGCGGACGCGCCCCGCGCACATCTTCACGCCCGCGACGAGCGCGGCGACGGACGTCGCCTTCGAGTCGTCGACGTAGGTCACGCCCGCGATTTCCGCAACCTTCTGGAAACGGTGCGGCAACGGCTCAAACGCCCGGAACGCACGGCGGATCTGCGCGTCGTCCAGTCCGGCGGCGCGCATCAGCGCAATCGCCGCGACGCCATTCGCCCGCAGGATCTCGTTGTCGAAGTACGACCCCGCCAGCAACCTCGCCAAACCTCCCAAACCTTCCAAACCTCCCAAACCTTCCAAACTTCCCAAACCTCCCGAACCTTCCAAACCTTCCCTCGCAAACCCCAGCAGCTTCCGCTTGAGGCCGTGGTAAACCGCGACCGAGCCGTGGCGGTCGAGGTGGTCTTCCTGCAGGTTGAGGAGCGCCGCCGCCACGAACGTGTCCGGCGCGAGCGTCGTCGTCTCCAGCTGAAAGGACGAGACCTCGACGACGGCCCAGCCCGGCGTCTCGCCGAGGAGGTCGCAGACGGGCCGCCCGTAGTTGCCGCAGGGCACGGCGTGTCCGCCCGCAAGGCCGATCGCGTCCGCGACGAGCTTGACGACGCTCGACTTGCCTTTCGAGCCGGTCACGGCGAGCAGCTTCCAGCCGCGCCGCTTCAGCTCTTCGCAGCCGAGCTGGAGCTCGCTCTTGACGGGCACGCCCGGACTCGCGACGACGAGATCGTAGCCCTCGGCGAAGTCGACGGCGCACCCGCGGCGGCGCAGTTCCGCCGCCGCCGCCTGGCCGCTCTTGCCCTTGCCGAGAACGAGCGCCTTCACTTACTTCGCCTCGCGCACGGTGTCGCGCCCCTCGTAGGCCGGCGGCACGTAGCCGTGCTCCGAGCCCTGCACCCACAGGATTTTCTTGTTGCAGGGGATGTTGTTCCAGAGCTTCGCGAGACCCATCGGCGGACAGCAGTAGTCGCCGAGGCCCGCGCGCGTGATGAAGGTAAAGCACGTCGCCGGGATGCGCTTCGCGAAGTTCGCCGCGTCGTAGTAGCCCATCGCCTCCGTCCACGGGATGTACCAGCCGTCGCCCGCGAGATTGAGCGCCTTGTCCTTGCGGAGCTTGCCCGACGTGTACATGTCGCAGCACCAGGTGATGCAGCTCTCCGCGCGCGTCACGCCTTCGCCGCAGCCCGCCGCCCAGATCGTCTGGAGACCGCCCTGGCTGCCGCCGGACGCGATGAGGTCCCTGCCGTTCCAGCCCTCGACCGTCTTCAGGTACTGGAGCGCGCGTTTCACGCGCAGCACCATGCCGTTGAAGTAGGCGACTTCGGGATCCTCGTTCTGCTTCGCGTCGAAGGCGTAGTTCTGGTCATGCGAGCGGATCTCCCAGCGCAGGGCCTTCGTGTCCGCGTCCGTCGCGCCGAACGCGGGGAGCTTCAGCCCGTGCGCGTTGATGTTGAGGACGATCTCGTGGTCGCGCGCCCAGCCCGGCGCGGCGGGCGTGCAGCGGTCGCCGCTGTAGCCGTGCGTCTCCAGCCGCGCGGGGAACGTCTGCCCCTCGGCGACGGCCGTCGGGACCGAGAGGTAGCCCGTGACGGGTCTGAGCCCCGCGCAGCGGATCTCAATCGCGTAGATCTTCGCCTTCTTGTTCGCGCAGGGGATCTCGATGCGCTCGGCCTTGAGCGGCACGCGGTCAAGGCGCTTGTACTGCCCTTCCCAGAAGGCGTCGAAGTCCGCCGGCTCCGGGTGCGTCGCGAGGGTCGCGATGTCCGCGCCCGCGCCGCCGTCGAAGAAGATGTCCTTCTTCGCGCGCTCGAAGGCGTTCATCGCCTTCTTGCCCTCCGGCGTGTTGGGGTCGCCCGTGAACTGCTTGCGGTAGCGCTTGCCGTCCTTGTCCACGACCGCCGCGTAAAGGCGCACGAAACCGGGCCTGTCGATCTTCGTCGCGTAGGTGAACGGCGTCTTCCCGTCAAAGGGCGCCTTGCCCTGGTCGACCACGCCGTCGTCGCCCGTCCGCTTCCAGGCGAGGAACCACTCGCCCGCCGCGAGGTCGCCGACCGCCATCGGCGTCAGCGTGAACGTCATCGTCTCGCCGACGGCGTAGTCGATCGGCGTCTTGTCCGTCGCGCCCTTGATCCAGGCCGCGTCGAGCGGCCCCGCGAAAACCTGCGCCGCCACGAGCGCAGCCAACGTCAGCATCAGTTTCTTCATGTTATGTCTGTTCCCTGCTCTGTCGATTATGACTGTCCAGAAGTCCGAACATTATAGCACAGTTCGCCCCGCATCCGCAATCGCCGCAGACGCATCGCCGCACCTGGCGCCTGCCGTTCTCAACGTCGCAGCAAGCCCGTCGTCCACTCGCCCAGCGTCTTGCGCGAAACCTCCTCGAAACCGCGCGCCGCGTAGGCGGCGAGGACTTCGGGATAGAGCGTCGTCAGGATGCCGGAGATGACGAGATGCCGTGTCGCACACGGCGCGATCTCGTCCGCAAAGCGAATGAGGAGCGGCCCCAGGATGTTCGCGACGACGAGATCGGCCGTGCCGAGGTCGCGCTTCGCGTTCGCGCCGAGGCCGTACCTGAAGAACGTGACCGAGACGCCGTTCGCCACCGCGTTCGCGCGCGAGGCGTCAACGGCCTCCTGATCGACGTCGAAGCCCGTGACCTTCACGCAGCCGAGCTTCGCCGCCGCGATGGACAGGATGCCCGAGCCGCACCCCATGTCGAGGAACGAACCGACGGGCGCAAGCTCGTCGATGTACTCAAGGCAGGCGCGCGTCGTCTCGTGCTTGCCCGTGCCGAACGCCAGGCCGGGGTCGAGGACGATCGGCAGGCGGTCGCCGACGGGAACCTTCTCCCACGCCGGCACCGTCACGAGCCGCCGCCCGACGTTCTCCGTCTTGAAGTGGCGGCGGTAGGCGAGCTTCCAGTCCTCGTCGGCGATCTCGCCCGCCTCGATCGGCGCGTCTGCGCCCACGATGTCCAGCGCCGCCTTCAGGCACGACTTCGCGGCCTCGGTCGCGGACGGATCCTCGAAGTAGATCCGCATCCGCGTTAAGTCCTCTTCAATGTCGCGGTAGGAGGACAAAATGAAGTCCCCTCCATCGAAGACCTCGAAGAGGGGATTCACAAACCGTTCCGGAACGGAACAGCTGACGAACGTCATTTACTGCGCCTTCTTGGCGACGAGTTTCTTGACGACCGCCGGACGCTGCACGAGAATGCGCACGTCCTCATCGCCCATGAGCGCAACCTTTTCGGCGTCCATGCCGAACTTGACGAGACGCGCGCGCTGCGCCTTCGACTTGCGCGCCTTGCCGGCGGGCGTCTTGCACGGACGGACGTGAGATTCCTTGCGAAGTGTACGACCAGTACCCATTTTTATCTACCTCTTCTTTCTTCCTGTGGGAAAAACAATGGCGCGTATTATACCGAATCCGCCGCAAAAGCGCAAGTGGCGCACGTCGAAAGGCGCTTCGCGCGCCCACGAAACGCACGCCCAGTTGACACCGCGCACACGGCATAATATAATGCGCACATGATTTTGACTGGAGAGTTCAGATGAAGAATGCATGGCTGCGGCTTTTCCGCATGCAGAACCTCGTCACCGTGCCGGGCGACGTGCTGGTCGGCGCGGCGGCGTGCGGCGGGCTGACGTTCGCGCGTACGGGCGATCTCGCCCTTGTCTGCCTGGCGTCGGTCCTGATGTACCTGTACGGCCTCGTCGACAACGACCTCGTCGGCGCGGCGACCGACCCGAAGACGCGTCCGCTCGCGGCGGGCGAGATCTCCCTGCGCGCGGCGCGGACGGCGCGGACGGTCTGCCTCAGCCTCGCCGTGCTTGCGCTCTACCTTGGCAATGGAGGTTCCAGGGGATTCCTGCTGCTCGTTGCGCTGACGGTCGCGATCCAGGTCTACAACCGCACGAAGAATCCCCTGCTCATGGGCGCGGCGCGCGGGCTGAACGTGCTGCTGGGCGGCCCCGCGTGGCTTGCGGCGGCGGTGTGGTTCGCCTACATCGCGGGCGTGACGAAGTTCTCCGAGCGCGAGACGGTCGATCCGGCGAACGAGCGCAAGGTCGCGCTTCTCGTCTACGGACTCCTCGCCCTCCAGCTTGCCGCGCTCATCATCTCCTGGGGAGTCTGCCGATGAAAAAGCTGAACGTCATCGCCGCCGGACTCGGCTGGCATCTGCTGGAGCGCAACGGCCTGACCGAGATGGCGGGCCTGAAGTTCGCGCCGCAGCCGAGCGTCTTCCCGGCCGTCACGTGCGTTGCGCAGGCGACGCTGCGGACGGGACTTTCGCCCGCCGAACACGGCATGGTCTCAAACGGCTATTGGTCGGAGACGTTGCGGAAGCCGCTCTTCTGGGAACAGAGCGCGCGGCTCGTGAAGGGGCGGCGCGTCTGGGCCGACCGCCGTGCGGCGGGCGAGAAGTTCGGGATGTTCTTCTTCCAGCAGTCGCTCGGCGAAGACCTCGACCTCATCCTCTCGCCCGCGCCGATCCACAAGCACGGCGGCGGCATGGTCATGAGCTGCTACACGCAGCCGACGGGGCTGGCGGACGTCCTGCGCAAGCTCTGCGGGGCGTTTCCGCTCTGGCGCTACTGGGGGCCGCTCGCCTCGCCGAAGGTCGGCCGCAAGTGCATCTCCTACTTCGAGGAGATGACGAACGTGCAGGACGTGGACGAGGCGTACCTCTACCTGCCGACGCTTGACTACGCCGCGCAGAAGTGCGGCCCCGACTCGCCGGCGGCGAAGGCCGCGCTGCGGGAATTCCGCCGCCAGCTCGAACGCCTGGCGGACATCTGCCTGCGGCGCGGCTGCGACCTGAAGGTGCAGGGCGACTACGAGATCACGGACGTCACGGACGCGCCTGTCCAGCCGAACGTGACGCTGCGCCGCGAGGGCTTCTTCAAGACGCGGACGGTCGGTGGCCGCTCGTACCCCGACTTCTACCAGTCGACGGCGTTCGCGCTCTGCGACCACGCATTCTGCCTCGTCTACGGCCCGGCGCGCGAGAAGGCTGCGAAGGCCCTGCTCGCGACGGGCGGCTACGACACGCCGGAAGACGGCCTTCTGCGCGCGACGGACGACGCGCGGCTCCTCCTCGCGAAGCCGGGAAGCTGGTGCGGCTACGAATGGTGGACGGATCGGCGCGAGGCGCCGGACTTCGCGAGCCACGTCGACATCCACAACAAGCCCGGCTACGATCCGAAGGAGCTCTTCTTCTTCAGTCGCGGCGTCGTGAAGGGTACGCATGGCCGGGCCTGTTCCGTCGCGGCGTCGGCTGGGATGCCCTAGACCTCTGGCTCGGACTGGCTTCCGCAAACGCACGCGCCCTCGAGCGGGAAACCCTCTCAATGGCGCGGGTGAAGACGGTGGACTTCGGCGAAGCGGCGCACGTCGACGTGCGTGTAGACCTGCGTCGTGCCGATGTCCGCATGGCCCAGCATCTCCTGGATTGCGCGGATGTCCGCGCCGTGCTCGAGCAGGTGCGAGGCGAAGCAGTGGCGCAGGACGTGCGGCGAGATGCGCTCCTGCGCAATGCCGACGGCGGCGGCGCGCTGGCGGATGACCTTGAAGACGCCCTGCCGCGTGAAGGGACGTCCGAGCCGCGTGAGGAAGAGGTGCGTCTCGCCGAGGTCGCGCGCGAACGCCGCCCGCGCCCGGTCGCAGTAGGCCGTGAGCGCACGTCCCGCCGCGCCGCCGATCGGCACGACGCGCTCCTTCGCGCCCTTGCCGACGACGTGCACGAGCTCGCCGTCGGCCACGATGTCCTCCAGCTTCAGGTCGCAGAGCTCGCTCACGCGCAGCCCCGAACCGTACATCAGCTCCAGCAGCGCGCGGTCGCGGATCTCGCGCGGATCGTCCCCCTTCACCGCGTCCAGCATCGCGAAGACCTCCGCCTCCGAGAGGACGCGCGGCAGGACAAGCGCCTTCCGGGGCGAGGCCAGCAGCTCCGTCGGGTCGTGCGACACGAGCCGACGCGCCACGAGATAGCGGAACAGCTCGCGGATCGCCGCCGTGCGGCGGAGGCGCGTCGAACCCGCAAACCCCTTCTCACGCTCGTCCGCAAGAAAGGAAACGATGTCGTCGTGCGTGACGGCGGACGTCTCGACCTTTCCGCGCGCGGCCCTGAGGAAGCGCGAGAACGCCCGCAGGTCAGTCCCGTAGCCGACGACCGTGTTCGCGCTCTGGCCCTTTTCGAGCGTGACGGCCGTGAGGAACGTCTCGATGTCAGAGTCGAGCAATGAAGTCCTCGATGAACGCCGCCATCTTCGGCTTCGCCGCATGGCCCGCCGCAACGACCTCCTCATGGGCGAGCGGACGCCGCGAAATGCCGGCGGCGAGGTTGGAGACGAGCGAGAGCCCCGCGACCTTCATGCCGCAGGCCTTCGCGAAGACGGCCTCCGGCACGGTCGACATGCCGACGACGTCCGCCCCCTGCGCCTTGTACGCCTGGACTTCGGCGGGCGTCTCGTAGGCCGGACCCGAATTGTAGGCGTAGACGCCGTCCATCATGCGCAGCCCGAGGCGGTTCGCCCCCGCATGCAGAAGCTCCGCGAGGCGCTTCGTGTAGATCTCCGTCATGTCAGGGAAGCGCTCGCCCCATTCGGGACGGTGCGCGCCGATGAGCGGATTCGTGCCGAGCAGGTTGATGTGGTCGCGGATGACGACGAAGTCGCCGGGACGCAGCGCGGGGTTGATGCCGCCGGAGGCGTTCGTGAGCAGCAGGGCCGTGCAGCCCATCCGGCGCAGCAGCTCGACGGGCAGCACGACCGGCTCCCAGCCGACGCCCTCGTAGTAGTGGCGGCGGCCGCACCAGGCGGCGATGCGCCGGCCGCCGCGCCGGTAGAGGACGAACTCGCCGGCGTGGCCGCGCACGGTCGAGGCGCCGAGGCCGGGAATCTGCGCGTAGTCCGCGCGGAACAGCACCTCGTCCATCGCCAAGGCCTCGCCCCAGCCGCTGCCGAGGAGGATGCCGAGATCCGGCGGGTTCTCGAAGCAGAGGTCGGGGAAGTAGCCCGCCGCCGCGTCAAAGGTCTTCATGTCCATGCCGCATTCACCTTTCCAGTCTCGTGCGAATCGCGTGGTCGCCCGCGCCAAACCGGCGCGACGCCGCCTTGCCGGGGAACGTCACGTCCGCCGTCGCGCCTTCGGGAATCGTGAACTCCCAGATCCAGTCCGCGCCCTCGAAGCGCCATGCACTCTTGAAGAGGCCCGCCGCCGACTTGTACTCGGCCTTGACGAAGCCGAGGCGGCGGTCTGGCTTCGGCGCGAGGACGGCGTTCCTGAAGCCCGGCGCCTTCGGATCGGCGGCGATGCCGGCCGCCGTCTTGTAGATCCACGCGAGCACCGCGCCGTAGGCGTAGTGGTTGAAGCTGTTCATGCCGACGGGGCCGAAGCCGTCCTTCTTCGTGTAGCTGTTCCAGCGCTCCCAGATCGTCGTCGCGCCCTGGTCGACCGAATAGAGCCAGCCGGGGAACTGGTGGTTCAGCAGCAGGTCATAGGCCAGCGTGACGAGCCCGTTCTCGGTCAGCGTGTCCATCACGATCGACGTGCCGAGGAAGCCCGTGTGCAGCGTCCCGCCGCCGGCGGCGATGCTCGCCTTGAGGTCGGCGACCGTCTTCGCCTTCGCGGCGCCCGCGACGAGGCCGAGCTTCAGCGCGAAGAGCGCCGGCGTCTGCATGCCCCTGAAAACCGGGTCGATCGTCCCGTCGTCCGTCGCGAAGAAGTTCCGCTTCAGGTAGTCCGTCGCCGCCGCCGCCATCGCGCGGTACGTCTCGGCCTCCGCCGCGCGGCCCGTCGCCGCCGCCATCTCGGCCATCAGCTGCGCGTCCCACGCCCAGTAGCAGCCGCCGAGGTAGTCCCAGTAGCGCAGCGCGTCCGCCTTCGGGCGCGTCTTGCCGTCCGGCCCCTTCTCGAACGCGGAGTACTCCGGCTTGTAGGGGCAGCTTTCGAGCTTCGTGAGCGAGAGCCAGTCGTTCCACTGGTAGTTGCGGCACTCGTCGGCAATGGCCGCATGGGCGTACTTCGTCTCGTTGACGCGCGCGACGAACTTCGCCATCGCCGCCCAGTTCTCGTCGACGATGCGCCGGTCGCCGAACTGCTTGAACATCTGGTAGGGCACGATCACGCCCGCGTCGGCCCAGCCGAGGCGCATCGGCTCGTTGCCGTACTGCGCGAACGGCGCGACGCCGGGGAAGCCGCCGCGCGGATCCTGGCTGTCGCGCTCGTCGCGCATCCACTTGCGCAGGAAGTCGTAGACGTCCGCGTTGAAGCTCGCCGCCTCGCAGAAGACCTGCGTGTCAGCCGTCCAGCCCAGGCGCTCGTTGCGCTGCGGACAGTCCGTCGGCACGGAGAGGTAGTTCGAGAGCTGCCCCCAGTAGACGTTCGAGATGAGCTGGTTCACGTCCTTCTCGCCCGTCACGAGCGAACCGAGCTCCATGTCCTTCGCGATGGACGTCACGGGCACGCTCTCGAGGCGCGCGATCGTGACGGGGGCCGTCGCCGTCACGGAGACGTAGCGGTAGCCGAAGAACGTGAAGCGCGGCAGGTAATCCTCCTCGCCCGTGCCCGCGAAGGTGTACTTCACGAGCCGCCCGTTCTCGTAGCCCTTGCGCAGGTTGACGCGGTAGACGCTGCCTTCCGGGCCGTCGTTGCCGCGCGACTTGAGGCCGCCGTTGTCGTTGAGCATTTCCGCCGGCAGCGCCGTCAGCACCGTCCCGGCCGGCGCCGCGAAGCGGAAGCTCGGCACGGCGGCCGCGTTCTGCCCGAAATCGACGACGAGCGTCTCGCCCGGCTTCAGCGTGAACGGCCCGTCCACGGGGAACTCGCGCACGACCTTCACCGTGCCGAACGCCGCGTCCGACGCGCCGGTGACGCCCTGCCAGGCATATGCCCTGACGGGCTTCAGCGTCTTGTCGCGCCGCAACAGGACTTCCGCGCCGTCCGTCGGCAGGATCTCGCCCTTGAACTCGTCATTCACCTCCGGCGCGCCGAAGCCCTGCCACGCGGCAAACCCCGGCCGCTGCCGCGCGTCGAAATGCTCGCCGTCGAAGATCGCCGCCCGCGTGACCGGCCCGGCGATCCCGGCCTTCCAGTCCTTCACGTTCGTGCCGTAGCGGCGCGCCGTGCCGTCCGCGAACCTGACTTCGAGGACGCCGCGAAACGCGCTCTTGCGCCCGTAGAAGCCCTTGCGCCCGCCCGGCGTCACGATCTTGTCGCGCCACCAGCCGGCGGACACCTCGGCCGCGAGGACGTTCGTCTCGCCCTTCGCGCGGCGGAAGGCATCCGTGACGTCGTAGGTGAAGGCGTACTTCGTCTTCGCGACGTGCGTGAAGCCCGGCTTCAGGAAGTCCGCCCCGATGCGCCGCCCGTTCACGTAGAGCTCGTAGACGCCGAGGCCCGCCGTCATCCACGTCGCGGAGACGACCTCGCCCGCGTTCGCGAGTTCGCGCACGAACCAGCTCGTGCCGGGCGCGGCCAGCGAGCCTTCGCCGACCTTCCCCTCCTCGACTGGCGCACCCGGCACCGAGAGCCAGACGGACTCGTCCCACGCGGACGACGGCAGCGCGGCGACGCGCGCGCCGGCCGATTCGGCGGCGACCGCACCCGCCGTCAGGGACACGGCAAACAGCACACTGGGCAACTTCATCATTGGGCATTTTCCTCTCATTAGGTTTTACGGATCGGATTATAGCAATTTCGCGATTGCCGCGCAAGGCGGACTCGGGAGGGCCTGTCCCCAACAATCCCCAATAAGCCGCCCCCAATAAAACCCTACCACTCGAACCCTACCACTGGGGTCGGACACTTTCGATCGACACTTTTCGATCCCAGTGCCCCGCGCGCACAGAAGCCCGCCATTTTATCGCTCCTTGTCCCCTGTAGGTTGGGCGTCAAAAGGATTCTCAAGCTTTGCAAACCCGATGTCGGCGAAGTCTCTGACGTTGCGGGTATCGAACTTGGTGACGCCCGAATACTTAAGCGTAAAGGCCAACCGCAAGTCATGGATACGCCGTCTGGCGAAACCCGGACGGGCAGCCCTCTGCCAGACTTCGCGCATCGCCCGTCCGTCCTGCGGCACATCCACAACAGACCAGACGGGATTCCCGCGATAGGCGCGGATGACCGAGACCGCTTCAGCCGCCGAAAGCGGATGCGCCAGGACGGCCGGATTGCGCAACAGCCCGTACAGCTCGACCAAAACCTGCTCGGCAAGGACAAAATTCCGCAGCATATTCTCATTTCTCGTTATCTGCACAAAATGAACCGTCTGTGCGTTTTTCGCTGCAAGAAATTGGGGGCAGACCCCCGTTCGGAAGGGTCTGTCCCCAATAAGCCATCCCCAATAAACCCTACCACTCGAACCCTACCATTGGGGTCTGACACTTTCTATCTTCAGGTCGTCGTCTTGCCGCACC
>DCMF01000036.1 GCA_002321305.1 Verrucomicrobia bacterium UBA1629 | reverse complement strand
CGCAGTTGGCGGAACAGTCCTGTTTTGAAAACTACGCCAGTCCTGTTTTGAAAACTACACGACAGCGCGTTTCCGAATGTTGTTGGGCGATGAGCAAAATGAGATTTTTGGGGCGAGCAAAATGAGACACGTTCCGACAGTCCCGTTTGGCGTCCTTTCTTCACCCCGTCTGCGCCGACAGCAAGCCTGAAAGGCGCTGTCGGCGCAGACGGGGTTTCCGTGAGGCCTGACGGTCAGTACGAGAACTTCCCGAGGATCCGCGGCAACCCCCTGACGGTCGGGTCGAGGTCGTCCTCGAGGACGTAGAACTCCCGGTCATACGGGCGGACCGCGACCGTCACGCGCTTGCGCGCCGTCCGCGCGACCGTCCGCCACCGGCCGTCGAACTCGATCCTCCTGCCCATCTCCACGCGGCGGCTCTCCCGCAGCGACAGGAACAGCCTGACGACCTTGAAGTCCGGCGGCGCCTTCATCTGCGACCGCCCCTCGTCCTCGAGGCGCACCCGCGCCTCGAACGGCGTGCTCCCGATCTCCCTGTTGCGGTGGTTCGAGTTCCAGTGCCGGCAGTGCTCGTACGCGACCTCGTTCGCCTCCGCCGCGCCGCTGACGCCCTGCGACGCGAACACGATCGCCAGCCGGTGCTGGAACGTGCGCATGTGCCGCTCGATCTTGCCCTTGGCCTGCGGCGTCGGCGCGACGAGGTGCAGCATGCCGAACGCCCGGCAGACCTGCCCGAAGCGCGACTTCAGGCCCTCCCCGGCCCTCCCGAACATCGTGAAGCCGTCCGTGTAGACCGCGCGCGGGACCCCGACGTGCGCGAACATCTGCTCGAGCGCCATGAAGTGCTCGACCAGCGTCTCCCGCTCGCAGACGCGGCAGGCGAGGACGCGGCGCGTCGCGTCGTCCACGGTCATGATCACCGACTGCCGCGCCTCCGGCGCGCCCCAGAGGTGCAGCGGCGTCGAGTCGTGCTGGACGAGCTCGCCGAACTCGGCCCTCTGCCACCTCCGCCCGCGCGCCCCCGGGCTCCGCACGGACGGGAAGAGGCTCCGGAGGAGGCCGCCCATGCGGGCCTCGCAGTACCTGCGTACGCTGCCCCTGTCCCGCCGGAACCCGTACAGCCGCTCGAGCTCGTCCGCGTACAGGGCGTAGTCCGGCCCGTGGCGCCCCGACGCCCTGAGCATCGTCTCGAGGTGCGCCACGCACTCCTTCGGCCAGGCGGCGGCGTGGTCGCCGCCGGAGACTCCGAGGTCGAGCGTCCCACCCTTGCCGGACGAGAGCCACCTCGTCCGCAGCCGGTAGAGCTGCGGCCTCGAGATGTCGAGGGCCGCCATGGCCTCTCCCGTCGTGATCGCGCCTCCGTTCCACTGCCCGAGGACGCGCGCGAGCGCTTCCGGGCAGACCCTCTTCTGTATCTGCTGCTTGCTCATGGGCGGGAATTGTCCCACCTCCGGCACCGGCGCGTCGACCCGGGCTGATACCGGCGGGCCCTTGGGGCGGCCCGCCGGCCGCCCGGGCACCCCGCCGCGCCATCCGGGCGACGCCAAAGCGGACTCCCGGGCGTCTCAAAGGCCGTCTTCAGCCCGTGGGCGGGCAAAACGAGACACTTTTCCGCCCAAGGCCAATGTCCGCAGGGGTTTCGCCGCCTTTCGCCTGTCTCACTTTGCCCGCCCGGACTGTCTCATTTTGCTCGCCCGCCAACAGTATATAATTTCCCTCGCATTTATATAAATGCGAGGGTAGTGCCCCTTCGTTCCGCGTCATCGCCGCAGGTGGCGGGAATTTGGTATAATCTGCGGGAAATGACGGCAGAAGAGAGACTTGCGGCACGGGCCGACATTGAGGCGACAGACGATCTGCTCGAACGCGCCCTTAAGTTGGCCGGACTTCTGGCAACGCTTTTTCAGGAGCGCGGCTATCCCCTTGTCGTCGTCGGCGGGAGCGCGGTTGAGTTCTACACCGAGGGCGGCTACATGAGCGGAGACATCGACTTCTGCCGCAAGACGCTGAAAGCCATTCCGCCGCGACTCATGCAGGAGATTGCCGAATCCCTCGGCGGCAGGGGAATGGGGCGCAGCTGGATGATCTGCGGCTTGTACGTCGATCTGCTTGGAATCTTGGAGAACGAGTCGCTTGTTCCCGAACGGACGTTGCGGACGCCTTTTGGCGAGGTGCGGGTCATTCCGCCCGAACTCGCGCTTGTCGAACGCATCCTCTATTCGGAGCAGGATGCCGAGTGTCGTCCTTCCGCACGGCAGATGATGTGCGCGGCATTGAACGACGCATCGTTCGACTGGGCGGAGGCCGAGCGACTGGCGGATCTCAGGGACTTCAAGGTTCTTCCGCAGCTGCGGGCGCTCAAAGGGGAGATTTCCCGTGCGTGAGCCGATTGTCATCGAATGGGAGGAATGGCGGGCTTCGCGCGAGGTGAAGCGCGAGGCTCTGCGTCGTGCGGGATTTGATGCGCCTTCCAGGCGGAAGTCGCCTGTCGGAACGTCCGACCTCCGTTTGCGCCGCGCGTTTGGCGGCAGTCGCGTACCGAATTGGGCCGCACGGACTGTCGAGGACTGTTTTTTGAAATGACGTCATCCGCCGCGTCGATGCCCGCTCCGCCGCCCTGCGCAACCGCTACATTCTCGACCACGCCGACCGGCTCTTCCTTGGTGCGCTCGATCCGAAAAGCGAGGCTTCGGGCATAAGTGTG
>DCMF01000109.1 GCA_002321305.1 Verrucomicrobia bacterium UBA1629 | reverse complement strand
CTGCGCATTGTCGAGCTGAACGTGGGGCGCTATTCGACCGCCTCCATCACGAACAAGAACGCGAAGCCCGTCGAGATCCTGTTCGCGGGCGGCAGTCTCGGCATCGGTCCCTGGGGGACGGCTTCGCTCTTCGCGACGGACAAGAACCCGATTGTCCTGCGCGGCAGCGAAACGGCGGACATCCGGCTGGACCCGAAGTACTTTCCGTGGTATCTGGCGGGCGACGCCGACCGGTCGGTCGTGACGACGGGCGCGTGCGATGTCGTCGTCACGCAGAACACGCGCAACAGTAAGGACTGGGGACGCCTTTTGCTGAATCATCCCATCGCCTGGGGGCACACGGGCGACACGGTGGCGTGCGGCGTCGAGATCCGCACGGACAAGGACGACGTCCTGCCGTACGGGCCCGGCACGGGCGGGCTCGTCCTCTCCAGCACGGTCTGGCAGGTTCAGAACGGCTATCCGCTCACGGCGATCCTCGACCTCAATGGCACGACGCAGACGGTGAACAGCCTCGACGTCTCCCTGAACAGCTGCGCGACCAACTGCAGCGCCGCGAAGGTCGCCTGCCTGAAGTTCGGCGAAGGCGACGCGGACGGCACGCTCAAGGGCGTCGTCGCGCCGAACGTGAAGGTGCGCAAGGTCGGCGCGGGCACGCTGACGCTCGACGGCGCGACGGTGACGAAGCCGGACGTGGCGGCGGGCACGCTCGCGGTTGCGGGCGAGACGACCGTCAATGGCTTCGTCGATCTCGCGGGCCTGACGTCTGTGCTGCCGGCCGAGGCGAACGACGCGAACTACGACTACCGAAAGGACGGCTCGCCGAAGAAGGTGCTGGAGGCGAGCGGCTGTCTCGCGGCGACCCCGCTGCGCGTCACCGTCAACGAAGGCGGTACGCTGGCCTACCGGAACGAGGCCGACACGGTTTTCGACCGCGCCGACGAATTCGTCAGCCTTGACGCGACGGGCGCGTTCGTCAAGAAGGGCGCGGGCGCGCTGTCCGTGCGTGGCTCGTCGGACTGTCCGCAGACGTTCAAGGGGCTGGTGTGCGCGGCGGAAGGGACGCTCACGCTGTCCGGCCGGGGCAACACCAACGTCTTCTGGCGCGTGACGGTGAAGAAGATGGCCGGAACGGCGAATTCGACGAAGGCGATGTTCTCCGAACTGGGGCTTTTTGACGCGGACGGCAACCGCATCAACCAGAAGGCTTCCGGCTATGCCTACCGGGCGGATGCCACGGCCGCAACCGACCTTCAGGCCGAGCAGGTCATGCTGACGCCGGCGACGGAATTCGCCGTGACAGATGGCACGACGCGGACACCCGCCGGGCTGTTCACGGGCGAGGAGCATGCCTACATGAAGATAGACGGGACGGAATCGGGCGAGGACTTCGAGGCGTTTGCCATTACGTTCAGGCTACCGGAAGGCCAGGCGGCGGCGTGCAGCTATGCGTTCGCGTCTTATGGCGGCATGGTTCCCATGTCTTGGACGGTCGAGACGAGCCCGGACGGCGTGAACTGGACGGTTGCGGATAGCCGGACGGACGCCTATCCGAAGTACGGCACGTGGCTTCCGGGCTACGCCTACTACTGCTACTGGTATCTCGACGGCCGCTGGGACGGCTTCGCGGGATTGCCGTTCACGTTTGCGTCCGCGAACGAGCAGACGGAAGCCGTGACGATCGACGGCGCGATGCTGCGGGCCGACGAGGGCGCGACGCTGGACGTGTCGGCGGCTGCCGGTACGCCGGCGGGGATCGAGATCGACGCGACGGCGCCGGGCGGCACGATCGTCGGGATGCCCTCCGTCAAGAACGGCACGCTCCGGATCGTCAACCTGCCGAGCGGCCAGAGCCGCGCCAGCCTGACGAAGGTGGCCAGCCTCGTGACCTGCACGGGTGGCGCGCTGACGGCCGAGGACCTCGCGACGTGGCGCGTGACGGTGAACGGCAAGGCGACGCGGATGGGCGTGAAGATGGACGCGGAGGGCCATGTCGGCGTGACGACGCCGGGTCTTGCGCTGATCATTCGGTAAAGGGAAAGGACGAATACGTGACATTGATCAGCAAACGAGGGCTGCTGTCCGCCGTCGGCCTCTGCGCGCTTGCGTGCGGGGCGGCCGACGGCGTGGCGGCCAGGGCGGAACGCATTTTCCGCACACCGCGCGTGACGCGGGGGAACACGAACATCTTTCCCGTGCAGCCGATCGACGCGGCGGCGTGGCTCACGCATCCCGACTTCGTGCAGGACGGCGCGGACGTCGCCGCGCCGCGCGTTGCGCGCTTCCGCTGCGCCTTCACGTCCGATGGCTCGCCGCTCGTCTTCGACGTGTCGGCTGACGAGCGCTTCTATCTCACGCTGGACGGGCGGTTCGTCGCGCGCGGGCCGCATCGCGGGTCGGTGGACAACTGGATGTACCAGAGCTACCGCGTGCCGCTCGCGGCGGGGCGGCACGTCATGGAGGCCGTCGTCTGGAAGACCGGCAAGGCCGCGCCGTTCGCGCAACTCTCCCACCGCTTCGGCTTCTGCCTCAAGGCCGAGGGCGTCTACGACGCCGCGCTCACGACGGGACGCGGCGCGTGGACGTGCGGCGCGCTGGAGGGCGTGGTGCGTCCGCGCGGCAAGGGCGCGGCGGACGGCTGGTTCGCGACGGGCGACACCTTCGAGCTGACGGGGACGGGACTCCTCGACGCGCAGCCCGCGAAGTGGACGGCCCCCGCCGTCGTGCGCGCCGCGCACCTCAAGGGAAATTATTACGGCGACCGTCGGCCGGGGTGGATGCTCTATCCCTCGCAACTGCCGGACCAGACCGAAGACCGCGTGCGGCCCGGCCGCTTCGTGACGGGCGGCGAGATGAAGTTCCCCATCACGGTGCCGGCGGGCGAGAAGCGGCGCATCCGCTGGGATCTCGACCGCTACATCTGCGCCTACCCGGAGGCCGTCGTGTCGGGCGGCAAGGGCGGCAGGATGTCCTGGTGCTGGG
>DCMF01000069.1 GCA_002321305.1 Verrucomicrobia bacterium UBA1629 | reverse complement strand
ATGGCCCACTACTGCATTGAGCGGGACGGAAGCGTGTACGGCTCCGTGACGTTCATCGGGTTCGACACTCCCGACGCGGCGATGGCATACGTGCGGAAGTGGAACGGAGACCGCAGGGCGAACGAGTACATGTCCATCCTTGAAAAGGAGGCGATGGCATGAAGCTTTACGTGGGGACGTACGGCAAGTACAACAAGGGCTCGCTCGCGGGGGCGTGGCTCGATCTCGACAAGTTCAGGAACGCGGACGAGTTCGAGGCGGCGTGCCGCCGCGTCCACCGCGACGAGCGCGATCCCGAATTCATGTTCCAGGACGTGGAGACCGACCCCGGCGAGGACTGGCAGGAGGGGCTTTACAGCGAGAGCGCGATGCCGCGCGACTACTGGGCGCTGAAGGCCGAGGCGCGGGCGTGCAGGGCGAAAGCCGAGCCGGAGGGCGCGAAAGCGCAACGCGAGGAGCAGGAGCGGCTTTGCGCGGCCTTCACGACGGCGCGCGAGGGGTACACGCGCGAGGAACACCCCGAGGCGTGGGACAGGAACTTCAGGCACTGGAAGGACGGCCACTACTTCGTCGAGCTGTCCGACGGCGTAATCCTGACGGTTGACAGGCCGAGGATCAAGACGCGGTTCTGCTGCGGCGAGGACGACCGGGGACAGGGCGGGGAGGACACGCCCGGAACGGTCGCGTTCGCCGAGAAGGTCCTTGCCGAGAAGCGCACGGAGCGGGGCTTCAAGGCGGCGAACCTGCGCCCGTTCGACAGGCGCATGGGCCACCTCGTGGGGCGCAGGGCGTGGCGTCTCGCAAGGGACGGCGGACGGGAGGCCGAGGCGTGGCGCGGCGACTTCGTGCCCGGCCTCATGACGGGCGGCTACACGGACGGGAGCACCTACCTCTCCAACGCGGCGAACGCCGGAGGATCGGAGCGCGTCGTGCGCATCCTGACCGACGACGACATGAGGCGGCTGCGCCGCGCCTACATGGCCGTGCGGACTGACTTCAGGAGGCGGCTGAACGCCTACTGGAAGCGTTTTGGCGCGTCCAAGATCCGCACCTGGACCTACTGGACGGAAGCGTAATCGGAATCGAGAAAGGACAAAGGAGCAATGAGCAAGACAAGCGGAAAGCACAACCCCGACGACGTGCTGATCGGGTTTCTGGATTCTCCCGAAGTCAAGGCGCTGACGGCGCTGGTGGCTGAGGCGGAGGGGTCGAACGTGAGTGACATGTTCAGGCGCTTCGTGTTCGACAGGGCGGCCGCGCATGGAATGATGCGCGGGGGCAAGGTGGCCGAGGACTGGCGCGGGAGGGTCGAGGAGACCGCCGCGCTGATCCGGGCCAACCGAAAGACAAGAAGCGAGCGCCGGAAGCAGGCGGACGCATGATAACGAAAGGGCGAAACGATGGCAACAGACATCGGAGTGAGGGCGACTGGCGACCGTGGGGCGGTCGAGCGGATCGCGAGGAAGCATGGCATGACGGCGGATGCCGTCATGCGGAAGGAGCGCGCGCGAATGCGCGTTCTTTTCGGGCGCGGCGCGTTATATCGCGCCGACATAATGGGCGTCGCGGATGCTTGCAAGTTGCAGAAGCGAGGAGAGTAGTTTTTTATAGGGGCGCGTTATAACGCGCGAGGAGGTTAGGGCATGAAGAGGGGCAACAAGGGCGAGGGCAAGGTGCGATGCACCTTTGACCTCACGAGGAGCGAAGCGGCGGCGATATGCGACGCGAGGTGCGAGCCGAAGCCGAGCACGGCGGCGGCGCAGATCGTGCGCAAGTTCATCAAGGAGAACGGCGATGCCGCAGAGTGAAGTGATCGGGGACAAGGAGGCTGCGGAGATTTTCGGGCTTTCCCGCGTCGCCTTGCGCCAGCACTGCATGGCGTCGTACGTCTGCCCGAAGGGCAAGGTCGATATCCGAAAAGCGCATCCGGTGGTCGTGGGGCGATGCCGCAGGTGGCGGCGGAGCGCGATCATGGAAGTGCTTTCGACGAGGCCGGAATGACGGAGGGCTGGACAATGGACGAAAAGGCTATCGAGACCGTGCGCGACGTCGTCGGGGCGGTACTGTTCCTTGCGCTCGTGGTCGTGGCGGCGATCCTCTACCTCTTCGCGACGCCAGACCAGTGCGGCGGGGAGAGTGACCTTGTGCGCGAGATACCGGAGACAGGCGGCCGACAGGCGATTTCCCTAAACGGGCGTTTAGGGGACTGAAACAGAAAACGAAAGGCAAGACACATGAAGAAGAAGACTAAGGCCAGGGCTGCGGCCAAGGTGCAGCCGGAAGCCGTCGGGGCGGTCTCCCAAAAGGCGGCGCAGTACGTGCGCGAGCGCAGGGAGATTTCCGTCGACCTGCTGAAGCCCGCGCCGTGGAACCCGCGCGGCGAGATCACGCCGGAGAGCGTGGCCGACCTCGTGGACAGCATCAGGACGCTGGGCGTGATACAGCCGCTCGTGGCCATGCTGGCCGGGAACGGAGAGGCGGTGCTCGTCGCGGGGCACAGGCGGCTCGTCGCGGCGAAGGCCGCAGGGCTGGAGAGCGTGCCGTGCGACATCCTGAAGGGCGTGGACGAGGCGACGGCGAGGCGCATGACGTTCATCGAGAACCTGCAGCGCAGGGACGCCGACCCGCTTCTCGAAAGCGAACTGGTGGCGAGCCTCGTGCAGTCCGGCATGACGCAGGACGAGATCGCGGCGGAGGCGGGGCGCGGGCGCGAATGGGTGGCGCGGCGGCTGAACCTGTCACGGCTCTCCAAGTCGTGGAGGAAGCGCGTCGCGGCCGGTGAGATGATCACGACGGACTGCCTGGAGCATGTCGCGGCCTATCCCGAAGCCGTGCAGGAGCGGCTGAAGGGCGCGGGGACGTGGACTCGCGACGGTGCGTTGCGCTGGTGCGACGTCAGCAGCCAGTTCAATCGCGAGACGATGGAGCTGAAGGGGGCGGCGTTCGACAGGAAGGACTGCAGGGCATGCGCGAAGAACACGGGTTGCCTGCCCGACCTGTTCGACTGGGACGGCAGGCCGACGGCGTTCGGCAGGTGTCTTGATCCGAAGTGCTACAGGCGCAAGTGCGAGCTGGCCGTGGCGGACGTCATCGCGGACGCGAAGGCGAACGGAGTCGAGGTGCGCGAGACGAAGCAGCACCCGGACTACTCCGTCGGACTTCGCCCAAAGCCCGACAGGACGCATCAGACGCTGTACGTCTGGAAGGACTTCAACGACGTGACCGTGGCGCAATGGGGCGAGGCCCCGAAGGCCGGAAAGTCCGGCGGAGGCCTGACCGACGAGGAGCGGGAGGCGCGGAAGCGGAAGATCGCCGCGAACAAGGCGCTGCGCAAGCTGGCCGAATGGTGCAGGGGCAACCTTGCGGGCGTGATCGCGGCGGCCTATGCCGTGGACGTCCAGGTCGCCCTCGCGTTCCAGCGGGTGTTCGGCATCGGCTGCGAGTGGCGCGTGTTCGGATCGCAGGCCAACGTATCGGATGCGGCGATGGCGTACCTGCTCGACCCCGCCGCGAAGGACTTCGCGCCGATGGAGCGCTGGGCGGGACTGGCCGCCGCCGGGATTGCGGAGAAGATCGCCAGGCCGGACATCGGCGCGAGGCACGCCGAACGCCTGATCGCGATCCTGCCGCCGGTGGCGGAGGCGCTGACGGACGAGGAACGGCGTCTCATCGCGCCGGACGAGACGGTGCAGAAGCTCCGCGAGCCTGTCAAGGTGGCGTGGGCTTCGCAGTCTGCGGACGCCGATACGGAGAATGGCTGACGATTTGCCGCCGCAGGTGCGGCGGAGACAAGACAAGGAAAAACGAAAGGAACAATGCAATGATGAGCGAAGCAGAACGCGCGAAGGTGCGCGAATACGTCAGGGGTCGCCCGGACGCGACGGTGAAGGCCGTCGAGTGGCTGCTGGGGCGCGAGATGGACGCCCTGGAGATCGTCGAGACGGCCCTGATCATGACTGAGGTCAAGGCCGAAGCCAAACCCGGCGCTTCGGGCGCGGAAAAGACCGAAGCCTCGGCGCACTGCCGACTGGAGATCGACTTCACCCTGACGCCGGACGGCAGGGGGTACGACTGCAGAGTCAGGTCGCGCATTTCGGCCGACAGCCTGCCGACGTCGGCAGGATTGCGGCTGGCCTACGACAGCAGCGTCCTGCGCAGGGCCGTCTCGATGTTCAGGGAAGAGATTCGTGTCCGCCTCGTGGGCGGTGACATGCAGCGGTGCCTGTCCAAGGCCGAGATCGCGGAGCGCATCGGCGGGGGGAGCGCAAAATGAGGCAGACGCTGACGGCATCGAGCATGGCGTGTGCGCTGAGGTGCCCGCGCCGCTACTGGTACGACAACATCCTCGGGCTGAAGGAGGCGAACCCCTCCGAGGCCCTGCGGATCGGGACGGCCGTCCACAACGGCGGCGAGGCCCGCGCCAGGGGCGCGGACTTCGAGGGGCAGTACCGCGCGGCGCTGACGGGCGGGACGCTCGACGAGTGGATGGCGGCGAAGGTGTTCGGCATCCTCGGCGCGTATGACCGCACCTACGGCGAAGTGGACGACCGGGACTACGACGCGATGGAGCCGGAGCAGGAGTTCGCCGACCCCATCGACGGGTCGCGGACGTTCATTCAGCGCGGCAAGGTGGACGGCCTCGCCGTGCTGAAGGACGGGCGGCGCGTCGTGTGGGAGCGCAAGACCACGAGCGACGACGTGGGCGAGACGAGCGGATACTGGGACCGCCTGAAGTTCAACATCCAGCTGCTGGCGTACGCGGGATGGGTGTACCGCGCGACGGGCGAGCTGCCCGTGTGCGTGTACGACGTCATCCGCAAGCCCGCGCTGAAGCCACTGGCGAACGTGGCGGAGCGCGACGCGGACGGGCTGCCGATCGTGCTTGACGCGCAGGGCAGCCGCTGCATCAAGCGCGACGGGACGCCGAAGCGGACGGCGGACGCGGCGAAGGGCGAGCGGCTTGCGGGGCACCCGGAGACGCCGGACGAGTACGGTGCGCGGATCCTCGACGCGATGGGCGGCGATCCGGGGCGGCACTTCGCGCGGCGGGAGGTGGAGGTCACGTTCGACATGCTGGCGGAGTTCAGGCGGGAGCGGCTGGGCGTGTGCCGGATGCTCCTGCACTTCGCGGCGGAGAGCCGCAAGGCGGAAAGGCCGGAGTACGCCTATCCGAGGGCGTGCAACCCGGACAACTGCCGCGGGTGCGCGTATTCGGGGCTCTGCCTCGCGCGGATGCACGTGGACGAGACGTGCGTCCCGGAGGGCTTCCGGATCGCAAGGCACGAAGAGCTTTCGCAGACGCACGGTGCGTCTGCGGCGTAAGCAACAAGGAAAGAAAGGACAAGTCAAGATGGCTATTCCGAACAGGCCGAGCGCAGCGGCGTTTCCTGCGCAGAGGAGGACGGCGGCAACCGCGCCCGCCGCAGCCCAGTCCGTGGACGGATGGGACGACGCGAAGCGCGGACACTTCGTCGGGCTTCACGGCACGGGCGGCGCTGGCAAGTCGACGCTCGCCGCGATGCTGCCGGGGCGGACGCTCTTCGTCGACCTTGAGGGGTCGCTGAAGATCATCCGCCCGAAGCTGGAGGCGATGGGGCTTCTGGAGCGCATCGCGCCGAAGTTCCTGAAGTTCGACCCAAAGGCGCCTGCCGCCGCGTGGAACGACCTCCTGTCGTTCCTCGGCTCGGACGTGCCGAGGGGCTACGACAACGTGGTGGTGGACTCGTTCACGCGCGCCCAGGAGTGGGCGGCGCAGAACTGCATCGAGAGCATCCCCGGGGATTCGGCCACGATCCGCAAGTCGCTGGAGCAGTGGATGTACGGCAAGGGGGCGCAGCTCGTGTTCGACAAGTTCGCGCCCATCTACCCGATCATCGACGGGCTGTGCGACGCGGGCGTGAACGTGGTGGCGATCGCGCACACCGAGCCGACGCGCTTCACGAACGCGGACGGCGCGGACTACTGGCAGAACCAGCCGCGCCTCGTGCAGGGCGAGAAGGGCAAGGCGCCGGGGCGCTCCACGTTCCTGGAGAAGACCGACCACCTCCTCTACCTCGCGGCGGACGTGAGCGTGGAGAAGGGCAAGGCCAGGGGCGGCATGACGCGCACGCTCTACACGGGCGGGATCGCCACGATGATGGCGAAGAGCCGCACCGTGCAGGGGTGCGCGTTCGAGGTGCCGAACTGGGACGAGGAAAGCGGCAAGACGTTCGACTGGTCGCAGATCATCAGGTAAACGGGAAAGGAGGAAGACGAGATGGCATACAGTTACGGAATCCCCGACGGGACGTACGTCGGCAGGCCGACGACGGCGAGCTGCTACGAGAAGGACGGGCGGCTGATCCTTGACGTCCGCTTCATGGTGAAGGACCCGGCGAGCGGGCAGTGGTACAAGAAGGACAACGGCTATGACTGGGAAGTCCTGAAGCGGCACTGGCTGACGAGCAACGACGGGGCGTTCAACGAGAGGACGATCGCGGGAATCCGCGAATGGGCGAAAGGCTGGGAGCCGAGGTCGTTCGACGACTTCTACTGGTTCCAGTCGCCGGACGCGAACGGGACGCCGTTCGGGAATCTCGTGGCGGTCGGGGAGGTCGAGCTGAACTTCAAGACCGACGAGAACGGCAACCAGAGCATCTTCGTCCACGACCCGAACAGGCCAAGGGCCGGAGGGCGCAAGGCATATGTGCCGGACGGAGCGAGCGCGGACAAGTCGTCGCTGATGGCGAAATGGGGGACGAAGGCCAAGGCTCTTTTCGCCGCCACACCAAAGAAGGTCGGGTCGCCGTCCGTGCAGAAGCCGCAGGGCGGCTCTGCGGGCGTTCCGGCGCAGGGCGGGGTGAATGCACCCGCGCGCCCTGCGGCGGCCGTGGCGGCCCCTTCCCGCCCCGCTCCTGCGGCGGAGGCGGACGGGCCGGAGCCGTGGGCGGACTATCCGCAGACGTGCGACGGGGCGTTCCAGTACTTCTGCTCGCTGCTGGGCGAGACGTATTCGAGCGCGAAGCACGACGAGCGGTGGTTCGGGCTGTTTGACAAGGCGGCGGAGGGCAGGGATCCCGACCAGTTCGCGCCCGCCGACGTGCAACGGCTGTTCCGGACGATCCGGGATGGCATGATGGGGTAAACAAGGCCTCTGCCCTTCCGCGCATAGGAGCGGAGGGGCAGGGGCCATTGCGAAAGGCGAAGGAAATGCGAATCAAGATAGACGACCTCGACATGTCGCTCCAGACGCGAGCGGAAACGGACATCGACACGGTGGGCAACTACGCGGAGGCGATGGCCGACGGGGCGCAGTTCCCGGAGGTGACGGTGTTCACGGACGGGACGACGTACTGGCTGGCCGACGGGTTCCATCGCGTGGCTGCGGCGAGACGGAACGGACGGACGGTGATTTCGGCCGACGTGCGCAAGGGGACGGAGGACGACGCCGTTATGTTCGGCGGCACGGCGAACAACAGGCAGGGGAAGCGGCCGACGAGGGCGGACGTGCAGCACTTCCTCATGATGGTGTGGGAGCGGCGCGAGGCGATATTCGGAGGGACGCCGACGGGCGGAAACCTCGCGGAAAAGTGCGGCGTGTCGCGGCCTACAGGGGATCGTTTCGTACGGGAGAAACTGGCCGAGATAGAGATGGCGCGAGGTGGGAACATTGCATCAAAGACGCAATGCTCCGCGCCTGTCAGGCCGACGAGGCTGGTCGGGAAAGACGGGAGGTCGTTCCCCGTCCGGCCGAGCCGGAGCATTGTATCAAAGACGCAATGCTCCGCGCCTGTCGTCGCGCCCGTGCGCCCTCCCGCGCTGACCGCCCCGGAGCGTCCGGAGGGGAAGTCGTCGGAGATCGTGGACTGGCCGAGGGACAGGTACGGCGTCCAGATTCCGCAGGAGATCCTGGGGGCGTTCGCGGAGGACACCGCGCGCGACAGGCTGGAGAGCATGCTGCGGGGCGCGGCGCGTCTCCTGAAGGGCGCGATCGAGTCGCGGGACGTCTCGACGCTGCGGCTCGACAACCACAACCTGATGGAGCTGGAGAACGTCGTCAACGCGGTGAAGTTCGCGAAGCCGCACTGCGTGTGCCGGATGTGCCAGGGGACGGGGTGCAGGGCGTGCCGCGAGGCCGGGTACCAGACGAAGATGCAGTACGAAAACAACCCGAAGGAGTTCAAGGCCGAGGGCTGAAAAAAAAAACGACGGCGAAAACGAAAGGACAGGGCAGATGAAGGACAAGAAGACGGCATGGGAGCGGATCAAGGAGCGCGCCTCCATCGATCCCGAATTCATGGGAAAACGGCGAGCGGCGAACCTCAAGGCCGCAAAGAAGCACTACCGCAAAAACCTTGCGAAGTGCCGGGCGGACGCGGCTCGGAGGATGCGCAAATACAGGGCCAGCGGCAGGCGAACGGCCTACGACGCCGAATACATTCGGACGCACAAGGCCGAGATCGCCGCGCGCGCGGCTGAGGTGTACTGGTTCGGCGGGGGGAAGGAGAGGATGCTCGCGCTCGCGCGCCGCAGGCGCGAGGAGGGTGGCGACGAGTACAGGAAGCGCATGGCGCGGAAGCAGCGCGAGCGCCGGGCGCGGCTGAAGGCGGCGGCGCGGACGGCGAGGCTCCGCGACCTCGACCTCGACGCGCTCGCGGCGTACCTGAAGCACGGGCGCAAGCCGCGCTGGATGCGCAAGGTCGACCACGCCTCGCCGTACTGCGCGGACAACCTCACGGCGTCGCAGCGGGCCTACGCGGCGGAGCTGTTCGCCGAGCGCAGGGAATGGCGGGAGGCGAACGCATGAGGACGATCCGATTCAGTCATGACTATCCGAAGCTGCATGGGCAGACTTCTGGCGAACTCCTTGCTGTGCGCCCGATCGACATTGACGCGCGCACGCCGAAGGAGCTTCTGGACTACGACACGGCCTATGTCGGGGGGCGGTATCCGCTGAGGCACGGCAGGTACATCCAGCTGATCTTTCTCGGCAACCTGCGGATTCCGTTCTGCACGATCCGCTCGGCATGGCCGAAAAGCAAGGTCGCGTATTATGAGAGTGCCGTCGGAGAGACGTTCTCGGTCGAGACGCCCGGCGGACGCAGCTGTGACACCTGCAGATGTTTCTGCGGGTTCCGGCAGCAAGAAATCGACTTCGACACGGGCGAGACGATGGTTGTCGTGAGTTGCACGGCTCACGCATTCGCAACCCCCGACTACGCGGATGTCTGTTCGCACTATCGGCGGAAGGAGGTGGCGCAATGAGGCTGAGGGACTATCAGGAGGCGGCGGCCGAGGGCGTGTTCCGCGAGTTTGCGGAGCATTCCTCGACGCTTGCCGTGCTGCCGACGGGGCTCGGGAAGACGGTGCTGTTTTCCGAGGTCATCCGCCGGATGCACGACATGGGGAAGCGTGCGATGGTGCTGGCGCACCGCGAGGAGCTGATCGTGCAGGCGGCGGACAAGATCCGGCGCGTGACGGGGCTGGAGGCGCAGGTCGAGATGGGCGAGTACCATGTCACGCCGTACTTCGGCGAGATGCCGCCCGTGGTGGTGTCGACCGTGCAGACGCAGTGCGCGGGCGGCGACGGGGGCGGTCGGATGAGCAAGTTCGACCCGCAGGACTTCGGGCTCGTGGTGATCGACGAGGCGCACCACGCGACGGCCGGCACGTACAGGCGGTGCGTGGACTGGTACCGCCAGAACCCCGAATGCAAGGTGCTGGGCGTGACGGCCACGCCCGACCGCGCGGACGAGGCCGCGCTGGGGCAGGTGTTCGAGTCCGTCGCCTATGAGTACGGCGTCCTCGACGCGATCAATGGCGGCTGGCTCGTGCCCGTCGAGCAGCAGATGGTGACGGTCGGGACGCTGGACTTCTCCGGGGTCAGGACGACGGCGGGCGACCTCAACCAGGGCGAGCTCGCCGAGGTGATGGAGGACGAGCGCAACCTGCAGGGGGTCGCCGTGCCGACGGTGGAGGTCTGCGGCGAGCGCAGGGCCATCGTCTTCGCGGCGACCGTCGCGCAGGCGGAGAGGCTCTGCGAGATCATCAACCGCTACCGGCCCGACAGCGCGGCGTGGGTGTGCGGCAAGACCGACAGGGACGAGCGGCGGGAGACGCTGGGGCGGTTCAGGGCGGGCAAGGTGCAGTTCGTCGTGAACGTCGGGGTGCTGACGGAGGGGTTCGACGACGCGGGGGTTCAGGTCGTGGTGATGGCGCGCCCGACGAAGAGCCGCGCGCTCTACGCGCAGATGGCGGGGCGCGGGACGAGGCCCGCCGAGGAGATCGCCGGGCGGCTGGGCGACCTGCCGACGGCGGCGGAGCGGTGCGCGGCGATCCGCGCGTCGTCCAAGCCGTCGTGCCTGATCGTCGACTTCTGCGGGAACGCGGGCCGGCACAAGCTGTGCTGCTCGGCCGACATCCTCGGCGGCAACGTCGACGAGGATGTGGTGGCCGAGGTGGCGCGGCGCGTCCGGGAGGGCGGGAAGCCCGTGGACGTGTCGGAGGAGCTGGAGAGGGTCAAGGCCGAGATCGCGGAGCGCAAGAGGCGCGAGGCGGCGACGCGGGCGGGCCTCCTGGCGCGGGCGCAGTTCCTCGTGACGAAGATCGACCCGTTCGACCAGTGGGACCTTGCGCCCGTCGCGGAGCGCGGATGGGACAGGGGGCGGCGCTTCAGCCCGAAGCAGTCGCAGGTGCTGCTGGAGCGCATCGGCGTCGATCCGGAGAAGATACCCTACGGGCAGGGCAAGCAGCTGCTCGACGAGTACTTCCGACGGGTGCAGCAGGGCATGGCGTCCCTGAAGCAGGCGGCGCTCCTGAAGCGGCGCGGGTTCTCGATGCCGCTCCGCCACGACATGGCCGGTCGGATGATCGGGCGGATGCGCGAAAGGCAGGGGTGGTAAATGGCGCGGAGGTGCGAAGACTGTCCGGCGGATGTCTTGGCCGTGTGCCGCCACGCTTTCGGGAGGTTCTGGGGCGACAAGTCGCGGGACGGAGAGGGGTGCGAACACCCGCTCGATGGCGTTGCCGAGGCGTGGCGCAGGGCGGGCTGGATGCCGGATGCGCCACAGCCGCGCCAGAGCGCCCCTGTGAGCGTTCCTTTCGGGGGCAGGGTATCGCGCTTGCGGTTCGCGCGGACGCGCCTACGGGGCTTCCTGGCGCGGCTGGCGCGATTCCACCGAAGATGCCGCGCCGTCCCGTGCGCCCGACAGCGCCAAGGACGCAACTGAAGGCCCCGGCGAGGCCGAAGGTGTCGGCGGAAATCGCGCGTCAGGCCGAGCTGTTCTTCGGGAGGGGCGCGTGATGGGCTGGAGGCGTGTGTCGAGGCGTAAGCCCTGCCCCGTCTGCGGGCATGGGGACTGGTGCGGCGTGTCGGACGATGGCGCGGTCGTTCACTGCATGAGGGTCGAGAGCGCGAACCCGTGCCTGTCCGGGGGATGGTTCCATTTCGAGCGTGAGCGTCAGGCACGTCGGCAGTTTGCCTACGTGAAACAGGCTCCCGTCCGTCCGAGGCTGTTCGACGCCGAGGCGTCGATGGCGGGCTTCCGGGCGGAGTTCGAGTGTCCGGGCGAAGGGCGGGACGTCTTCGACTCGCTCCTGGAGATCGCCCGCGACCTGAAGATGTGCGCGGCGGACGTCGACCGGCTGAACGTCGGGCGGAGCGCGTTCCACGGCGCGTGGGCGTTCCCGATGCTGGACGGACACGGCAGGTGCGTCGGCATCCGGCTCCGGGAGTACGGCACAGGCCGCAAGTGGTCGGTGGCCGGATCGAGGGACGGGCTCTTCTACGCCCCCGACCTGGAACTGCCGGAGACGTCCGAGGCCGGCGTCAGGGGGCGCGAGGTCGTGGTCGTGGAGGGCGCGACGGACTGCATCGCCGGATACGCGGTCGGCCTGCCGTGCGTCGGGAGGTCGAGCTGCAACACCGGGGCGGATGCGCTGAAGTCCCTGTGCTCGAGGCTGATGGCGACGCGGATGACGATCGTCTCGGACAACGACGGGTACAAGGCGAGGCCGGACGGCACGGCGTGGAGGCCGGGGGCGGAGGGCGCGCAGACGCTGGCGCGGAGGACGGGGCTTGCGTACAGGGTCGTCACGCCGCCGACGAAGGACTTGCGGGACTGGCTGGCGGCGGGGATGACCGCCGAGATGTTCAGGACAGTTGCGGGACTTCAGCAGTGGCGGATGGCGAGTTCGTGTTGTTCAGGACCTTTTCCCCCTTCCCGCCCCCGACACCCCCACTCTTCCCCCTTTGAATCAGGAGAAGGAAAGAATCATTATACAGGACATACAGTTGGCAATATTAGTACTAAGAATAATTCCCTATGGTAAATTCCCTATGGTAAATCACTGCCATGCAATAGCGA
>DCMF01000002.1 GCA_002321305.1 Verrucomicrobia bacterium UBA1629 | reverse complement strand
ACGTCGCAACGGCTCGCGCAGAAGTACCGAGATTCGTTGCAGGACTCTGCGGCTTTACGCGAGGCGTGACACGCGGGCCAACGAAGCTTCGAGACGGTCGCGCAAGCCTTTTCGGCCCCGGCGGCGCGGGTGCACCCTCGGCCGCGCAGTGCGCGGTCTCGCGGCGGCGCTGTTTCGTGTTCGCGCGACAGCGCTCGTGTTCGAGGACGACTGTCCCCCAGAAAGCAAATCGTCTTGTCGTGCTGAAGCCCTGGAATCCGGGACAGGCGCCGGCGTGAAGCGGGGCTCGGATCGGCTTTTCTGGCCGAAGCCCTGCGCCAACCGGCCCGGGCCGGGCGAAGCCCGTCAGCTCTCGCCGAACAGCGTGGCGGGGATGAAGCAGGAGGCGAGCGCATGGTCGCGGAACGTGCGCACCGTCACGCCGATGTCGCGGCCCTTGAACGCCTTGAACGCCTCGACCCAGCCGCCTTCGAGCCGCATCGTGAGCGCGCCGGAGTCCGCAAGGAACTCCGTGACCACCATCTCCTTCGGCGAGTAGCGGATGCCCGTCCCCAGCGCCTTCGAGACGGCCTCCTTCGCGCACCAGAACTTGATGACGGCCTGCGCGGCGTTCGCCGCCCGCGCGGCGAGGTCCAGCTCCTCCGGCGTGAAGACGCCGGCGGCGAACTCCTCCGAGAGGTCGCGCGCCGTCGATTCGACGTCCACGCCGACGCGCGCGTTCGCCGCCGCGATCGCGACGACGAACTGCGCCGTGTGCGCGATGGCGATGTCGAGCTTCGTCGCGAGGTAGTCGTTCCACGCGCCGAGCGCGTGCGGCTTGCCGGAGTCGTCCGGCCAGATGCGGATGTCCGCGTCGCTCCAGCGGGCCTGGTAGAAGTCCTTGAGGAAGCGGCGCACGGCCTCCTTCGCCGCGATGCGCCCGAAGAGCCATTCCGTCCGTCGCGAGGCCGAGCCGGTCATCTCGGCGAACTCGCGGCGTTCGGACGCGTCGAGGATGACGTGCGAGAGCGTCTTGAGCCACATCTCCTCGTTGCGCTCGAAGAGCGGATAGGGGATGTCCGTCACGAACGCCGTCGCGACGTCCGTCGAGGGGTTGCCGACGAGGTCTCCGCCGATCGGCTCGGTGAGGAACGTCGTCGCGGGCTGCAGGATGAGCTGGCGGTAGCCGATCGGCACGCGCTCGGTCAGCTCCTCCCAGCCGGAGACCGCGACGAGCACCTTGCCGTTGCCGTCCGTCGCCGTGATGTCGCAGAGGTGGCTGCGCGGCGTCACGCCCGTCAGGCGCATGTAGCACTTCAGGCGGTCGCCCTCGTTCGGCGCGACGCCGCCGAAGGCGATGCGCCGAACGCGGAACGGGAACGAGAACGCGCCCGCGAAGCGCTCGTGGCTGCGCCAGAGCGGGAAGCCCTCGACGACCGACTCCAGCAGCAGCGGGTTGACCGCCCAGAGCGGGAAGCGCGTGAACGCGACGTTGCCGGCGAGCGGCGGCACGGTCACCTCGTAGTCGATGCCGTTCTCGCTCCACGACTCGACGAACGCGATGTTGCGCAGGCGCGGCCCGGCGCTCAGGCGCGCGGGGTAGACGTCGCGCCCCGACCAGTGGACGCTGCGCGGCCGCGAGAGCGGATCGACCGCGACGGGCGGGGACGGCGGCAGCGACGGCGCGAGGACGACCGTCGCCTCCATCGCCGCCCAGGTGAACGTCGCGTTGGGGCGGTCGTCGCGGATCTGCACCTTGAACGCCGACTCCGACGGCGCGGCGGCCGGCACGCGCTCGGCCTTGACCGTCAGCCGGAGCCGCCCCTTCTCGAACGAGGTCATGCGGCGGCAGACGAGATCCTCGATCCGCAGCAGCGTGCGGTTCGGCATCACGAGCTGGGCCGTCTCGGCCATCAGCTCGGCGCCGACGGACGGCATGAGCGGGATGAGCCCCCGCAGGTTCGGGTCGGAATAGCTCATCTGGCTCGTGCCGAGCGCGTAGTCGCCGAGGAACGGCAGGTCCAGCAGGCGGAACTCCTTGACGATCTCGACGGAGACGCCCGGCGTCGACTCCAGCGTGTCCGCGTCGGAGACGAGCGGATTGAGCGCGCCGAAGTCGAACTGGCGCTGTCGGCGCGACTGCTGGGCGAGCGCGGCGGCGCGCGCGGCCGCCTTCGCCCCGCGCCCCTTCGGCTCGGCGAGGAACGTCGCGCCGGAGAGCGGCGCCGCGGCGGAGAGGAGCGTCAGGCGCGGGAACGCGCGCGACAGCTTCATCTCGGCGTCCTTGCGCACCTCGAGCGCGAGCGCCGCGTCGAAGTCGAGCGCCTTCGCGCCGCGCCGCGCGCAGGCGGACGCGATGTCCACCGGCGCGCCGAGCGCCGCGAGCTGGCCGAGCGCGTGCAGCAGCTGGAGGCGTCCGCTGCGGTGGATCGAGTTGAGGGCGATCGCCGCGTGCGCCTCGCCGCGCAGCGTGTCCGCGACCGCCGCCGTCATGAGGCCGCGCGGCCCGACCTCCAGGAAGACGCGGTAGCCGTCGTCGAACATCCGCCGCACCGTCTCGCGGAAGCGCACGGGCAGCGCCCAGCGCGCCGCCGAGTCCTTGCGGGCGGCGCGCCTACCGGAGGGCACGCGCGCAGCCGTCGCGCAGGAGTAGACGTCGCAGACGCTCTCGCGCTTCATCCAGGCGTCCGCGAACTTGCGCACGGCGGGGACGAGCGATTCGCAGAGCGGCGTGTTGAACGGGCGGTCGAGCGCGAGCTTCACCACGCGCGCGCCCGCCGCGACGAGCAGCTCCGTCACGGGCGCCTCCCAGTCGGCGGCGACGACGAAGGTCTTCTGGCGCGGCGAGAAGTCGACGGCGAGGAAGACCTTGTCCTTCGGGAACGACGCCACCGCCCCGTCGATCTCCCCCGGATGGCGCAGCAGCACCGTCAGCACGGCGACCTTCGGCAGCCCCCCGTGGTTGACGGCCTTGTGGACGATGCGGTAGATGTCGGTGATGGCGCGGATGCGCTTCGGGCGCTCCAGGTTCTCGCCGGCGGCGCCGGACGTCATCATCGCCGCGAGGTCGCCGCCCGCGAAGCCGACGACGCCGTCGGGGCCCAGGCCGACGGACTTCAGGAGGCGCGTGAGCGCGACGCAGCCCGTGTAGGTCGCGACCAGCGCCTCGGCGTAGGCGCCGGACGAGAAGATGTCCGCGTCGTGGCGGTAGTAGGGCGCGGGCGGGAAGACGAACGACGAGGGCGTGAACGACGGGTCGTCCTTCAGCGCCTCCTCCAGCTCGTCGAACGCCGCGCGGCAGGGCGGGCAGGCGATCGCGAGGTCGCGCAGCATGTCGGGGTAGAAGCCCGGCACGCCGGGGTAGACGAACGCGAGCCGGCCGCCGCCCGGACCCAGCAGGCGCTCGCGCGCGTAGTACGTGCCGCTCTTGTCGCGGATGCGCTTCGCCGCCCCGCTTTCGAGACGGCCCTTCGCGGAGACGAGGCGCGCGCGCAGCGACGGCACGTCGTCCGCGATGACGGCGAGCGCGCACGCGCCCGTCCGCAGCGCGCAGGTGTAGGCGACGTCCGCGAGCGCGACTTCGGGCACGCGGTCGAGGAACGCGACGAGCCGCGCCAGCTCGGCGACGAGCGCCGCCTCGTCGGCGGCACGGACCAGGACGAGCTCGGTCATGTGCGGTCCTCCGGCTCCTCCTCGAGGATGATGGCGGCCGTGCGCCCGACGGACGACGCCGTGCCCACCGGGTTGACGGGATCGAAGTTCGCGCCGAGGACGGCCGCGCGGCGCGGCGACGCCGTGTCGCCGGAGATCCACGGACGCGCCTCGGACAGGAGGTAGGCGCTCGACGCGAGGTCGGAGACCGAGTCGGCGGGACGCTCCGCCGGGATCTGCGGCGGCAGGACCTTCCTGTGCAGGGCAAGCGCCGTCTTCACGAGCCCCGCCGCCATCGCCGCGCGCAGGGTGTGCCCGATGTTGCCCTTCACGGAGCCGACGCCCACGAGCGGCGAGCCCGGCGTGTGTTCGCCCCAGAGACGGCGGATCGCCTCCAGCTCGCGCGCCTCGGCCTCCTTCAGCCCCGCGCCGTCCGCCTCGACGAGGCCGATGGACGTCACGGGCACCGCCGCGCGTGCGGCGGCCTCGGCGAAGACGGTCGAGGGATCGTGCGCGGGATTGTGGCCGATCGCGACGCCGCGCACGAGCGCGTAGATCCGGTCATGGTCGCGCAGGGCGTCCGCCCGCCGCTTCAGGACGAAGAACGCGCCGCCCTCGCCGGGGATCGTGCCGTCCTGCTCCTCCGCAAAGGGATGCAGCTCGGCGCGCGTCGAGAACGTCGTCTCGCCGGAGAGCCCCTCGAGATAGGCGCAAGAGAGCGGCGGCGTGAGCGCGCCCGCGAGCGCGACGTCGGCACGGCCCGAAACGAGGTCGTCCACCGCGTTCGCGAGCGTCGCCGCGCCCGTCAGCAGGCCGGCGTCCATGATCGTCGCCGCGCCGTCGAAGCCGCATTCGCGCGCGATCCACGAGGCGAGCCGGTAGCCCGCGCCCATCAGGAACGAGGCCGCGTCCGGCGGCGGCAGGGACTCGAGCAGCTTGGCCTTGACGGCCTCCATCGCCTCCTCCGGCGCATGGGGGAAGAAGCGGCGCACGACGTCGAGCGTCTGGTCGAGGAACGCCGTGTGCTGCAGCCAGTTGACCGTCGAGGCGTTGAACGGCGGCGCATAGCCGAAGCGCACCGTGCCGCGCACGGGCGGATTCGCGTGCGGCTTCATCGCCGCGTCGGCGAGCGCGTCGAACGCGAGCTGCGTCGCGAAGTAGAGGTCCTGGTTCTCGCCCGCGTTCACCTGGCGCGGAAAGTTCTGCATCGAGGGCACGCAGGCATAGAGGTCGCCGAGCTGGCCAAGCCGCGTCGGATAGGGCCGCGCGAAGACGTTCTTCTGCCCGAACGGCAGCTCGGCCTCCGGACCGGGCGGCGTCAGCAGGGCCTTGCGGGACATGACCGCCTCCCACAGCGCCGCAGGCGTGGCACAGCCGGCGAAACGGCAGGACATGCCGACAATGGCCACAGGCGTCGTCATCGCCGCTCCATGCAGGTCGCGTCCGTCAGCCCAGGTTTCCGATGACCGCCTTGATGCGGCGGACGCCGGCGGACGAGCTCTGCTCCTTCGCGATCTTGAAGCTGCCGAGCTCCTTCGTGTTCGCGACGTGCGGCCCGCAGCAGATCTCCTTCGAGACGTCGCCGATCGAGTAGAGCGAGACCTGGTCGCCGTACTTCGCGCCGAAGAGCGCCATCGCGCCCTCCTTCTTCGCCTCCTCGACGGTCGTCATCTTCTTCGTGACGGGAATGCCCTCGGCGATCCATTCGTTGACGAGCGCCTCGACCTTCGCCTTCTCCTCCGCCGTCATCGGCTGCGGCCAGGTGAAGTCGAAGCGCAGGCGCTCGGCCGTGATGTTCGAGCCCTTCTGGAGCGCCGTCGGCCCGAGAACCCGGTGGAGCGCCGCGTGCAGGAGGTGCGTCGCCGTGTGCATGCGCGTGACGACCGCCGAGTTGTCCTGAAGCCCCGCCTTGAACGCGCCCGCGCTCGTCGTGCGCGACAGCTCCTGGTGCTTGCGGTTCGCCTCCTCGAAGCCGGCCTTGTCGACCGTGAGGCCGTCCTTCGCCGCCATCTCGCACGTCATCTCGAACGGGAAGCCGAACGTGTCGTAGAGCTTGAAGGCCGTCTTGCCGCTGATCTGCGACTGGCCGTGCGCCTTCAGCTGCTCGGCGACCTTCCGGTACATCGCCTCGCCCTTGTCCAGCGTCGCGTTGAAGCGCTTCTCCTCCGCCTCCAGGTCGAGGCGGCACTGCGCGAGGTTCGCCTTGAGCTCGGGGTAGACGTGGTGGTACTTCTCGCAGATGACCTCGGCGAGCTTCACGGTAAAGCCCTCGGCGATGCCGAGCAGGCGCGCGTAGCGCACCGCGCGGCGGATGAGCCGCCGCAGCACGTAGTTCGCGCCCACGTTGCCCGGCTTCACGCCGCCCTTCGGGTCGCAGAGGATGAACGTCGCCGTGCGCATGTGGTCGGCGATGATGCGGCGCGCCTTCAAAACTTCATTTTCATCCATGGGCAAGGGTTCGGGGGCGCCAGAGCCCCCGTCCGTTCCGGCTCCCGCCCCGCGCAGCTCGTCGATCTTCTCCATGATCGGCCTGAAGATCTCGGTGTCGTAGACGGTCGGCGCGCCCGTCATCATGCAGACCGTGCGCTCGACGCCCATGCCCGTGTCGACGTTGTGCCGGCCGAGCGGGACGAACTTGCCCTCCTCGTTCTTGAGGTACTGCATGAAGACGTCGTTCCAGATCTCGATGTACTTGCCGCACGAACAGCCGGGACGGCAGTCGGGGCCGCACTTCGGCTTGCCCGTGTCGATGAACATCTCGGTGTCGGGGCCGCACGGGCCGGTCGTGCCCGCCGGGCCCCACCAGTTGTCCTCGCGCGGCAGGCGGAAGATCCGCTCGTCGGGAAGCCCCAGCGACTTCCAGATCTGGACGGCCTCCTCGTCGGCGGGGATGTAGCCGTCCTCGCCCGGCCGGCCCTCGCCGCGGAAGACCGTGACGTTGAGCTGTTCGGGGCTGAAGCCGAGCTTCGTCGTCAGGAACTCGAACGACCAGCTGATTGCCTCCTTCTTGAAGTAGTCGTTGAGCGACCAGTTGCCGAGCATCTCGAAGAACGTGAGGTGCGCCGCGTCGCCGACCGCGTCGATGTCGCCCGTCCGGACGCACTTCTGCACGTCGGTGAGGCGCGTCCCCGCCGGATGCTCCATCGCGCCCATCAGGTACGGCACGAGCGGGTGCATGCCCGCCGTCGTGAAGAGGACGGTCGGGTCGTTTTCGGGAATCACCGAGGCGCCGGGGATGATCTTGTGCCCCTTCGACTCGAAGAACTTGAGATAGAGGTCGCGGAGCTCGTCCGCCGTGATGTCGGTCTTTGCCATTTCGATGCCTTCAGTCTGAAAATCTTTCTTGGATTCGCGCATTATACCATATTCGGTTCCGCCCGTGCCACTCGGCGGCCTGCGCCAGCCGGCTCCGAACAAGCCTGTCGATTGAAAAAGTAAGTG
>DCMF01000077.1:28410-46551 GCA_002321305.1 Verrucomicrobia bacterium UBA1629 | reverse complement strand
GCGCCCTGCTCGGAAATGAGACGGGAAGCGCGAACGGGACGATGCACGAGGTCGTCCGGGAACTCCTGAAAGATTTCCGCATGACGTTCTCATCTCTGGAGGAGGGGCTGGCGCAGAGCCTGGACCCAGAGCGGGTGTTCTTGGATTGTGCGGCGAGGTCGGGTTGTGCGGCGTGGGGGAAACGGAAGGTTTTGCACGGCAAGCGGAAGCGGATGCTGCAACAGGAGAAGGCTCGGTTTTCTACAGGTCCTTCCGTTTCAAAATGAGAAGCGGCGTCGCGTTCTGTCCGAACGCCTCCTCCTTCGCGACGAACCGGTAGTTCTCCTTCAGCAGGTTCCAGTAGGCGTGCTGCCGGTCAGGCGCGCGCTCGTCGCAGACCGGCGGCTCGATGGCGAACGTGTAGCCCGACAGCGCCGCGACCGGGCACTCCGCCGCCGTCAGCAGGCGTCGCCACTCGGCGTCCGTCAGAATTGCGAACGGCCCCATCTCCAGTCCGCGCGGAACTTTGCGCCCCGTCTCGATCGCGAGGTAGAGATCCTGCGTGAGCAGCGTCGTCCCGCCCGGATCGAGCGCATTGATCTCCCTTGCGACGTCCCGCAGCTGGGCGAGTTCCGTCTTCGTCTTCTTCAGCGACCAGAAGCGATCCTGTCCGTTCGTCGACCACTTCTCCAGAAGCGGAGACCCAAAGGACGTCGCGAAGCACAGGCCCAGAACAAGCAAAAGCGCGCGCGGCGCGGGGCATGTCGCCTGCGACACGAAGTTCACGGCGGCGAAGACGGCGAGCAGCGACAGGATCGGCACCTGGTAGTCCTCATACGGGAACGGCGCGAGCATCTGCACGGCGAAGACGGCGAGGAACGCGGCGAGCAGGAGGCGCGCCCGGCGGAAACCGCCGAGCCCCAGCACGAGGAAGACCGGCAGGTACCAGCGCACAAGCCGGCTGAGGCTCCCGACCGTCCACGTGAGGTCAAAGCCGCCGCGCGCGGCATGGTAGGTCTGCGCCGCGAGCAGCCCCGCCCGCGCGCCCGCATCGAGCAGGAACGGCCCGTAGGCGAGCGCGAGACCGCCGAAGCCGCCGGCACAGAACAGGGCAAGCGCCTTCCATCGCCGCGCGGCGAGCAGGAACAGACCGACGACCGGGAGCATCGCGCCGAGTGAGGTGCGCGTCCCCGCCGCGAACGCGAGGCAAAGTCCGGTGCCGAGGGCCGCCACCGCCGACACACGCGCCAAGATCAGCAGGTAGAAGCCGATTGTCACGAACAGCCCGGCGAGCGCGTATGTCTTCGGAATCGCGAGATAGTAGAGGTGGTAGAGGTTCGTCGCGAGCAGGAAGAAGACGACGAGCGCGGCCTCGTTCCGCTTCTCGTCCGAGACCAGCCGCCGCGCCAGCCCCACGGCGAACAGGATGCCGACGAGGCCGAGCGCAAGCGTGACGAGCCGCGCGCCGAGGAGACCGCCCGCGCGCCAGACCCACGTGAACGCCGAATAGACGAACGGCAGCACCGGACCCTGCGTAAAGGCGAAGTCGCGATAGGGCATCTGCCCCTCCGCCACGAGATTCGCCGCGTAGAGATACCAGCCCTCGTCCTGGTTGAGGCCGCCCATCCACACGGCGGCGCCGCACAGGACGACACACGCCGCCAAGGCCAACGCCCAGTAGACGCGAAAGCACCGCACCGCGCGACGTCCGTCAGTAGAAGTTGCCGTAGGCGCGGAGCTTCGCGTAGCGTGCGTCGAGAAGTTCGCCCGCCGAAAGCCCCTTCAGCTCCTTCAGGGCCTTGAGGACCGCCTTCTTGACGTTCGCGCAGGCGAGCCTGTGGTTCTTCTGCGCGCCGCCCGCCGGCTCCTTCACGATCTCGTCGATCGCGCCGAGCCGCTGGAGGTCGTGCGCCGTGATCTTCAGGGCCTCCGCCGCTTCCGGCGCCTTCTTGCCGTCGCGCCAGAGGATGCCCGCGCACCCTTCGGGGGAGATGACGGAATAGACCGCGTTCTCCATCATGAGGATGCGGTCGCCGACGGCGATTGCGAGCGCGCCGCCCGAGCCGCCCTCGCCCGTGATGACGACGACGACCGGCGTCTTGAGGCGCGAGAAGAACTCCAGGCTCTTCGCGATCGCCTCGGCCTGCCCGCGCTCCTCGGCCTCCTTGCCGGGATACGCGCCGGGCGTGTCGACGAACGTGACGACCGGCACGTGGAACTTCTCCGCCAGCGTCGCGAGGCGCATCGCCTTGCGGTAGCCGTCGGGGTTCGCCATGCCGAAGTTCGCCGCCATGTTCTCCTCGACGGTCGCGCCCTTGTTGTGCCCGAGGATCAGCACCTTCTCGGCGCCGATCGTCCCGAACCCGCCGACAAGCCCGCGGTCGTCGTGCGCGAGACGGTCGCCGTGAAGCTCCTCGAAGTCGGAGCAGATTTCGCGGATGAAGTCCTTCAGGTGCGGACGCTTCGGGTCGCGCGCAAGCTTGACCCTGTCGAAGGCTGTCATGGTTGTGTTCATGGTGAGAGGTTGAGAAGTTGAGAGGTGAGGGGGTGAGAGGTAAGGGGATGGCGGGTGGAAGGGTCAGAACCCGAAGTAGCCCAGCATCTTGGCGAGGAACTTCTTCAGGTCCTTGCGCTCGACGATCTTGTCGATGAAGCCGTGCTTTTCGAGATATTCCGCCGACTGGAAGTCGTCCGGCAACTTCTGGTGGATCGTGTTCTCGATGACGCGCCGCCCCGCAAAGCCGATGAGGGCCTTGGGCTCCGTCACGTTGATGTCGCCGAGCATCGCGTAGCTCGCCGAGACGCCGCCCGTCGTCGGGTCGGTCAGCACCGAGATGTAGGGCAGCCCCGCCTCTTTCAGGCGCGCGATCGCCGCCGCCGTCTTCGCCATCTGCATGAGCGAGAGGATGCCCTCGTGCATGCGCGCGCCGCCTGACGCCGAGAAGAGGATCAGCGGACGCCGCTCGGCGATCGCCTGCTCGCAGGCCCGCGCGATGCGCTCGCCCGTGCCCGTGCCGAGCGAGCCGCCCATGAACCCGAAGTCCATCACGCCGAGCATGACGGGATGCCCCTCGACCGTGCACGTGCCCACGACGATCGACTCGGTCTCGCCGGACTTCCTGATCGTCGCCTCGACCTTCGCCTTGTAAGGGCCGGTCGCGTCGTGGAACTCAAGGTGATCGGAATAGGACACCGCCCGGAAGACCTCGCTGAACGAGCCCGCGTCGGCGACCTGCGCGATGCGTTCGCGGACGGCGAGCCGCCCGTGGTAGTTGCACTTCGGGCAGATCGCGTTGTTCGCCTTCCAGACGGACTTCTCGAAATGGCTCTTGCACTTCGGGCAGATCGCCCACAGCGCCTTCGCCGGCGGGATCGCCGGCTTCTCGGCTTTCGGTTCAAACCAACCCATTTTCCCCTCCTTGGTTCTACAATTCGACGATTCGGCCATTCGATTATTTCTCAAAATGGCATGTAGACGATGCCGTAGATCGAGGCCGGCTGGCCGTTCAGCGCGCGCAGGCCGTGCTTGACGACGGCGTTGTAGTAGGCCGTGTCGCCCGGCTTCAGGATTGTCTTGTCCGGCCCGTAGGTCAGCTCCACCTCGCCCGCGAGGCAGATGATCAGCTCCTCGCCCTCATGCGACGAGACCTCGTCGACGCCGTTCGCGGCGAACTCGATGCGGAACGGGTCCAGGTGGCGGTCGGGCTTGCCGCGCGCCAGCGAATGGCTCGCGTAGCCGAGCGTGTTCACGCCCTCCTGCGCGACCTTCGCCGCCTCGATGTCGGCCGCGCGCGTGATGATCGGGTCGGGCTTGAACTGGTCGTCCATGAACGTGCCGAGCCGCTGGCCGAGCGCGCGGGAGAGCTTCGTCAGGACGCCCAGCGCGGGCAGGACCTCGTCCTTCTCGATGGAATTGACGACCTTCTCGTCGATCCCGCTCTTCTGCGCGAGATCGTAGACGCTCATGTTCAGGTGCTCGCGGTACGTGCGAATCCGGCTGCCGACAGACGATGGCTTGCTCATGTTGCTCGTTTTCTCCTCTTTCCTGTGTAGTATACCAAAAAACGCGGGCCGCGTTCGCCCGTCACTTGCCCATGCCGAAGAGGCGGAGCGTCGCGCGGAAGTCCGCCGGCAGCGGCGCGTGCGCCCGGATCTCCGCGTGCCGGTCGAGCGGATCCGGCAGCTTCAGCGTCGAGGCGTGCAGCATCTGGCGCGGCACCTGCAGGAGGCGCGGGTCGCGCGCGCGCTTGAGCCCGAACACGCGGTCGCCGACGATCGGGAAGCGCACGGACGCCAAGTGCCGCCGGATCTGGTTCGTGCGGCCCGTCTCGATGCGGACGCGCAGGAACGAGGCGTCGTCCGACGCCGCCTCGCGCGCGACGCGCGACACGGCCGGCTCGCCGTCGATCGGCGTGTCGATCGTCTGGTGCGCATACGGGAAGCGCCCCACGGCGATCGCGTGGTACGTCTTCGACACCTTGTGCGTCTTGAAGACCTCGACCGCCGCGAGAAACGCCGCGTGGCTCTTCGCGAACAGGAGGCAGCCCGTCGTGTCGCGGTCGAGGCGGTGGACGGCCTCCAGCGTCGGGATGCCCTCCTGCTCGCGCAGGATCGCCTCCGCGCTCTTCGGGTCATCGCAGCTCACGAGCCCCGCCGGCTTGTCGCAGACGAGGTAGCTGTCGTTCGACCAGAGGACACGGACATGGCGGCGGTTGGGGGATGAGGGATGGGGAATGGGGGATGAGGGTTGCGAGCCAGGGGTTGCAGGGCGGGCGGCCGCCTGCTTCTGCGCGCCCTTCACGACCGCCGTCGGCACCTCGACGAGGTCGCCCGTCTTGAGCGCGTAGCGCGCGATCCAGACGCAGGTGCGGTTCACCCAGACGCTGCGTCCGTCGATCATCGCCTTCGCCGCGCGGCGCGAGAGCGCGAACTTCTGCGCGAGGAAGTCCTGAAGGACTTTCGCGTCCGCCTTGTTGACCGTCAGCGCGGCGATGCCCGCCGCATGTTGGGGTGCGCGTCTCGTCATGTCAATGAACCTTCTGGATGCTGCCGACGACGCCGACGACGCGGCGGCCGTGCCCGTTCGGCGCGAGGACGATCTCCAGCTCCTCCTGGTCGTCCCCGTCGCCCTCGGCGACGATGCCCGTCACCGTCTTCTCGCCGGCAAGAGCCTTCCTGAAGTTCTCCGGCAGCGGCGCGTCGGCCATGAAGTCCGCAAAGGCGTGCCGCCGCGCCTCCTCGACGTCCGCCAGGCCGAACAGCGCGCAGAACGCCGCGTTCGCCTCGACGATCGCCCCGCCCTCCGAACAGGCGAAGAGCGCGGCCTGCGCGATCTCGAAGGCGTTCGCCTTGGTGCGGAACATGTTCATGTACGCGCGGCGCCGCTCGACGTTGCGGATCGTGAAGATGAGGTCGCCGGGGTTCATGAGGTCGATGCACGAGACGGCGACCTCGCAGGCGATGCGCCGGCCGTCCTTGGCGACGCCGTTCGCGTCGATGACGACGTGGCGGTCGCCCTCCAGCCCCTTGCGGATGCGCGCGACGACGTCGGACTTCAGGCCCGGAATGTAGATGGAGATCGGCTCGTCGAGAACCTCGTCAGGCTCGCGGCCGAAGTACTCGACCGTGCGCGGGTTGATTTCGAGAATGTGCCCGTTCGGGTCGGTGATGACGACGGAATCGTACATGCCGCCAAGGAATTGGCGGAAGAGCGACCGACGGTCTTTGGGAACGAAAAGTGCCATAGTTCGGCTGATTATACCAAATCAGACGATCAACATGCAATCGCCATACGAGAAAAACATGTAGTTCGCCCGCACCGCGAGGGCGTAGGCGCAGAGGACGCGCTCGCGTCCGGCCAGCGCCGAGACCATCATGAGCAGCGTGGACTGCGGCAGGTGGAAGTTCGTCAGCATGCAGTCGCAGACGCGGAAGCGGTACGGCGGATAGATGAAGATGTTGGACGCGCCGCTGCCCGGCTGGACGACAGGTTTGGGGGTTTGGGAAGTTTGGGAAGTTTGGGTGGTTTGGGAAGTTTGGGAGGTTTGGGAAGTTTGGGAGGTTTGGGAAGTTTGGGAGGTTTGGGCGACGGCCGCCGCGACCGTCTCCAGCGTGCGCACCGTCGTCGAGCCGACGCAGAAGACGCGCCCGCCGCGCGCCTTGCAGGCGTTGATCGCGTCCGCCGTCTCCGGCGGCACCGAGAACGCCTCGAAATCCATCTGGTGGTCCTCGATGTCGTCCGCCTTGACGGGACGGAACGTGCCCGGCCCGACGTGCAGCGTGACGGCGACGCGCTTCACGCCCTTCGCGTCGAGCGCGGCGAAGATCTCCGGCGTGAAGTGAAGCCCCGCCGTCGGCGCGGCGACCGACCCGACCTCGCGCGCGTAGATCGTCTGGTAGCGCTCGCGGTCTTCCTTCTCCTCTTCCGCCGTGCCCTCGCGCTTCACGTAGGGCGGCACGGGCGTATGGCCGAACGCGTCGAGGAGATCCATGAGCGGACGTTCGCAGACGAACTCGACCTGCCACATGCCGATGCCGGACAGCGGCTTCAGGAGCCGCGCCGTCAGCTCGCGGTTCGGGCCGAACACGGCCTCCTGCCCGGCGCGGCACTTGCGCCCGGAGCCGATGATGACGTTCCAGACGAGGGATGAGGGATGAGAGGTGAGAGGTGAGGGATGAGAGGTGAGGGATGAGGGATGGGGGATGGGGGATGAGGGATGGGGAGGGGGCGTGATGGACGGGATGTTGGGGTCGCCGTCCATCGGCGCGGCGTTGACCATCAGCAGCTCGACGGCGCCGTGCGTGTCGGGCCACTCGCCGAGGAGGCGCGCGGGAAAGACCTTCGTGTCGTTGACGACGAGGAGGTCGTTCGCCGTAATGTAGTCGACGATGTCCGCGATGTGACGGTGCTCCACGACGCCCGTGTCGCGGTGGAGCACCATCATCTTCTCCGTCCCACGGCGCTCGGCGGGATGCTGCGCGATAAGCCGCGCGGGAAGCGGATACCAGAACTGACGTGTCTTCATGGGCGCGTATTATATCAAATCGACGCGACGAACCGCTTTTCGTCCGGCCGGCACGACACGAGGGCGAACCCCAGCCGCGCAAAAAGGTCTTCGACCGGCGCGTTCTTCGCCGTCCTCCGCCAGGTCGCGCGCAGCTCGCGTACGCCGTGCGCGCGGAGGTCGCGCGCGATTTCCATCCAGGCGCGCGCCTCAAGGCCGCGCCCGGCGATGCGGCAGCTCATCGTGAAGTCGAGCAGTTCGCCCGCGCGCACGACGGCAAACGCGACCAGCCCCTGGTCGCCGAAGCGGTCACCCGCATGGACGGTGTAGACCCGGCTGCGGACGTCCCGCGACAGGGCCTCTAGGCCATCCGTCGTGTAGCGGTTCGTGCAGACGCTGAACTGGTTCGCCTTCTGCGAGAGCTGGGCGACGCGCGGCGCTTCGCCCGGACGCAACGCATGGACGTCCAGCCAACAGCCCAGCTCCGTCCAGACGTCCAGCGGTGCGGACGCGGCCGCTTCCCGCGTCGAGAGGAATCGCCGCCGTTCGGCTTCCGCGCGATACTCCTCGGTCTTGCGGCGGTCTTCTGCCGTGACGACGCCCGCCGGGAAATACGCCGCCAGCGTCGGCGGAAACGCGGCAACCGCAACCTCCGGCAGCCGCGCCGCCATCTCCAGCCGCTCGGCCGGATTGTCGTCCACGAAGACGAACGCGTCCAGCCCGAGGTTGAGGGCGCACGCGAGCCGCCGCAAGTTGTCGGCCTTGGCTTCCCAGTTGACCTGCGGAAACAGGAAATCGCCTTCGGCGAGCGGCGCGAGCCGTCCGGCGGCGAAGACGGGGCGGACATCCGCCGGATTGTTCTTGGAAAGGATCGTCAGCAGAACGCCACGTTCCCGAAGCGCCTTGAGCTCCGACAAGAACGCCGCCTTCGGACGAATCGCGTCCGGCCCGTCCTCGCCGACGATGCCGTCCCACAGCGTGCCATCCAGGTCAACGGCGACGGCTTTCTTCGGCGAAAGGCCGCAGATGCGGCGATAGAACTCCCAGAGGCTCGTCACGTGCGTCACGTCCGCAAACGGAATCTCGACGCCCCACCGCGACTGAACCTCCATCACGAGCCGCAGCTGGGCCATCGAGTCCCAGGCGGGAACGGAGGCGTAGGTCGTCTCCAGCGAAAGCGTCGCGACGGGAACGCCCAGCACCTCCGCCGCAACCGAAAGGAAATCGGGCTCACGCACGTCCACGCGAAACCTCCCGGCGCCGGGCCGCCCCCTGACGACCGCCCGCAGCCCCCTGCGGCAGATAGCGGAACGCGAGTTCGTTGCGCGCGAAGACCCGCCGCCCCTTGCGCGACGGCGGCTCGACAGCGAGGCCGAACTTCTCCGGCGCACGCGCGATCGGGCTGTGCACCGTCAGCGCGAAGCGGTGCCAGAAGCAGCTTTGGATCAGGCCCTTCTTCGCCAGCCCCTTCACGTACCGCTCGGCCTCCCTCTGCTCGGCCTTCGTCTCGGTCGGGAAGTCGTACATGAGATAGGCGTGGACGAATATCTCCGCATCATGAAACGCCCGCAGGACCTTTTCCGCCGACGCGAGCGTGATGCCCTTGTTCATGAGCTTCAGCAGGCGGTCGTTCGCGCATTCGAGCCCGCCCGTCACGCAGATGCAGCCCGCCTTCGCCATCTTCTTCGCGAGCGCCGGCGTGAACGCCGCGTCGAAGCGGATGTTGCCCCACCACTCGACCGCGAGTCCGCGCTTCAGGATCTCGTCGCACACCTCGCGCACGAGCCTCGGCGGCATCGCCTCGTCGACGAAGTGGAAGGATCGGACGTTCGCCCGGACGAATGCCGCGAGGCAGTCGGCGATCTCCGTCGCCTTCGGCATCCGAAAGCAGCCGATGTAGGGCAGCCGCACGTCGCAGAACGCGCACTTGTGCCAGTAGCAGCCGCGCGCCATGACGAGCTTGACCCACTTGCCCGAGTTCCAGAGGTTCGTGACGAAGTTGTCCGTCTCGACGACGTCGAAGTAGTCGTCCCAGTCGATGCCGTCGTAGCACGGACGCACGAACGGCGGCACGGCCGCCTCGGCGGCGGCGAGGGAAAGGCCCTTGAGTTCGCACAGCATCGGCGCGTAGCCCTCGTCGAAGAGGAAGCCGTCGAAATAGCGGCCCGGCCGCTCGTCCGTCATCTCGCGAAGCTCCGTCGAGACGTAGCCGCCGCCGAGCAGGAGCCGCACGCCCGGGCAGTGCCGCTTCACGTAGCGGGCGATCTTGAACGCGCCGACGAGCGTGCCCGGAAAGGGACAGGCCACGCCGACGACGTCGGGCTTCACCTCGTCCAGCACCGCCTTCAGGCGGCGTTCGAGCGGACGATCCATGACGCCGCGCCGCCGCACCCGCTTTTCCAGCTCGCCGAAGTCATCGACCGCCGCGCACAGGTGCTCGGCGTAGCGCGAGAAGCCGAACTCGGGATCGACGTTGTCGCGGATCCACAGCGCCAGCTCGTCGATGACCTCGCTCGCCGCGCGCTTCTCCTCCCACGGCGCGGGGCCGCCGAGGAACTCCAGCAGCTCGTCCGTCGTCTCGTCGCCGTAGGCGAGCAGGATGTCGCGGACGACCTTGACGGAAAGGTCGCGCTGCTGCACGTCGCAGCCCTGCGACCGCAGGAAGCCCGTCAGGTGCATCGTCGCCGGATACGGCGTGTTCGTCTGCAGCAGCGGCGGCGTCAGCAGCAGAAGCCGCCGACGTGTCGTCCCGAATTCTCCCGAACCGCCCAACCCTCTTGCCCCTTCCGTCGGCTTCAGAACGCGCCGGTCGCGAGCGAGGTGAACGTCGAGATCGGCGTCGTGTCGCGGTAGTTGTCGATGACCTGTCGCACGTCGCGGATGAGGCCGTTGACCTCGTCGTAGAGCTTCGGGTCCTTCGCGAGGCGTCCGATCGTGCCGTTGCCCTCCTTGAGGTCGGTCGCGAAGGCGTTGAGATTCTCCAGGAGCGCGTTCGCGCGCGCGACCGTCTCCTTCACGTCCACGCCCTCCGCCGCCTGGCGGAACGCCGCGACGCCGGCCTCCAGGTCGTCGAACAGCTTCGCGCGGTTCAGCCGGTCCGAGACGGCGCGCGCGTTCGCGAGCGTCTCCTTCAGGTCGGCGTAGACGGTCTCGTTCGTCGAGAGCAGCTTGCCGACCGTGCCCTCGCCGCGCGCAATGCGCTCGGCAAAGGCGTTCGCGCGGTCCATGAAGCCGTCGGCCTTCGCGGAGACGGCCCGCGCGTGCGCCGACGCGGCGGCGACGTTCGTGATGATGGCCTGCAGTTCGGGGTTGGACGTGAACTCCCGCAGGTTCTTCGCGATCTTCGAGACGTCCGACATCCAGTCCGTCGGCGTCTCGCCGACGAAGAGCGTCGTCGCGAGCGGACGGATCTCGCCCTCGCCCTCCTCCAGCGCAAGGTAGTTGCCGCCGAGCATCGAGAGGTTGCGGACGGTCGCCGTCGCGGTCGCGCGCAGGACGACGCCCGAATCGACCTCCGCAAAGACGACGAGGTTCGACGGCGTCACCTCGACGCGATCGATCGCGCCGACCTTCGTGCCGCGATACATGACGTTGTCGCGCTCCTTGAGGCCGCCGACGCCGTCGAACGCGACGCGCACCGTCACGCGGTTGCGTCCCGAAATGACGTCCACGCCCGAAATGACGATCGTGAAGTACGCCAGGAGCAGCAGCACCGTGACCATGAAGAGGCCGACGACGACCTGCGCAAACGCCTCGCTTTTCTTTTTCATCTTGCTTTCCTTTCTCCCTTCTTCCGTTTCCCTTTTCGTTCTTCCCTCTTCCTTCTTCCTTCCTTCAAATCGTCTCTCCGCGCGCGGCCGCGAGAAACGCCCGCACTTCGGGGTTGTCCGACTTCTGGAACTCCTCCGGCGTCAGGCAGACGACGGCCCGACCGTCGCTGACGAGCAGGACGCGGCTTGCGATGCGCAGCGTCGAGACGAGGTCGTGCGTGACGACGACGGACGTCACGCCGCGCGTGCGGTTGACGTCGCGGATGAGCCGCGTGATCTGCGCGCTCGTCACGGGGTCGAGGCCTGACGTCGGCTCGTCGTAGAGGATGACCTCCGCGTCGCAGACGATCGCCCGCGCGAGCCCCGCGCGCTTCTGCATGCCGCCCGAAATCTCCGCCGGATACTTCTCGGCGTCGTTTTCGAGCCCGACCGCCTTCAGCGCCGCCGCCACGCGACGGTCGATCTCGTCCGCCTTGAGCCGCGTCGTCTCGACGAGCGGCAGGGCGACGTTCTCCCACACCGTCTTCCACGCGAGCAGCGCGCCCGACTGGAAGAGGTAGCCGATCCGGTCCGTCGCGACCGTCACCTCGCCCGCGTCCGGCTCCAGCAGCCCGACGATGTGCTTGAGCGTGACGGACTTGCCCGTGCCCGACGGGCCGACGACCGCGAAGATCTCGCCCTTCTCGACCGAGAAGGTGAGCCCGTCCAGCACCACGGCCTCGCCGAAGCGCTTGACGACGTTTTTGAACTCGATCATCTTCTCCGCCATCAGTAGAACAGCCTCGTGACCATGTAGCCGGAAATGAGAATCGCCAGGAACGAGACGATGACGGCGCGCTGCGTGGACTTGCCGACGCCCGTCGCCCCCAGCGTCGTCCCCAATCCCTCGGAGACGGAAATGACGCCGACGAGAAACCCGAAGACCGTCGCCTTCAGAAGCCCGACGTAGAGGTCTTTCGTCTCGGACATCACGAGCGCCCCCGACATGTACTGCTGGAAATCGACGTTGAGCTGCGTCGCGCCGACGAGGCCGCCGCCGACCGCGCCGACGATGCAGCAGTAGAACGCCAGCACCGGCGCCATCAGGACGAGCGCGAGGACGCGCGGCGCGGCCAGGAACCGCATCGGCGAGATGCGCAGGATCACGAGCGCGTCGATCTCGTCGTTCACCTTCATCGTGCCGAGCTCCGCCGCGATCGCCGAGCCGACGCACGCCGCGAGGCAGATGCCGCAGCAGAACGCGCCCATCTCGCGCAACAGCGTCATCATCACCGCCGCGCCGAGGTAGATCTCCTGGTTGAAGCGCGCCAGCTCGAGGCCGACCTGCAGCGCGAGGATCATCCCCATGAAGAGCGAGACGACCGTGATGACGGGCAGCGTCCGGATGCCCGTCGCGTAGAGCTGGCGGACGAGATCCGCGCGCCCCGTCGCGCGCACGAGGACGGACGGGAAGAACGCGACGGCCTTCGCCGCCACGATTCCCGCCCACCCGACGGACTCGACCGGTTTGAGGATGCCCCTCATTGCATATGTGCCCTTCAGAACGTTCATCCGCCTCGCCGCCCCCCGGCAAGGCTTCTGCGTATTATACCATCTTCTGGGCGACGCTGCGTCGGCACGGGAGGGCTACGACGGTCCCGAGCCTTCCGAACCGCTCCCCGTGCGTCCGAACCGGGAAGCGGACAGGTTTGCGGCCTTGACTGGGATGCGGCGGAGCGTATAGCCCAAGCCGTTTTCACGGAGCGACCTCAACACGCCTCTCGCCATCCGGAACGGCCATGTCGCTGCGCGCCCGATGACGTAGGATCGTGATGACACGCACGCCATCAGCTCGTCTTCCGCCTTGGCAAACTGGCCTGCAAGCGACGCTTTCGCGTCCGCCAAGCCTTCCGCAACGCTTTCCAGCCCGTCAAGCGTCATGTCGAGGAGATGCGATGCGTCCGTGCCGGTCTCGCAAGGAAGACCCTTCCGCGCTTCGCCGGACTCAAGTTCGCGGAAGACGGCCTGCCATCGCGAGAGGACAGATTCGCGCACGCCATCAAGAGACTTCACGGACGCACGGGACATCTCGCCGTACTGTCCCTGATCCGACACCAGCCGGGCCACGGCGTCCGCAAGCGCCCGCGTATTTCCGGATTCGACACTGACCACGCCGTCAGCCTCCGCCGTCCCGGCCACGTACGGCAGGGCGAACATGACCGTGGGGACGCCATGCGACTTCGCCTCGGCAATCACCATCGGCGCACCCTCGATGCGAGAGGTGACGAGCAAGACCGTCGCCTTCGCGTAATAGGGCGCCACGTCGCCAACCTCTCCGGGAATCGACACGAAGTCTGCCAGTCTCCGCGACGCGACGCTCCTTTCGACCTGCGCCCTCATCTCCGCGCTCTCATAACGGCCTAGCAACGTCAGGTGGAACTTCCGCTGCGGATGCGCCTCCTTCAGCAGCTGGAGCGCCTCAATGGCCGCATTCGGGTTTTTCCGCCTGCAGATCCGCCCGCACCAGAGAAGTTCCACCGTATCCGCCAATGCGGCCTTCCGCCCTTCCGCACCGCCTTTGCCGACTTGGAAAGTCAGGAGATTCGGCATGTACACGACATTCCGCACGCCGCTGCGCCGCCACCAGTCCACGTTGACCGGCGAAAGAACGGTCACGACGTCAGCCAAGGGGCAGAACCTCTCCCGCATCCGGTAGAGGGTCGGCTCAAAAGCGTCAAGCGGAAACAGGAACGAGCTGTGATCCGCGAAGACAACGCGACAGCCGGCGCACTTTGCCGCCAGCAGGTCAACGAAGGCGGATGGCCGCCAGTGGTCGACCAACACGACGGTGTCGATCCCGTGCGCTTCAAGTCCCGAAATAAGCGTTCGCACACGCGCCGCGAGCTCCTTGGTCACGAGCGGGACGCCCCTCAGTCCGCTCGGCATCTCGACCTTGGCGCATTCGGGCCCCGACTCCGAATCGTAGAACCAGGTGACACTCTTGCCGAGCCCGCACATCTCCTTCATCCAAAGCCAGTTCGCCCGCTCCGCGCCACCGAACCTGCAATGCCAGCAGACGGAGGCTATGTTCCGGACGGGACGTGGCCGACTTGGGGGGAAGACATCGTTGCCGGGCGTCCATCGCTGGAAGAAGTCGGGCTTCAGTTCCGCAAGCATTTCAAGCGCAAAGGCAGGCCCGTAGCAGCGGAAGAGCCCATCGACAACGCGGCTCCATTCGTGATCGGAAAGCGGATCCACCTCCTCAAGCAGCCACTCGACAGTCCGCTTCGCGAGATTGCGGATGCGCGCGACCAGCGGATCCGGAAGGCCAAGCCTTCCGGCAAACGCGACAACGGCCCGAATCGACTTGCCGTTCTCCTCTGCGGCCCTCAAAGCCCACGCGGCGTTGCAGCCCTTGTGGGTCATGGAGTTCGGGTTCTGCCAGTAGCCGTAGCCGCAGTACGCGATAAACGACACGGTTCTCGCCAGCAGCAGCATCGGCAGCGTCTGGCAGAGGTCTTCCGTCGAGTTCAGGTAGAAGCCGTCCTCGATGCGCATCTCCGTCCGCGCCAGTCGGCAGAGGCTTGTGCGGAAGCATTTGCCACAGACAGGCCAGAAGGCGCGCCCGGAAAGGATCTCCTCGACCGCCTCCTGTCCGGACATCCGCGCAGGGGCATGGTTATGCCCAGCCGAGCGGCTCCCGGCGCCCGTGCACATCTTCGTCTGGTAGACGATGACGTCCGGGCCGTTCGCGGAGGCGACCTCTTGCGCAAGCGCCGCAACGAGCCCGTCTTCGACGAAGTCGTCGGAATCGACGTGGATGACGTATTCGCCCCTCGCCTTGGCGATGCCGGTCAAGCGCGCCTGGAGAAGACTGCGGTTCGTGTCATGCTCGAAATAGCGGACGCGATCGCCGTAGCGCGCGACGATCTCCCGGCAGTTCCCAGGCGAGCCGTCGTTGACGACGACGATGCGCCGGACGTCGAAGGACACGTCCCTGAGCGCCCAGAACTCCCGGTAGAACCTTTTCCCGAACCGGCCCAGCAGCAGCTGCCGCAGACGGTCTGCGGGCTTCGCGTACATCTCGAAGCGCTTCGAGACGCCCCGAACCGAAAGGACGACCTCGGAATCACAGGACATCCGCAAACCCCCTCTTGGCCTTCGCAAAGCACACGAACCCGAACTGGAGCGCCAAAAGCGAAATCAGCGACGCCAGCCCGAAGAACGTCCAGTCCAACAGACGACCGAAGAACAGCACGCCGCGCGTCTGCTCGATGAAGACAGTCAGCGGATTCAGCGCCAGCAGCGTCCGGAAACGGGCCGGCACGGCTTCGAGCGGATAGAAGATCGGCGTCGCGAAGAAAAGGACCTGAAGGACTACCCCCAGGAGATGCTGCAGATCGCGCAGATAGACGCCCAGCGCCGCGACCAGATACGAAACGCCGAGCGAAAAGGCAAACAGCGGAAGGACCAGCAAGGGCAGAAGCAGCATCGTCGCGGAAACGCCCCCGACGAGCAGCAGCGCCCCGAAAAACAGAAGCAGCAACCAGGCAAGCCCCAGGACAAACGTCGCACAGACCTGCGCCAGCGGCAGGATCTCCAGAGGGAAAACCACCTTCTTGACAAGGTTCGGGCTGGCGACGACGCAAAGGCAGCTCCCCACGACCGACTCCGAAAAGAGGTTGTAGATCGCCATGCCGCAGAACATGATGACGGCAAACGCGCCCCGCCCGAACCCGCCCTCACTCCCGACGCCCCAGCGCGCCTTGAAGACGACCGTGAAGACAAACGTGTAGACGGACAGCATGAGGAGAGGATGCGCAACGCTCCAGGCCACGCCGAGAAGCGACCCCCGATAGCGCTGCAGAACGACCCTTTTCGTCATCTGCCACAGCAGTTCACGGCTTCGCCATGCGATCCGCGGCAATGCCAGCGGATCGAGAAATCCAGTTGATTCAGCCTTCAAGACTCTCCTTTGCCTCCTTGGTCTGCGTTCGTTCAGACGCCCACTCCGCCGCAGACGGATTAGCAAGAGTGGCGTGCCCTCAAGATTCAATGTCTTACGAAAGGCATCGCCAAACGCCTGTAACAAAACACGAATGAAAGCACGCCACATGGAGAACCATGCGACGCACCCACATACCTAGCTTTGTTACTTGAAAATTTGGCGATTTCTCGTAAAGCTCGGTACGCAAGTTGCGTACGCCTGCCGCAGGCATCGGATGTGTCTCTGCGGCTCCCCTTACTGGCCCGATGGGCAACCAGGTTCAAGGTCTTGACTGCGACACCGCATTTGCGGCTCAAGCCGAAATGGGCTGTCGACAATCCGGTGGCTGACGGAGAAGGGGGCCGTCAGCCCTGTCAAAGAGCAACGTCACGGAATCCCCAGCCGCACCCCGTGCCGCCGGAAACCCCGTTGGCGCGAATTATACCATAATTCAGACTGGTCTGCCTACAGGCGCACGCGCTCGACGTAGAAGACCTTGTCGCCGACGCGGCAGCGCGGCGCGCGGAACGTGACCCATGTGCCCTTCTCGCCGACGGACGGCCGCTCGTCGTCGCGGCGGAGCTCGCCCACGACAAGCTCCTGCACGCCCGTCGTCGGGCCGTGGATCTGGATCGCGTCGCCGGGACGGATCGCGTGGTCTTGGACCTTCACCTGCGCGACACCGGCCTCGCGGAAGTAGTCGATCACGACGCCGATGTGGCGCTTCACCGTCGTCGCCCGCGAGTCCTCGCTGTCCGTGAACTGGTCGACGCCGGGCCGCCCGAAGTAGAGGCCGTCCGAGAACTCGCGGTGGAAGACCGTCTTCACCGATTCCGTCAGCTCCGCGACGAGGGCGGGCGTGTACGTCCCCGCCGCCACGGCGTCCACCGCCCGCCGGTAGGCCGCGACGACCGTCTTCACGTAGTTCGCGTTGCGGGCGCGGCCCTCGATCTTGAAGGACGCGATGCCGGCCGCCATCAGCCGGTCGACGAAGCCGAGCGAGCAGAGGTCGCGCGTCGAGAGGACCGTGTGCGGCTCGACGAGGAACGCCGCCCTGCCCTCGTGCACGGGCGCGCCCTGCGCGTCCGCGTAGAGGTCGACCGCCTGCACGAGAAACCGCCGGCGGCACGGCTGGACGCACTCGCCGCGGCACGCGCTCTTGCCGAAGACGGCGTGGCTCATGAAGCAGCGCCCCGACTCGGCGACGCACTGCGCACCATGCACGAAGCATTCGAGCTCGACGCCGGTCTTCGCGTGAATCGCCGCCACTTCGCCGAGCGTGCATTCGCGGGCGAGGACGACGCGCGCCGCGCCCTGCGACGCGAGGAAGCGCACGGCCTCGGAGTTGGAGGTCGACATCTGCGTCGAGACGTGGAACGCCGCGCCGTGCTTGCGGCAGAGCGAGATGACGCCCCAGTCGGAGACGATGAAGGCGTCCACATACGGCTTCGCCGCGACGATCGTGCGCTCGACCGCCTCGATCTCGCCCTCGAACAGGATGGCGTTGAGCGTCAGGTAGCGCTTGACGCGTCCGCACCGCCGCGCGATTTCGGGGAGGTCGCCCTCCTTGAAGTTGACGCCGCTCCGCGCGCGCATGTTGAACGTGCCGAGGCCGAAGTAGACGGCATCGGCCCCCGCGTCCAGCGCGGCCTGCAGGCAGGTGAAGTCCCCCGCCGGGGCAAGGATCTCCGGTCGTTTCACGGCGGGCACGGCGCTCCTTTCCTGCCTAGCTCATCGTCTGGTCAGACCACGATGTCCCAGCCGTTGCGGTAGACTTCGCGCTTGATCGAGATGCCCTTCGCGTTGCAGCCGGCGATCTCCATCTTCCTGGGATCCCAGTCGAAGCCCGTGTCGTACTGGTAGGCCATGTTGCAGAGGAGGCAGAGGACGCCGCTGCGCCCGCCGACTTCGGCCGGCGAGATCGTCATCTGGCGCGTCTCGATGCAATCGCAGAAGTTCTCGACCTGGTTCGGGCTGACGTACAGGTCCGCCTTCTTGATCTCGGCCGCATACTTCTTTTCCAACAGGTCGAGCGCCGCGTCAAGACGGTTGTCCTTCTTCACCGAGGAGTCCGTGCCGTAGTCCTTGCCGACGGACTCGGCGACGATGCTCTCCGGCTTGAACGTCATGTCCTGCAGGGCCTTGCGGATTTCCGCCATCGGCTTTGCCGCCGTCGCGTCAAAGCCCGCCCAGACGGCGATCTTGCCGCGGTTGACAGCGACGATGCCCTTCGTGCCGTAGAACACCGTGCCCCAGACGCCGAACGGCCCGTGGTAGAGCTCGATGTCCGAGCCGTCCTTCTTCGACTTGAAGAGCATGCGCATGCCGAACTGGCGGCGACCGCCGTGGAAGAGGTCAGTCGAATACGGCTCGTCGGAGCGGATGATCTTGTAGGGGCCGGAATCGTCCATGTCCATGCCCC
>DCMF01000077.1:27978-28269 GCA_002321305.1 Verrucomicrobia bacterium UBA1629 | reverse complement strand
GTTCACGCCGCGCGGCGCGAGCTGGTCGGAGTAGGGACGCCACTTCGCCGGGCCGAGCCACATGTTCCAGTCGACGTCCGCATTCGCCACGTTCTCCGTCGCCGCGTTCTCCGGCTTGTCGAAGAAGCGCACGGGATGCGACGGGCCGCCGAGCTTCTGGCCGCCGCGCCCGTAGTTCGCGTCCACGTACCTGACGTCGCCGATCACGCCGCCGCGCACGAGCGAGACGGCCGTGCGGAACACGCGCCAGCTGCGCTGCATCGAGCCCGTCTGGAAGACGCGCCCGTACTT
>DCMF01000077.1:0-27924 GCA_002321305.1 Verrucomicrobia bacterium UBA1629 | reverse complement strand
TGACCTTCTTCGCCTCGTCGATGGAGAACGTCAGCGGCTTCTCGCAGTAGACGTCCTTGCCGTGCTTCATCGCCTCGACCGAGATGTAGGCATGCCAGTGGTCGGGCGTCGCGATGCAGACCGCGTCGATCGTCGGGTCGGCGAGCACGTCGCGGAAGTCGGCGTACGTCTTGCACGAGGCGTCCTTGTAGAAGTCGTCGACGCGCTTCTTCGCGTCGTCGCAGCGCACCTTGTCGCAGTCGCAGACGGCCGTGACGCGGACGTTCTTCTGCTTGAGGAACTGCGGCAGCAGGGCGGTGCGGCCCTGAATGCCGATGCCGATCAGGGCGACGGTGCGCTTCTCGCCCGGCTTGAGCGGACGCAGCCCCATCTTGTTCGTGGCGCAGCCGGCGAGCGTGGCGGCCGCCGCGCTGCCGAGGAGGAAATGACGACGGTTGAGGTTCATGGTTGTGTTCCTTTCGTTGATTTGTTTGGGTGTCTGTTCGGAATTCAGAAAGTCTTTAACCGCACGTGCCGAGTCGCTGTCCGGCATAGCGGCCCTCGTGAATCGGCCGCCACCACCAGTCGTTGTCGAGATACCACTGCACCGTCTTGCGGATGCCTGTCTCGAAGCTCTCGCGCGGCCTCCAGCCGAGCTCGTTCATCAGCTTCGACGGGTCGATCGCGTAGCGCAGGTCATGCCCCGGCCGGTCGGCCACGTAGGTGATGAGCGACTCGTGCTTCGCGCCGTCCGCGCGCGGCCGCAGCTCGTCCAATGTCGCGCAGATCGTCCGCACGACCTCGAGGTTCGTGCGCTCGTTGTGTCCGCCGACGTTGTAGGTCTCGCCGTCCCGCCCCTTCTCGTTCACGAGCAGCAGCGCGCGCGCGTGGTCCTCGACGTAGAGCCAGTCGCGCACGTTCGCGCCCTTGCCGTAGACCGGCAGCGGCTTCCCGTCGAGACAGTTGAGGATGACGAGCGGGATGAGCTTTTCGGGGAAGTGGTAGGGTCCGTAGTTGTTCGAGCAGTTGGTGATGCGGATCGGCAAGCCGTAGGTGTCGTGCCACGCCCGCACGAGATGGTCGGACGACGCCTTCGAAGCCGAATACGGCGAGTGCGGCGCATACGGCGTCTTCTCCGTGAAGAGCCCCGTCGCGCCGAGCGAGCCGTAGACCTCGTCCGTCGAGATGTGCTGGAAGACGAACGACGGATGTTCCTTCCACCACGCGCGCGCGACCTGCAGCAGCGTCGCCGTGCCGACGACGTTCGTGCGGATGAAGGCGTCCGGCCCGTCGATCGAGCGGTCGACGTGCGATTCGGCCGCGAGGTGGAAGATCGTGTCGGGCTTGAACGCCGCAAAGGCCCCCGCCATCGCCGCCGCATCGCAGATGTCCGCCTTGAGAAACGTGAGGCGGGGGTTCGAGGACGACAAGTCAACAGGGTCAAGGCCTACTTCCTTCAGGGATTCGGGCACGCCGGCGTAGGTCAGCTTGTCGATGACGAGAACCGAGCAGTCGGTCTCCTTCAGCAGAAGCCGGGCGAGCGCGGAGCCGATGAACCCCGCCGCGCCGGTCACGATGCACCTTTTAGTCGTCATCCGAAAACCCCCTGGGCGCCTCGCGCCGCGCTTCCTGCGGCGCGTTCGCATCTGCGCCCGCCTTCTGTCCGTCTTCCTTCGCGGCAGACGCCGTCGGCGTCCCGTCCTTTTTCGCCTTCTCCGGCTGGTAGCCATAGCCGTACCCGTAGCCGTACTTGCCGTAGTGGCTGCCATGCGCGTGCGGCGTGAAGGCGTGGGCGTTCGAGACCTCGATGTCGTTGACGATCGCGCCGAGGATGTTCGCCCCCGCCTCGGTGAGCGAGCGCGAGCAGTACTGGATGGGCTTGAAGTGCGTCCGGTCGGGGCAGCACATGATGAGGACGGCATCGACCAGCACCGAGAGCGACACGACGTCGCCGACGATGCCGTACGGCGGCGAGTCGACGATGATGTGGTCGTAGTTCGCGCGCGCCCACTTGAAGAACTCCGGCACGACGGACGAGCCGAAGATCGTCGCCGGCGAGACGCCCTCCGGCGCGAGCGAGGCGATCACGTCCAGCCCCGGCTGCTCCGTCCTGTTGACGAGCTGCGCGAAGTCGGGCGTCGTCTTCCCGGCGGCCTGGAGGACGTGCGAGAAGCTGTGCGCCTCGTCGATCGAGAGGTTCCAGATGCGCGCGAGACGCGGCCGGCGCAGGTCGAAGTCGACGTGCAGCGTGCGCCGTCCCGACTGGGCGTAGGAGATCGCCAGCGACGTCGAGGTGATCGTCTTGCCCTCGCCCGGCTGGGTCGAGATCACCAGCAGGCAGTGCGACAGCGCCTCGTAGCGCGGCGAGTCCAGGAGGTTGCGCAGGCCCGCGACCGCCTCCGAGAACTGGGAGTACTTGTCCTCGATCAGGAACTTCGCGACCTCCTCGCGCTTCTTGCGGCGCACGTGCGGCAGGACGGCCAGCACCTTCAGCGCGAGACGCCCCTCGATGTCCGCAAGGTTCACGACCGTGTCCTCCAGGTTGTCGATGATCAGCACGAAGAGGACGCCGAGCGCGAGCGAGAGGACGATGCCCGCGCCGAAGATGATCGCGGGGTTCGGGAAGACCGGCTTCGACGGGACGCCGGCCGGACGCCCGACGCGGACGATCTCGTTGTTGGACTCCGCCTCGATGCGCGCCTTGTTCTCGTCCATGATCAGGCCCTCGAGCACACGGGTCGCGACGTCGAACTCGGCGTCCAGCTGCCCGAGCCCCGACTCGGCGAGGATGATGCGCTGCTCCAGGGACGAGAGCTCGTTGCGGAGGTCGTCCTGCTTCTGGCGGAGGTTCGCGAGCTGGTTGCGCGTCACCTTCAGCGTCGAGCGCCCTGTCAGGAGCGCGCGGGCCGCCGCGTCGAGGAAGCGCTGCTTCGAGAGCTCGACCGCGCGCTTCGCGGCGATGACCTCCGGGTGGCTGTCGGTGAAGGTGAACGTCAGCTTCTGGTACTGGCCCTCCGCGTCCTGGTAGGCGCGGAACTCCTCGGCGATCTCCTGGGCGCGCGGCACGCTCGTCGAGAGGTTGCCGTAGCTCGCGGGATCCTTCTGGACGGCCGAGAGCATCTTCTCCCACTCGATGAGCTGCGTCTCGACCGTCTCGAGGGCGAGGACGTCCGCCGTCGTCTTCGAGAGGCCCTGCTGGACCGTGTCGCGCGACGAGCGCAGGTTGTCCACCTTGTGGGACGTGCGGAACTCAAGCCGCTGCTGGGAGATCTTGTCGACCTCGCGGCGCTTGCGCTCCACGTTCTGGTGGATCTGCGAGACGGCCTTGTCGCAGCGCAGCTTGTTCTCCTCGTCCGTGAACGCCTCGATCGACTCCGCATAGGCGTTCGCGAGCGCGGCGCACAGCTCCGGCGACTGCGAGCGCACGGAGATCGTGATGATGCGCGAGTTGCGGATGAGCTCCAGCTCGGAGTCCGCCAGCGCCTCGATCAGCTCCTCGTCCGTGACCGTCGAGTTCGGCCGCCCCGCGCGGTACTGCTGGATGACCTTCGTGATCACCTTCTCGGAGCGCCAGTCGGAGATGCGCGTGTTGAAGATCTCGGCATACGTGTTGCCGTAGTCCGGCGTCAGCTCGGCCAGCGTGCCCTGCCCGCCCGTCGTGCGGCGCATGTCCATCGTGAACTCGCTCTTCGCCTCGTAGATCGTCGGGGAGATGCGGTAGACCGCGAACGCGACGATCAGGCCGACGATGAGGAAGACGAAGACGGAGAGCCACCGCTGCGAGACGACGCGGATCATGCGGCTCAGCGTGATCGTGCCGACGACCGAGCCGTCCTCGCCGCCGCCGTTCGCCGGATCGCCGCCGTAGCTCCCGCCGTAGGCGCCGCCATAGGCCGGCGCGCCGTAGCTCTTGCCGGCCCCGTAGTACATGGGCTTGCGTCCGCCGTAATACATCGGCGAGGATCCCTGCCCGCCGTAATAGATGGGTTTGTCAGACATTCGAATGCTTCTCTAACGTTGGAAATGACTTGGCGGCGACCGCCAGCTCGGCACACGCGACGAGCAGGACGTCCGCCCGCAGGAAGGAACAGTCGACCAGCGCGTCCAGCCCCAGGAGGACGAGGACGAGCGGCGCGAGGAGGCACGCCGGATGCGGCAGGCTGATGCCTTTCGCCCAGGCGACAAGCCGACGCGCGTAGGTGAAGACCAGGAAGCCCAGCGGCAGGGCGAAGAGCGCCGCGCCGACGATGCCGCGCTCCGCCAGCAGTAGCCAGCCGCCGTTCGGCACGGCCGCCTGTCCGCGCGGGATGGCCGCCCAGTCCGCCGCGAGCGCGTGAAAGCGGATGTCGAGGCCGAAGGAGCCGAGGCCCGTGCCGATCCACGGCGCCTCCTTCCAGGCGCGCAGCGCGAGGTCGGAGAGCGTCCGCCGCAAGGCGAGAAACCCGTCCGGGACGAACGCGCGCCGCGCAAAGGCGTCCAGCCGCGCCGACAGGGCGGCCTCCGGCATCAGGAACGCCGCCAGCAGCCCGCCGATGGCCAGCGAAAGGCAGAAGACGACGAGCAGACGGAACTCGGCCTGCTTGCGGAGATTCCGCAGCGCAAAGACAAAGGAAAGCCCGAAGACCGCCAGCCCCGCCACAGCCGCGAGCGCGGCGAACGCCGGCGGCGCAAAGGCGAAAGCCCCCATCGCCGTGCCACCGACCGACAGCGGGGCCAGCAGCGTCGCGGACGTCCACTTGCGCTCGAACGCCGCCAGCAGCGCGGCGATGCCGCCGAGGAGATGAAGCCCGAACGCCACGCCGACGAAGGAGGCGTTCGCGTTCGGGAACGCCGTCAGGCGCACGCAGGCCGCCTGACCGAAATGCGCCGCGACCAGCAGGACGACCGCCGCCAGCCCCGCCCCGGCCGCAGCCATCAGGAGAAAGGCCAGGCGCGCGGAACGCCCCAGCGCATGCCGCGTCGCCACGAACACGGCGACAAGCGCGAGCAGAACCGCGAACGGCAGGAAACCCGCCCCTTCCGTGCAGCCGGGATAATACGGGAAGGCCGTCGCCGCCAGGCTCCAGGCCGCATTCTCGGCGTCATACGCCATCCGCACGCCGTCGTTCAGCGCCCGCCCGCCGGCGAAGGCGGCAAGGGCCAGCGAAACCCAGAAGAGCGGATCGCGCGCAACCGACGAAAGGACGCGCGCGCGCGCCGTGTGCAGTCGCTCGCCGCGACGGACGGACGGCGCCAGGAAGCACCACGTCAGCGCCAGCAGCGTCAGCCACAGGAGCGCCGTGGCGGTCGCCGCGTCCGCGCAGAAAGGGAATAGGAAGAGCGGCGCGACCGCCAGAAGGGCAAGATGCGCCGCCAATCCGTACTTGGCCAGGAACTGCTGCACGTCGTCAGTACGTGAAGCGGACGCCGCCCGTCACGCGCCAGCGGTCATAGTCGCCGTAGCGATAGTACCGGTCGCTCTCGTCGTTCCACGAGCGGAGGTATTCCGCATAGGCGAAGAGGGCCATGAAGCGGTTGAGCGTGTAGTCGAGCCCCACGCGCCCCGACAGGGTGTCCAGCGTGTAGTCGGCGTCCGGATAGTCGAGGTACTCCTGCGTCTCGCGACGGTAGGTGAGGTCAAGCGTCGCGCGCAGCTTGCCGCGCACGAGCGACTTGCCGAGACCCCAGCTCACCGAGTCCACGCGCGAACGCGCACCCATCTCGCGCTCGGACGGCTGGTAGTAGCTCGACGCGAGGAGCATCGTGTTCCACGTGTCGGAGATCTTCCAGTTGCCCGACAGCGTGTAGACGAACCCGTCGACCGAATCCGCGCTGTTCGCGTACTCGAAGCGGCTCCAGCCGACGAGCGCGCGATAGGAGATGCGTTCGGTCGCGTAGGAGCCGAGGCCGACCTGCGCCGTGAAGCCCTGGGAGTCACGGGAATAGCGCATGTTCGAGACGTTCTCCTGCTCGTAGCCCTGATAGCCGAGGTTGACGAGGAAGTCCGTCCACCGCGAAGGCGCATAGCCCGCGCTCCAGTTCGCCGTCCAGCGCTGCCAGCCGTAGAGGGCGTAGGCGTTGTCCGTGTCGTTCATGTAGTCGAGGTTGTAGTAGCTCGCGCTCAGCTCGGAGTGCCAATGCTCGTTGAAGCGGCGCTGGACAGACCCCTGCACGGACAGCTGGCGACGGTCGGCCGAGTAGTCGCGCCCGTCGCTCATGGAGATGTCGTCGGCCATCGTGATCTGGGAGAACGTCTCCGAGAGCATGAGCGACCAGCCCTTCTCGGCGCCCTTCGAGTTGCTCCAGTTCCAGCGGAACGTCTCGCCGAACGAGTGCTGGTTGTAGTTGTCGTAGTAGCGCTTCTGGCAGTAGGCGCGGTAGTTGTAGTAGGCCGAAAGCAGCACCGACCAGTTCTCGGCGCGGTAGTCGAGGCCGAGGCCGGGGTTGATCGTCCACATCACGTCGTCCGTCTTGCCGGAGCCGCCCCCGTTCCGCCCGAAGACGTTCGAGTCGTACGTCGCGGACATCGAGACGTACGGGCGCAGCGTCATGCGCTGGCCGACCTTGATGCCGGACGGACGATCCATGGTCTCCGCCGCCGCGACGGACGCAAGGGCCGCCGCAGCGCCCAAAACCGTAAACTTGAACTTGCACACCTTCATTTTCGCCTCTCCCTACAATCAGTCACGGGTGCTCTGCCACTGGTAGCCGCGAATCGCCTCGCCGATGACCATGTTGGCGTCGCCCATCGGATCGCCGACGCCCAAGGCCGGCAGCTGGGTCTGGATCGGCGCCGTCACCGCGTCGAAGACCGGGTTCGCCGCGCCTGAAGACGCCCGCGACGGATCCGTGCTCGCGCCCGCGATGTCCGCAATCAGCGAATCGGCGAGCTGCGCGCCCGCGATGCGCAGGGGGATGTTCACGGTCAGGTCCTCGTCGCCCGCGCTCGCCGCCGGCTCGGACGCAGCGGTCGATTCGGTCGCCTCGACGTCCACCGCCGCAAGCATCGCGTCGTAGCTCTTCGCGTCGCCCTCGGCGAGCGCGGCCGGGAACCAGTCCTTCTTCGCCGCCTCGCGCGCGGACTCCGGCAGCATGGCGACGAGCGCATCGACGGTTTCGGGCTTCGGCGCGTTCGAGCCGCGCGCGAACATCAGCGCGGCAAAGCCGCTGCGCACATCGCCGTGATCGACCTCGGCCGTGCGCGCATTGACCTTCGCCATCACGACCTGCGCGAGCTTCAGGTACTGCTCGTCGGTGTAGGTACGCCCCTTGTCGGTCGCACGGTTCATGAGGTCGGAAGCCAGGCTCTCGGAGAGCGCCGGCAGGGCCGACGGGGAGACCGTCGCGAAGCTTTCGGCGACGAGCGTCGCGACGTTGCCCTTCTGAGCCCCTTCGAGCGCCGCGCGGTTGATCGCGACGAACGTCGCCGTGCGCTCCGCCTCGGACGCCGGCATCGTCGCGATCGCCGCGTTGACGTCCGCCAGGAACTGCTTCTGGTCCTCGGCGGAGAGATGCCGCATGATCGCCTTCATCACCGCCGGGCTGGCGATCGCCTTGTCGATGCGGCCCTTCGCGTCCGCAAGGGAGATCTGGGCCCTGTTCGCCTTCAGCTTGGCCGTCGTGCCTTCCGCCGCGCCCCAGCAGGAGACGCCCGCCAGAAGCACCGTCGCGACTATCAGCAAGTTCTTCATCTTTCGTTTACTCCTTAGGTTTTTGTCTGCCAAATCAATACCAGGTCTCCGGGACCCAGACCACGTCGCCGGCACGGAGCTGCATGTCCTTGTCAATGCGCCCGTCCTTGCCGATCTCGTTGATGCTCACGTAGGTGCGCGTCTGGTTCCCGTCCTTGTCGCACCGCGTCACGCGGATGTTCGTCTTGTCGGCGAACGGCTTGCACCCGCCCGCCGCCTGCAGCACCTTCGTGACCGTCAAGTCCATCGTCGCCGGCATGTTCACGGGGCCGGGGTTCATGACCTCGCCCAAGACCGTCACCGTGCCCCACGGCGAGACGCCCTTTCCGTCGTAGGGCGAGAACGTCACCGTGATCATCGGCTGCCGCAGGTACTTCGAGTAGACCTTCACGAGCTTCTGCTTCAGGGACTCGAGCGTCAGCCCGTCGCACGCGACCGGCTCCTGAAGGAGGAGCGGCAGCGTGATGTCGCCGTTCTGGTCAACCAGGACCTCCATCGTCGTCGGCGGCGCCGCGACCGTCCCGACCTGGATCGTCAGCTGCACGCCCGGACGGATCCGCGGCCCGTCCCACCACGTCGCGACGACAGACGAATCGACCGCCTCCCGCTCGCGGAAGGCGTCGACAATCGTCTCGCACCCGCCCGCCAGCAAGCATGCACACGCGAGAAGGAGCGATTTCGGAACGTCAAATGAACCTGGTTTCCCCATAATCAGTCCGTATTATACACCCAAACGGGTGAGAAAGTCAACTGGGCGACTTGGCGAGAAGCCCTGCCCCTCCCCTCGTCTGGCGGCCCGTCACCTTTTCCTTTTTTCCGTTCGGCGCACGGCGGGTGGCGGCGCCTTCTTCGCGGGCGCCTTCCGGGGCGGCGCGACGGCTTTCTTCGCCGGCGGGGCCTTCTTCGCGGACGGACGGGCCGCCGTCCGGGGGGCGACCTTCCGCGTCGGCGCCGTCTTCGGCGGTGTCGCCGCGATGCGCGGCGCCAGCCTCGGCGCGGGCGAGACGGGCTTCGGCGCGCCGTAGGCGGCGGCCATCGTGTCGGTGTTGCCGTAAAGCACCTTCTGAAGGTACGGGTCGGCCTGGCGCAGCCGGCCGGCGCGCGTGTCCGGATCGTAGGCGGGCCGCGTCTTGAGGTCGAGCTGCCGGCGGACGGACGGCATGGCGAAGAGCATGCCGCAGCGCTTGCGTCCGCGATGCCGGTACCTGTGCCACTTGTTCGGCGCGCCGTAGGCGACGTGGCTGTGGCAGACGACGCGGTGGTCGCCCAGCCCATACATGGCCTGAAGCTCCTTGACGAGCGTGCGGATCGCCTGGATCTGCACAGCCGGCATCGCCTTGTCGTGGTAGCCGACGCACTCGATTCCGATGGAGAACTTGTCGACGTCCTCCTTGCCGTTCCACATCGACCGCCCCGCGTGGAACGCCTCGCGGTCGCGGTCGACGATGCGGTAGACCGCCCCCTCTTCCGTCACGCAGAAATGGCATTCGCCGCGATCCGAGACCTTGTTGAGGGAACTGCGCGCGGGCGCTTCGGTCGTGTGCAGCACGATGAGCTCCGTCGAGGCGCGGATCCTGCGTTCGGGGTTGCGCGGCGAGCGGTAGCGGTTCGAGGCGTCGATGGCCAGGGCGCTGACCGAGGCGAACACGAGCGCGAGGGCCGTCAGGGCCCTCGTTCGCGCACCGCGTCCTTCTCGGGATGTCATGCCGCCATTATATCATAATCCGCCGCCGTCAAGGGCCGTGGCGTCTCGTCGCCCGCCCGCGTCAGAGGCTCTTGATGGCGACGCGGGTGGCCTTGTTGAGCTCTTTCCACAGCGCCTTGCCGTCCGGCGTCGCCAGCAGGAACGGCAGCTTCTCGCCGTCCTCGAACGCCTTGGCGAACGCCGTGAGCATCTTCAGGTAGAACGGCGAGGCGACGACCGGAAGCACCGTGAAGACGACGAGGCTCACCGGCTGCCCGTTCCAGTCGATGCCCTTCCGCGAAAGGCCCGCCGCAAAGGTCAGGACGCCCTCCTCGACGCCGCGCATGTGCGGGAAGGCCAGCCCGTGCCCGACCGCCGTCGTGAGGATCTTCTCGCGCGCGAGCGCGGCGGACACGACGGACGCCGGGTCGTCCAGGACCTTTTCCTTCGCCAGCACGCCGCAGAGCGCGGCAATCGCGCCCGCCGGCGTCTCCGCCTGGAGGTCGGCGACCATCAGCTTGCCGGAGCTGAAGCGCGAGAGCGGAAACTTCGGGTCTGCCTCGCCGGGCCGCAGCCCCGTCGCCTTGACTTCCGGGCGATAGAGGATGCGCCCGCAGCTCGTGCACGTCACGTAGCGGTCTTCGCCCAGGATGTGCTGCAGCAGCGCCGTCGGGACGCGCATCCCGCAGGCCGAGCAGTTTCCGCGCGCGAGCGGCGACAGGAACAGGCGGCTCTTCGCCGACTGCCGCCGATAGAGGGCCGCCGCCTCCGGATCCAGCTGCGCGACAAGCCGCGCCTTCGACGTCTCCAGCTCGTCCCGGCGCTCGCCGGAGCCCACGCTTTCGTGTTCATCGCGAATCAGCGCGAGATGCTGGATTCGCCTCAACAGCCTGATCTGTTCCGTCACCATGTCGTTCGCCTTCCTTTCTTCGTTTTCGGCAGGGGGAAGTCTAGCATTTCATTGTTAACGAAGTGTAAACCGCCGCATCGGCCCGGACTCGCGCTCGCGCACGGGCCGCCGCCTCATCAGCCGCATGGCCGGTCCACGTCCGCCCGCCAGCCCTCCGGCAGGGCCGCGAGGACGGCCGAGACGACCTCGTCCAGCGTGAGGTCGCTCGAATCGATCTCCAGGACGCCGTCCGCCTTGCGGAGCGGCGCGTACTTCCGCGTCGAGTCGATCGCGTCGCGCGCGAGAAGCGACGCCTTGACCGCCGCCTCGCTCTGGTTCGCGATGCCTTTCGCGACTTCCTCCCGCTGGCGCCGCCGCGCCCGCGCCTCCGCGCTCGCCGTCAGGAAGAAGCGCGCGGGCGAGTCCGGGAAGACGGCCGTCGTGATGTCGCGCCCCTCGACGACGAGGTCGCCGTGCGCCGTCAGGCCGCGCAGGATCGCCGTGATGCGGTCGCGCACCGCCTTGACCGTCGCGACCGCCGAGGCGTGCGCGTTGATCTCCGGTGTGCGGATGCGGTTGCCCGGCGTCTCGCCCTTCACGTAGTAGGCGATCGCGCCGCCTTCGGGACGGCACGCGATCTCGACCGTCGCGGCGAAGGCGGCAACCGCGTCGGGGTTCGACGTGTCGATGCCGTTTTCGAGGCACTGCCACGTCATGATGCGGTAGAGCGCACCCGAATCGACGTGCAGGTAGCCGAGTTTCCGTCCGACGCGCTTCGAGACCGAGCTCTTGCCCGCGCCCGAAGGCCCATCAATGGCAATGACGTTTGACATAGGGGAAGGGATGAGGAGTGAGAGGTGAGGGATGAGAGGTGAGAAGTGAGAGGTGAGAGGTGGGAAGTGAGGAGTGGGAAGGCGTCACCACCGCCCCGTCTCCTGCAGGAACATGACGACCGTGTAGGCGGCGAACGACAGGATCCAGCCCGCGGCCTCCTTGCGGTTGATGACGCCCGGCTCCTTCGGATGCCGCCAGTTGAAGCCGAAGACCATGATCGAGAGCGAGACGGCCGCCATGACCGGCAGGTCGCGCGTGAGGATGTAGGGCGAGAACGCCGGCGAGCCGTCCGCCGCCGCCTCGAACGGCGAGAGGAACGTCGCGAGGCCCACGACGGCCAGCGTGTTGAAGAGGTTCGAGCCGATGATGTTGCCAAGCACGAACTCGTGCTCGCCGCGCCGGGCGGACGCGATCGCGCTCGCAAGCTCAGGCAGGGACGTCCCCGCCGCGACGATCGTCAGGCCGATCACGAGATCGCTCACGCCGAGACACTTCGCGAAATCGACCGCGCCCCAGACGAGAAAATGCGACGACCCGACCAGGACGACCAGCCCGACGACGACCTTCACGAGCGACGCGAGCAGCGTCCGCGCCGTCGCGCGCACTTCTTCCTTCTTCCCTTTTCCCTCTTCCTTTTCCTTTCCCTTCGTCTTCTGGTCGAACCAGCAGTAGAGCGGCAGAAGAACGGCGAACGCCACGAGGAGCGCGCCCGCCTCGGTGCGCGAACACGAGCCGTCGCGCAGGAGCAGCCAGGAGAACAGCGTGATCGCCGCGAGCCCCGGCCCCGCGACGAAGGTGATCGCCGGCTTCGTGACGAGCGGCAGGATGAGGGCCGAGATGCCGAGGATGACCGCGATGTTGAACGTGCAGCTGCCGTAGGCGTTGCCGAGCGAGAGGCTCGCGTGGCCCGACAGGCCGGACATCACGCTCACGCACAGCTCCGGCGCGCTCGTTCCGAAGCCGATGATCACCATGCCGATGATGAACGGCGAAATGCCGAGCGCCTTCGCCAGCACGGCGGAGCCGTCCACGAAAATGTCGCTCGACCACGCGAGCGCGACGAGCCCGACGACCATGAAGGCGATCGACAGCCCCAGCGAAATGTCACAGTATCCCATACCGGGCGGATTATATCAAATTTCATCCGCCGCGTGCGCCTGCGGCAGCTTCAGCGTGAAGACGCAGCCCTTCGGACGGTTCGCGCGCACGGAAAGGTCGCCGCCCATCGCCCGCGCGAACGCCCGCGCCGTGCAGAGCCCGATGCCGAAGCCGCCCTTGCCGGACGTCAGCACCGTGCGCGCGCGGTAGTAGCGGTCGAACGCCTTGCGCATCTGCCGCGCCGTCATGCCCTGCCCCTCGTCCGCGAACTCGACGACCGCGAACGCCGCCTCCCGCCGGAATCGCACGGCGACCCGGCCCTGCGGCGCGGCGTACTTGAGGTCGTTGCCGAACAGGTTCCAGAGGATCTGCAGCGTCCACGTCTCGTCGGCGCAGACGGACAGTCCGCCGGCCGGCGCCTCGCCAAACGCCACCGGGCCGGACGTCTCTTCCGCATAGTCGGCGGCGAAGAGCTGCGCGGCCTCGCGCGTCAGCGCAACAAGGTCGAACGCCTTCCTCTCCGGCGCCCTTCGCCGGCCGCCGAGGCGCAGGAAGTCCTTGATGTTGCCGACGATGAGGAGCAGCCGCTCGACGAGCCGCCGCGCCTCCGCCTCGTCGCGTCCGACCATGAACCGCAGCCCGACGAGCGGCGTCGTGAGGTCGTGGGCCGTCGCGGCGAGAAAGTCGTCCCGCTCGCGCATGAAGCGCACGAAGCAGGCGACCGCGAACGCGCTCAGGGCCACGAGGACGAGCGCGACGAGCGCCCCGCCGCCGTAGAAGACGGGCGCGTAGGGGAACGGACGCAGCGCGGGGACTTTCGCGACGCGCCACGCGCGCGCGTCCTGCCGCCACCAGACCGTCGTCTCGTCGCCGTCCGCCGCATAGCCCCACGGCGCGCCGTTGACCTTGCCCGCCTGCCGCCATCCTTTCGGACGCTCGGCGACGGACGCGAACGCGGCGGGACGCTCGGCGATCGCCTCGGCGACGTCGCGGTACTCGCGGCCGATGCGTCCGGGCTCGGCGCGGATGGCCTTCGGCACGTGCGCCGCGACCAGTCCCGCGCCGACGGCGATCAGCAGCGCCGCCGGCAGGCAGATGAGAATCGCGAAAAGGACGATGCGGAAGCGGGTCATAGCCCCATCAGCCTGCGCGCGGCGGCGAACGGCGCGGAGAGATCGACCTTGCGCGCACGACCGGCGGCCTCCGCGCCGTCCCACGCGGCAGAACCGCCCGCGACGAGGCCGTCCACGAACCGGCGGAACTTGTGCGGACCCGGCTTCAGGTTGTCGAGCGCGACGACCTCGGCCGTGCCGAACATGCAGGCCTCGGACAGCATGCCCGTCGATTCGGCGGTCACGTAGAGGCGCTTCGCGAGGCTCACGAACGCCGGAATCGGATTGAAACGGTCTTTCGAGTAGAGAAGCCTGTAGTCCCACGGATAGGAATCGACGACGGCCTCGACGTCGGGCGGCGTCCGCCGCGAGGTCGTGACGGCCTTCGCGCCCGGCTGCGCGAAGATCGCGTCCAGCTTCCGGCGCATCCAGTCCGCCGTCAGCGTCGCGCACTTGTTCGGACCGCCGACGATCACGGCGACCTCGGGCACGACGTCCGTGCGCGCCCGGAAGTCGGCGACGCCCCTCGCGTAGAACGCCGCGTCGTTCGCGACGAGGTTCGCGGGAATCTCGATCACGTTCGGCGCCTTGGGCGGACGGTCGAACGCCGGCGCGAGGATGCAGTCGAACGTCGCGATCCGGTAGCCGCGCGGATAGAGGACGACGCCGCCCTTCACGCCGAGGCGCCGCGCGAGCGTCTTCACCGCGTAGAACGTGCCTGACCCCGTGCCGACGACCGCCGCGTAGCCGCTGCGCGCCGCAAGGCCGTCCAGCCCCGTGAACAGCGACAGGCTGCCGACGCCCACGCGGTCGAGGAGATAGCTCAACGCCTTGTGGAGCTTCGACTTGAAATGGATTTCGACGCGCTCGGCCGCGTCGCCGCCGAGCGCGCGCGCGAAGGCCCGCGACTGGTTCTCGTGCCCGGCCTTGCCGTCCGTCAGGATCAGGACTTTCTTCATGCTCATGTGCTAGACCTTCAGGTTCGGCGGCAGACGCATCGTCTTGCGGCAGGCGCTCTTGAGCAGGTCCTTCACCGCCGCGCGCATCTGCCGCTTCGCGGAGCCCATCGTCGCCTTGATCGTGCAGCCCGCCGCCTTGCGGTGGCCGCCGCCGCCGAACTTCGCCGCCAGCACCGTCGCGTCCCAGTCGCCGCGCGTGCGGATCGAGCAGCGCGTCTCCTTCGTGCGGTCGGGGATCTGGTAGAAGAACAGCGCGATCTCGTTCTTCGCCACGGAGCGCGGAATCTCGATCACGTCCTCGACGTCCGCCTTGTTGCCGCGCACGGCGCGGAAGTCGTCGCGCGTGAGCGAGACCTCGGCGACCTTGCGGTTCTTCCAGATGTGCAGCGACCGCCAGGCGAGCCGCTTGAGGCCGATCGTCTTGCGCGAGAAGCTGCCGTAGAGGATGTCGTTGATGAGCGCCGTGCGCACGCCGTGCTTCAGGAGGTCGCCCGCCGCGCGCATCGTCCCCGGCCGCGTCGCGTCGTAGGCGAAGCGCCCCGTGTCCGTCACGAGCGCGACCCACAGGGCCTCGGCGATCGGACGGTCAAGCGGCCACTCGTTCCACTTCGCGAACCGCCAGACGAGCTCGCCGGCGGACGATGCCGCCGGATCGACGATCTGCACGTCGCCGAACGTGCCGTCGTTCGTGACGTGATGGTCGATGCAGATCGCCGGCAGCTTCTCCGCGACGGCCTTCACCTCCGGCGGCATGCGCGCGAACGAGCTGTTGTCGAGGGCGACCAGCAGGTCGAACCTCTTCGCGCGGCGCAGCTTGCGCACGGGGATGAGGTCCTCGACCCCTTCGAGGAAGCCCGGCTTGCCGAGCGCGTTGACGTCGGCCGTCGCGAACGCCTCGTGGCCCGCGTTCCTCAGCAGCCGCGCGAGGGCGATCATCGAGCCGAGCGAATCCCCGTCCGGGCTCAGGTGCCCCGAAATGAGGATGCGCTTCGACTTGGCGATCAGGTTCGCCGCCGCCACGTAGTTTTCGCGTTGGGACATGACGCGCGGACTCAGGCCTTCACCTTGCCGAAGATGTTGCCGTAGCGGTTGACGTTCAGCGCCTCGACGAACGAGGCGATCTTCGTCACCGTCGAGCACGGGTCGATCGAGGCGTCCATGCAGTCGCCCTCCAGCGTCAGGAGCGGCACGTTGATCGCGTCCAGCGTCTCGCGCAGGTGCTTCGAGAGCGCGCGGTCGGCGAGCGAGCAGCGGCCGAAGCCGTGCGTGTAGAGGATGACGCCGTTGAACTGCCCCGCCGGGACGGCGCGCTTCACGTACTCGACGCGCAGCTCCGGGTCGAGGAAGCCCGACTGCAGCAGCTTCTTCGCGAGCGAGCGGTACGGGTCCTTCGGGTCGAGCGGCTCCCAGCCGACGAAGTTCGTCTCCTCGAAGACGATCGGCGCGTTGCAGGTCGTCTCGATGTAGTCGAGGTGCCGCGTGTCGTAGAACGGCGGCAGGTGCAGCCAGAGGAGACGGTGCGTGTCGCCGATCGAGTAGCGCTTCTCGGCCCATTCCTTCTTCATCTGCAGCTCTTCAAGGTACGCCTTCTGGATGTCGACGAGCTCCTGCCGCCCCCAGAGCTGCGAGAAGACGATCGCGTTGTAGACCGCCTCGCTGCCGCGCACGAGCGGCGGCGACGTGAAGCGGAGCGCCTGGCACCGCTTCGCGAGCGAGGCGGCCTCGTTCGAGAGGACGCACGCCTCCTCGAGCCGCGCCGGGTCGAGCTTGCGCCCGAACGCCTTCTCCATCTCCGAGACGGCCTCCGCAAGCCCGTCCGCCATCATCTCGATCGCGTTGCGGGAATGCGCGTTGATCGGCGTCTGCAGCGAGTAGAGCCGGTCGGAGATCCCGTGTTCGCGCGCGAGGTCGGCGAAGACGCGCTCGGCCTGCTGGCAGGGCTGGACGGTCGAGACGATGAAGTCGGGCTTCTCGAGATCCATGCCCTCCAGCATGCGGAGGAACGAGCAGGTCTGCCCGTCGAAGCCCTTCTGCGCGGCGCGGCCGAGGGCCTCCTTCACCTTGTCCGCCCGGCGGCCGAAGAGCGCGGCGTAGGTCTCCAGCGTCCGCACGCGGCAGTCCATCGCGTTCAGGATCTCCGTCGGGAAGAAGAGGTTGCGCCAGACGAGCGGCTTCGACGCGTCCTTCGAGAAGAAGTCGTGCTTCGTCGACTTGATGCGCAGGAGGACGGACTTGCCGCGCGTCGGCTCGTACTCGACCTTCGCGAGGTCGAGCTTGCCGGCGCCCTTCAGCCCGTCGAGCTGCTTGGCGATGACGGCCGCGCCGAGCGCGCCCATGACCTCGTGGTACTGCGGGATGATGATCTCGCTGCCGGTGAGCTTGCCGAGGAAGTAGGCGACGGCCTTGTTGAACGCGACGCCGCCCTGGAAGAGGATCTTGCGGCCGGGGGCGTTCAGGAGCAGCTGGCCGACCGAGTTCAGGATCGTCCGCGCCTGGGCCTTGCACGCGCCCGCGAGGAGGTCGCCGATCGGCACGCGGTTCTTGAACTTGTTGATCGACGTCGCCGAGAGGACGGCGCAGACGGAGCTGAACTCGGTCTTCGAGTCGTAGTTCACGCGGTCGGCGACGTCCTCGATCTTCACGCCGAGCTTCTGGGCGACGGAGTCGAGGAAGCTGCCCGTGCCCGCCGCGCAGACGCCGCTCATCATGCTCGTCCAGAGGTTCATCGGCGGGTTGTAGACCATGCACTTCGAGTCCTGCCCGCCGCAGTCGATGATCGCATCGACGTCGGGGTGCAGGAACTTCGCGCCGGCGACGTGCGCCGTCACCTCGCTCACCTGGAAGTCGTAGGGGATGAACCGCTTCGTGTCCTCGACGATCTGGCTGCCCGTGACGACGGTCGCGGCGATCTGGTCGAAGCTTGTGCCGGCGACCTTCAGGAACTCCAGCGCGAGGCGCTTCACCGCGCCGCCCGAACAGCAGCCGCACGCGCTGCAGCGGCCCGTGCAGGCGACCTTGCCGGCCTCGACGGGCTGCGTGCGCTTGTAGACGGAGCGCAAGACCTTGCCGTCTTCCGAAAGAAGGACGGCCTTGAAGGTCGTCGAGCCGATGTCGATGCCAAGATACGTTTTCATTACAGCAGGTTCCTCTGGATCTTGCCCGAGACGGTCTTCGGAAGCTCGTCCTTGAAGACGACGATGCGCGGGTACTTGTACGGCGCGGTATGCGTCTTCACGTAGGCCTGGATCTCCTTCTTGAGCGCCTCGGTCGGCTCCTTGCCCTTCACGAGCTTGATCGTCGCCTTGACGACCTGCCCGCGCACGGGGTCGGGCGCCGCCGAGACCCCGCACTCGACGACGTACGGAAGCTCCATGATGACGTTCTCGATCTCGAACGGGCCGATGCGGTAGCCGGACGACTTGATCACGTCGTCGGCGCGGCCGACGTAGTGGTAGTAGTTGTCCTCATCCTTCCACGCGAGGTCGCCCGTGTGGTACATCCCGTGACGCCAGGCGTCCGCCGTCTTCTCCTCGTCCTTGTAGTAGCCGAGGAAGATGCCGGGATGCGGATTGTCGCGCGGCGTCCGGACGACGATCTCGCCGTGCTCGCCGGGCGGCACGCTCTTGCCGTCCGCGTCCACGAGGTCGATGTCGTAGTCGGGCACGGGCTTGCCCATCGCGCCGGGCTTGATCTCGTCGCCGAAGAGCGTCGCGAGCGCGCACGTCGTCTCGGTCTGGCCGAAGCCCTCGTAGATCGAGAGGCCCGTCGCCCGCTTGAACTGCGTGAAGACCTCCGGGTTCAGCGCCTCGCCCGCCGTCGTCGCGTGGTGGACGGAGCTGAAGTCGTACTTCGAGATGTCCTCCTTGATGAGCATGCGGTACATCGTCGGCGGCGCGCAGAACGTCGTGATCCTGTACTGCGCGAACATCGGCAGGATCTTCTCGGCATGGAAGCGCGAGAAGTCGTAGACGAAGAGCGCGCCCTCGCACATCCACTGCCCGTAGAGCTTGCCCCAGCTCGCCTTCGCCCAGCCCGTCTCGGAGATCGTGAAGTGCAGCCCGTCGCGCTCGACCTGGTGCCAGTACTTCGCCGTCACGTAGTGGCCGAGCCCGTAGAGGTGGCTGTGCAGCGCCATCTTCGGATAGCCCGTCGTGCCGCTCGTGAAGAACATGAGCATCGGGTCCTTGCCGCCCGGCGCATCGGGACGCCGCCCGTAGACGCGCGAGAAGCCGACGTACTCCCGGTCGAACGACCGCCAGCCGGGCCTGTCGCCGTTGACGATGAGCTTGATGAGGGATGAGGGATGGGATGTGAGGGATGAGGGATGAGATGTGAGAGGTGAGGGTTGGGATGCGAGATTCGCCTCCGCCAGCTCCGCCTGCTCGGCCACGTCGCCGTCCGCCGTGCAGACGAGCGCCTTCACGTCCGCCGCCTTGAAGCGGTACTCGAAGTCGTGCACGAGCAGCTGGCTCACGGCGGGGATCACCACCGCGCCGATCTTGTGCAGCGCGAGGATCGTCGGCCAGTACTGGTAGTGGCGCTTCAGCACGAGCATCACCTTGTCGCCCCTGCCGATGCCGAGCGAGAGGAAGTAGTTCGCGATCTGGTTCGACGTCTCGGAAATCTCCTTGAACGTGAACCGCCGCTCCGTCAGGTGGTCGGAGACGTGCAGCATCGCCAGCTTCTCCGGGTACTTCGCGGCGATCGCGTCCACGATGTCGAACGCGAAGTTGAACCGCTCCGTGTTCTTGAAGCGCACGTGCAGGAGACGCCCGGCGAGATCCTCGTCGGTCTCCACGAACCTGTCCACGACGAGCGGCACCTTCTGCGACTGCGGGCGCACCGTCTCCAGGCCGAGGTGCGTGTCGCCGCCCTCGCCCGCCATCACCATCGCGAGGAACGTGACGCCGTTCGGGTCGGTCGCGACCATGCCGTGCGGCGTCGAGGAGCGGTAGTAGATCGAGTCGCCCTCCTTCAGCTCCTCGACGTGCTCGCCGACGCGGATCTTCATCGACCCCTTCAGCACGAGGTCGAACTCCTGCCCGCCGTGGGTCGTCGTCGCGATCGGCCGGTCGAGGAGCGTCGGATCGTACTTGTACGTGACCCAGTAGGGCGTGCCGAGGCGGTCGCGGAACATCGCCGCCTGGTTGCGGATGTCCATGTGCGACTCGTGGGCCGTGAGCGGGCCCTGCCCCGCGCGCGTCACCTCGTAGCCGGAGAGGTGGGCGCTGTGGCCCTTCAGAAGCGCATTGATGTCGATGCCGAAGACGATCGCGCACTGGTGAAGGAAGTTGAACGTCGGATCGACGAGCCCCGCCTCGACCGCCTTGTAGTCATCGACCGAAACCTCGGTCTTCTCCGCCATCTGTTCGACCGTATAGCCGATGATCTCGCGCATCTCGCGGATGCGCGCGGCCATTTCCATCAGTTTCTGCTTTGCTTCTGCGTTCATTTTTCAGGTTTCTCCCTAAAATGAGCGCGTATTATAGCATAAATCGGCACGCGACATCAGGCCTTCGCCTCGTCCGCAACCGCCGCGAACTCGTCCAGCATCTCCTGCGACGGCTTCTTCGTGGCGAGCGAGACGACGACCGTCGCGACGAACGCGAGCAGGAAGCCCGGCGCGAGCTCGTAGAGTCCGAAGACCGGATACGTCGCCGCATAGTCCGCAAGGACGAACTTCCAGACGAAGCACGTGACGGAGCCGACGGCCATGCCCGCGATCGCGCCCGCGAGGTTCGTGCGCTTCCAGAAGAGCGCGAGGAGGATGAGCGGCCCGAACGCCGCGCCGAAGCCGGCCCACGCGAACGAGACCATCTTCATGACGACCTTGAAGAACTCCGACTGCGTGTTCATCGCCAGGCCGATCGCGACGAGCGAGACGGCGCCGACGGCGAGGCGCGAGACGAGGATCAGCTCGCGGTTCGACGCCTTCTTGCGCAGGACGACCTTGTAGAAGTCGTTCGAGAAGCTCGACGCCGAGACGAGCAGCTGGCTGTCGGCCGTGGACATGATCGCCGCCATGATCGCCGAGAGGAGGATGCCCGCGAAGACGCGCACGAGGAAGCCGTTCGCGAAGAGGCCGTTGATCATGACCATGAAGCACCGCTCCGGGTCGTTCCCGACGGCCGCCAGCGTCAGCCCGCGCTGCTTCAGGTAGAGGTGGAAGACGAGGCCGATCACCGTCGCCGCCGCGAGCGAGATCGTGACCCACGTCATCGCGATGCGCCGCGAGCCCTTCACCTCCGCCGGGTTGTCGATGGACATGAACCGGACGAGGATGTGCGGCATGCCGAAGTAGCCGAGCCCCCACGCGAGGCAGCTGATGAGGCCGACGAAGCCGTATGCCTTGCCGGACGACGCCGTCGTGAAGAGCGACTGGAGGTAGGGGTTGATCGCGTTCAGCCCGTCCACCGTCGCGGCGAACCCGCCCGCCTGGCAGACGACGATCGCCGGCACGAGGACGATCGCGACGAACATGAGCGAGCCCTGCACGAAGTCCGTCCAGCACACCGCCATGTAGCCGCCCATGAGCGTGTAGCTCACGACGACGAGCGCGCCGATCCAGAGGCAGAGCGTGTAGCCCGACAGCGTCAGCCCGCCGCACGAGACCGTCTCCGGGATGCCGAACGTCGAGGTGAAGAGCTTCGCGCAGCTCACGAAGCCGGACGCCGTGTAGAACGTGAAGAAGACGAGGATGATGACCGCCGCGAGGATGCGCGAGACGCCCGTCCGGTCGCGGAAGCGGTTGCTGATGAAGTCGGGAATCGTGATCGAGTCGCCGCAGACCTGCGAGTAGCGCCGGAGACGGTGCGCGACGATCTTCCAGTTGAGGTAGGTGCCGATCAGGAGGCCGATGCCGATCCACGCCTCGGAGAAGCCGCCGAGGTAGATCGCGCCCGGCAGGCCCATCAGCAGCCAGCCGGACATGTCGGACGCCTGGGCGGAGAGCGCGACGACCCACTTGTTCATCTTGCGCCCGCCGAGGTAGTAGTCGCCGAGCGATTCCTGCCGCTTCGAGAAGAAGAAGCCGATCCACAGCATCAGCGCGAGATAGCCGGCGAAAGCCCCCAGCACGGTCCAGTCCAACATGTCTTTGTCTTTCCTTTGGTGATAATTTTATCGGTTTAAAGAGCGAAATGCGCGTAGTTTACCATTTTTGGGCGGCCGCTGGCAAGGCGGATCCGCCGACAGGCGTCAGATGCAATAGTCCAGGGCCTGCACGGCATTGGGCTCGCGGCGCAGGATCGACGCCAACGTGACCTTCGCCAGCGTCACCGCGAAGGAGGCGTTGACGTCCGCCCACACGCGCCGCGCGAGGCAGGTCTCCTGGCGCGGACAGGTGACGCCGGGCGCCAGGCAGTCGAGAATCGCCAGCGGGCCCTGAACCGCCTCGACGATGTCCAGCAGGCGGATGTCGTCAGGACTCATCGCCAGCCGAAAGCCGCCGACATTGCCGCGCACACTCCTCAGCATGCCCTTCTCGCGAAGCGTCACGACGATGCGCGAGAGGAACTTCTCCGAAATCTGCTGCGCCTGGGCGATCGCCGCGCCCGTGCGCGGCGTCCGCCCCGACGCATGCACCGCGACATCCAGCAGGATCCGCAGCGCATAGCGCGCCTTGGCGGACACCTTCAGGGCCTTTTGCGAACACGTCGCGTCTGCGCGTAGCTTCATCTCGTTGTCCCTCCTTGCGCTTTCGGTCTTTCGGAGAAGAAGGCTACCGCAGGTTGCCGGTCAGCTCGGCGACGGACGCGAAACCGTGGCGTTCGCAGTAGGCGACGATGCCATCGTAGACCGCCGCGACGACGCCGGGATCGGAGAACGTCGCCGTGCCGACCGCGACGGCCGTCGCGCCCGCGAGCAGGAACTCGATCGCGTCCCTCGCCTCGTACACGCCGCCCATCGCGAGAATCGGCAGCTTCGTCGCCCGGTGCGCGTCGTAGACGAGCTTCACGGCGGCCGGGTGGACGCCGCGCCCCGACAGCCCGCCCGTCCGGTTCGCCAGGACGGGCACGCGCCGCTCGATGTCGATCACCATCGCGGGAATCGTGTTGATCATCGACAGGCCGTCCGCCCCCGCGTCCTCGCACGCCTTCACGTAGGGCACGATCGACGGCACGTTCGGCGCGAGCTTCACGAGCAACGGCAGCCGCGTCGCCTTCCGCACGGCCGAGACGACCTCGAGGAGAACCTTCGGATCCTGTCCGAACGTGTGCCCGCCCGCCTTGACGTTCGGACACGAGACGTTCATTTCCAGCGCATCGACCTGATCGCCCAGCCGTTCGGCCACGGCTGCGTATTCCTCGATCGATCCGCCCCAGATGTTGGCGATGAGCGGCACGTTCGCCGCCCTCCGGTAGGCCGGCACCGTCTCGGCGAGAAAGTGTTCAACGCCCGTCCCCTGCAGGCCAATCGCGTTGACGAGCCCGCCGAAGACCTCGGCATGGCGCGGCATCGGATTCCCCGTCCACGGATCGACGCGGATGCCCTTCGCCGTCACGGCGCCAAGCTTCGCGTAATCGACCGCGCCGAGGTATTCCGTGCCATAGCCGAACGTCCCGCTCGCCGTCGCGACCGGCGTCGGCATCACGAGGCCGCCCAAGTTGACCTGCATCTTCACCATACGAGTTCCTCCGCCTTGAACACCGGGCCGTCCACGCAGCAGCGCGCGTTGCCCTTCACCGTCCGCTGGATGCAGGCGTAGCACGCGCCGACGCCGCAGACCATGTGGCGGTCGACCGAGATCCAGCCCGGCACGCCAAGCGCGCACGCGCGTTCCGAGACCGCCTTCAGGAGCCCGTCCGGCCCGCACGTGAACAGCGCGAAGCGCGCGCCCGCCGCGCGCAGGCGGTTCAGTTCCGCGTCCAGCGGCACGACGGCAAAGCCCTTCGTGCCGAACGAGCCGTCGTTCGTCGCGGCGAAGACCTCGACGCCCAGCGCGGCAAAGCGGTCGAGCGCCAGCAGGTCGTCTTTCGTGCGGCCGCCGACGAAGAGTTTGGGAGAAATAATCGAATGGTCGAATGGTCGAATAATCGAATTGTCAGCCCCCCCCTCCATTCGACGATTCGACAATTCGATCATTCGATTAGTTCTCTCCTTGAGCCTTCTGGCGAGGAAGTAGAGCGGCGCGACGCCATAGCCGCCGCCCACGAGCAGCGGCGTGCCGTCGCACGTCGTCGGGAAGCCCCGTCCAAGCGGCCCCAGCACCTCGACCGTCTCGCCCGGCTTCACGGCGTTCAAGGCCGCCGTGCCGCGTCCCACCGTCTTGTAGAGGAGCTCGAGACGTCCGGCCTCGGCGTTGAAGATCGAGAACGGACGCCGCAAGGCGCTCGCCTCCAGCGCGGGCACCTTCACGTGCACGAACTGCCCCGGCTGGGCGTCCGCCGCGATCTGCGGCGCGTCCAGCACGAGAAGCCGGTAGCCCGGCCCGCAGGCCGCATGTGAAATCACCTTTGTCTGTTCGTTTCGCATAGCCTCACATTCCCAATTGCGCGCGCTGGCGCACCGTCTTCAGCGCGAGCCACATGTCCTGCTTCATCCTCTTGAGGGCCGGCGTCACCGTCGTGAACCGCACGATCTCCTCCGGCGACTTCACGAGAAGGACGTCCCGGCCCTTCGGCGACTTGAGCCAGCGGTTTTCCTCGCCGCGCGTCCCCGGCATGTACTTCGCGAGCGCGGCGCGCCCGAGAAAGACGAAGAACCGCGCGTTCGGAATCGGCGGCGCGACGACGACCGGCGCGGTCTCGGGCGTCTGGCCCATCGCCGGAATGACCTTCGCCATCATCTCGGTCGCGCGCGGCGACAGCGGCCTGTCGGCGATGAAGATGAAGTCAAACGGCCCCTTCGCCCCCGGCGCCGACGCGGCTTCGGCCCTTGCTTCGGCATTTGACGCCGGCGACGGCCCTGTCGCGGCCCCTTGCGACGGCCTCATAGCGGCCCTTGACGCCGGCTCCTCCGTCCTGTGCGTCGTCTGCGTCCCGTGCGTCCTGTCCGCCGTCCCCTGCGTCCTGTCCGCCGGCCCCGCCGCGCCCGCCGCCGGCGGCGCGAGCAGCGCGCGATCGACCTCGACCGTCCGAACGCCCAGCTCGCGTTCGAGCTCGAGGTAGTCCGCGAGCCCGTCGAGCACGAACGCGAGAATGTCAGCGGTCGCCGCCATCAGGCCGTTCCGTCAGTCCGCCTTCTTCTCGTAGCCGTAGGGGTTCTGCTCCTGCCAACGCCAGGTGTCCGCGCACATCTCGTCGATGCCGCGCTCGGCCTTCCAGCCAAGCTCCTTCTCGGCCAGCGCCGGGTCTGCCCAGCACTCGGCGATGTCGCCGGGACGGCGCGGGCAGATCCTGTACGGCACGGGACGGCCCGAAGCCTTCTCGAACGCCTTGACGATCTGGAGAACCGAGTAGCCGTGCCCCGTGCCGAGGTTGTAGACCTTGAGGCCGAGCGCCGGCTCCTTCTCCAGCTTCTCGATGGCCTTCAGGTGGCCAACCGCCAGGTCGACGACGTGGATGTAGTCGCGCACGCCCGTGCCGTCCGGCGTCGGGTAGTCGTTGCCGAAGACGCTGAGCTCGGGACGGCGGCCGACCGCGACCTGCGCGACATAAGGCAGGAGGTTGTTCGGGATGCCCGCCGGGTCTTCGCCGATGAGGCCCGACTTGTGCGCACCGATCGGGTTGAAGTAGCGCAGGAGGATCACGTTCCACGCGGGGTCGGCCTTCTGGACGTCCTTGAAGACCTGCTCCATCATGAGCTTCGTCCAGCCGTAGGGGTTCGTGCAGCCCGGCGTCGGGAAGTCCTCGCGGATCGGCACGGACTTCGGCTCGCCGTAGACCGTCGCCGAGGACGAGAAGACGATGTTCTTGCAGTTATGCTCCGCCAGGCACTTCAGGAGCGTGAACGTGCCGCCGAGGTTGTTGGCGTAGTACTTGAGCGGAACCTTCGTCGACTCGCCGACGGCCTTCAGCGCGGCGAAGTGAATCGTCGCCTGGAACGGCGCCTCCGCGTCGAGGATGGCGCTGAGCTTCTTCTCGTCGCGGATGTCGGCCTTGTAGAACGTCGGCTCCTTTCCCGTGATGCGCTTCACGCGCGCAAGCGACTTGCGCGAGCTGTTGCAGAGGTTGTCGACGACGACGACGTCATGCCCCGCGTTCAGGAGCTCCACGACCGTATGGCTGCCGATGTAGCCGGCGCCGCCCGTAACCAGAATCTTCATGACTGATCCTTTCCTTGTTCTTTCAAGTCGCGTGATTATACCATTTTTCGCACCCGCCCGTAATGAACCGCCGCGGAAGCGACAGGGCTTCAGCGTGTGCCCTTGCGCATCTGACGCCTACGGCCGCCACGACGTCTTCCAGTCGATCCAGAGGCGGTCGTTCTCGAACGTGACGGGCAGCCAGACGTAGCGGCTCTCCTCGTGGTTCGCCGGATGCCAGGCGTCGAACAGCGCGATGACCTCGCCGGAGCGCCCCGCGACGGGCAGGAGGAACGTGGACTGCGCGCCCCAGGTGAGTTCCGGCCCGAGCCCCGTCTCCGGGCTGACGCCCCGGCAGGGGTTTCCGAGCCGCTCCCACGGCCCGCGCAGCGACTTCGCGCGGTAGAGCCGCGCCGCGTTCGGCCGCCAGCCCGTGCAGCCCGACCCAAGGAGGAAGTACCAGCCGTCCCGCTTCACGAGCGCCGGCGCCTCCGTCCAGTGCTTCTCGGCCACCCGGAACCAGCGGCCCGTGTAGCCGAGCAGGTCGTCCGTCAGCTCGGCGACGTGCAGCGTCGCGTTGTATTCCGAGGCGAAGACATGGTAGCACCGTCCGTCGTCGTCGGCGAAGAGCGTCATGTCCCGCGACATCTGCCCCCCGTCGATGTGGCCGAGGTAGGGGACGCGCGCGCGCACCCGCTCGCTCGGCCCGCCCGACTCGTTCCCGAGCTCGCGCGACGCGCGCATCGCCTCAGGCGTCCGCTCCTCCGCGCGCGCGTCCTCCGGCCACGCCCCGGCCGTCGGACGGAACGAGCGCAGGAAGCGGAACGGCCCTTCCGGGCGGTCGGCGACGGCCAGGCCCGTGCGCGCCGCGTCGTAGCCCCGCCCCTTCAGCTCCAGGTGGAAGTACATGACGTACTGCCCGGTCTTCCGAGAACGCAGGACCTTCGGACGCTCAAGGATGCAGCCGTCGGCGATGTCGCTCTGCGGGTCGTCCGAGACGGCGAGCGCAATGCCGCGATCCTCCCAGTTCACGAGATCGGACGACGAGTAGACGTGGACGCCCACGTGCGCCTTGTTGCCGGCGCGGCCGTAGACCTTGTGTTCGCCGTACCACCAGTAGACGCCGCCGTCGAACAGGACGCCCCCGCCATGCGCGTTGATGACGTGCCCCGCCGTGTCGTGCCAGAGCGCGCCCGGACGGATCTCGGTCGGCCGCGCGCGTCGGGGGGCCGGCGCGGACGTCACGACGACCGTCGCGTTGGACGGCGTGCCCGTGTACCACGCGCAGAGGTCCGTCCTGCCGAGAAGCCGCGTGGCGTTCACGTTGCCCGCATCGTAGACTCGCGGCTCGAAGCCCTCGGCGAGGACCTCCGGCTCCGGCCACCCCGTCGGATGCGAAAAGATGAAGTCGGCGTCGACGACGCGCCGCTTGAGCCGGCGCGCGCCGCGCTGGTAGTAGTAGTTCGCGACAAGCCCCGTGCGCGCGTCGTAGACGAGGCTCGGCGTCGACTCGTGCACGTCGCCGATGTTCGTCCGCGCCTTTTCCCATGTCCGTCCGCCGTCCGCGCTCGTGACCTGGAACTGTGTGCCAAGGCCCTGCTCGCACCGCCCGACGATCAGCAGCCGCCCGCCGGGGAGCGCGACGAGGGACGGCTCCGTCACCCACTCCTTCACGGACAGCCCGCTCTCGACCGTCCGCTGCTCCCACGTGCGCCCCTCGTCCGCGCTCACGAGAATGCCCCAGCTGTTCCCGCCGTCCTTGCGGTACTCGCCGGCGAACCACGGCGAGACGAGCCCGAGGCCCGGCACGCGCACGATGTCCGTGACCTGCATGGGCATCGGGTCGAGGCGCGGCGTCGCGACCTTCTCGAACGTGACGCCGTCCGCCGTGCGGTAGAGCTCGTGGCGGCGCCGCTCCGGCGCGCCCCAGCACCGCACCCACGCGAGAACGGCGCCCGTCGCGTCGAGGCCGATACCCTCGTTGACCTCGCCGACGCCCGGGTCCGCCGCGACGACCCGCTCCGCCGACCAGGTGAGCCCGCCGTCCGACGAGACCTTCGCGTAGACGTCGCGGGTGCCCACGCCGATGGCGTGCCCGTCCGCCGGAAGACTGCTGTCGCGGCTGTAGGTGCAGACGAGGTTCGTGCCGAACGCCTGGATCATGGGCCACGAGTTGTAGCCCGGCGCATCCTGCACGACGCGCGCGTTCGCGGGCATCCGGCAGTCGCCGGCCGCCGCGCAGACGGCCACGGACAGCAACGCCGCCCAAAGGCACATCCGCCCCTTCGTTCCGCCTTGCGCATGCGCATTCATCGTTTCCTCCTTGTTCATTATTGACCGCTCCTTCATCAATGGGGCCTCCGTGACGGAAAACTGTCGACAACTAAAATCAGATCTCTTCGCAGAGGGCGACGTCGCCGCCGTGGAAGACGAGGACGACGCGGTGCAGCGCCACCGTGCCGCCGCTTTCCTTCAGGTTCCACGCGCGGGCAAGGTCGTGGTCGGCCGCGTAGC
>DCMF01000131.1:41399-43948 GCA_002321305.1 Verrucomicrobia bacterium UBA1629 | reverse complement strand
CAAATCCAGCCCCCGCTACCAATTTCAATCTGGTTCCTTTGTGAACCGTGTCGGACCGTAGCGCAGCCTGGTAGCGCGTTTGCTTGGGGTGCAAAAGGTCACGAGTTCAAATCTCGTCGGTCCGACCAATTGTCTGTTCGGCAAGGTTCACAAACGAGATGGATGCATTTCGATGACGAAAACGCCAGAAGAGATTCGTGCGCGCATTCTGGACGTCGTGACGAAAAACGGCGGCCACCTGGCCTCGTCCCTCGGCGCGGTCGAGATCGCGCTTGCGCTCCACGCGGTCTTCGATGCCGAACGTGATCGGATTGTCTGGGACGTTGGGCACCAGGCCTACGCCTGGAAGATCCTGACGGGACGCGACGCGCGCTTCGAGACGCTGCGCCAGCTGGACGGCATCGCGCCGTTTCCGAATCCCGCCGAAAGCGCAGCGGACGCCGCCGTCGCCGGGCACGCCGGCAGCGCGCTCTCGGTCGCGCTGGGGTTCGCCGCCGCGCGCGACCGCGCGGGCACGGGCGAGCAGGTCGTCGCCGTGATTGGCGACGCCTCGATGGCGAACGGGCACTCTTTCGAGGCGCTGAACAACTGCGCGGCGGCGACGGAGAAGGTCATCGTCGTCCTGAACGACAACGACATGGCGATCTCGAAGCCGACCGGCAGCTTTTCCAGGTTCCTCGGCCGCCTCATCACGGGCGTGCGCTACAACCGCGTCAAGGCGGCGGCGGAGGCGGCGGGGCATCGGCTGAAGCTGACGTTCCTGCGCGACATCTACCATGGCCTCGAAAGCCGCGTCAAGGGCCTCTTTCTCGGCAGCCGCTATTTCGAGCAGTTCGGCCTGCGCTACATCGGGCCGGTCGACGGGCACGACCTCGCCGCGCTCAAGGCCGCGTTCACCGTCGCGAAAGAAGACAAGCGCTCGGTGCTTGTTCATGTCGTCACGAAGAAGGGCAAGGGCTACGCGCCGGCCGAGCGAAACCCGACGCGCTATCACGGCGTCAGCCCCAAGAGCGGCGACGTTGCCGTCGCCGCACAGGACAGGACGGCGGTTCTGACGGCAACGAGAAACCCGTCAAGTACGGCGACGAAGGGCTTGCCCGGCGCGGCGACGTCCGGTTCGTACTGCCTGTGCCGTGCGGCGACGGCAACGTCGCCGAAACAGGACTGGAGCGCGGCTTTCGGCGAGCTTCTCGCGCGTGCGGCGCGCGGCGACGCGCGCATCGTCGCGCTGACGGCGGGCATGAAAGACGGTACGGGCCTTGCGCCGTTCGCGCAAGAGTTCCCGCGCCGCTTCTTCGACGTCGGCATCGCCGAGGGCCACATGGTCGCCTTCGCGGCGGGGCTCGCCGCCGCCGGGCTGCGCCCTGTCGTCTGCGTCTACTCGACCTTCCTTCAGCGCGCGGTCGACCAGGTCATTCATGACGTGGCGATCTCGAACCTGCCGGTTGTCTTCTGCGTGGATCGCGCGGGGCTGGTCGGGGCGGACGGCGTGACGCATCAGGGCGTCTTCGACATCGCGCTCCTGAAGGCGGTTCCGAACCTGACGATCGTCCAGCCGTGCGATGGCGTGGAGCTGGATCGCCTGCTGGAGGAGGCTTTTCGGCGGAATGGGCCGACGGTGATCCGCTATCCGCGCGGCACGTGTCCCGCGCCGATGCACGTCGAAGGCGACGGCCTCGCCGTCGAAGTCCTGAGCCCCGCCGCGCCTGTGCAGCTCTGGGCGACGGGCGATGAACTGCCGAAAGCCCTCGCGGTCGCGGCGCGGACAGGCGTCGGCGTCGTCTACGCGCGGTCGATCAAGCCGTTCGACGCCGCGCTCCTCGCGCGTCAGCGGGCGGCGGGGCGGAAGATCGTCTCGCTCGAGAATGGCTGCGTCTGCGGCGGGCTCGGCGAATCGATTGGCGCAGACCTGCGCTTCGGCTGGCCGGATGCGTTCATTCCGCACGGCGCCGTCGCCGACCTCGAACGCCGCTATGGGCTGGATGTCGATTCGCTTGTCGCGAAGCTGAACTGAAGGGGGCGCGTGGAAAGGCAATCACCGCGTCGGCGAGGTTCTCGCAGACGCGGCGGGGGTCGATTCCGTCTCCGATCAGATGTCAGAAGTTCCAGGCGAGCTCGACGCGGCCGAAGGACGCGGCGTTGTCGGAGCCGTCCCTGAAGCAGTCGCCCTTGCCGAAGTACTCCCCCTGGAAGGCGATCTTGCCGCCCTTTGAGGATGTCCGCCCCGAAGAGCTTGGCGGGCTTGATCTCGTACTTGACCTGCGCATACGTGCCCCGGAACGTGCCGGCGTCCTCCTCCTTCACGGCGGTGAACATCGGGCCGACCTGCGCCTTGCCGGAGACCATGCCCTGCCGGAATTGGCCGGGCGTTTTCCTTTTCTGGCTTTTACGTCCTACGGCCCGCTGGGCGATCTCGCGGCACGTTTGACAGCTTCCGCCATTTTTTGGTATCATACGCGCCTGTTGCAGGAGAGATGGCAGAGCCTGGTTGAATGCACATGACTCGAAATCATGCATACCCGCAAGGGTATCGGGGGTTCGAATCCCTC
>DCMF01000131.1:0-41368 GCA_002321305.1 Verrucomicrobia bacterium UBA1629 | reverse complement strand
CGAATCCCTCTCTCTCCGCCACAAGCCTTTATCCCTGCGGGCGTAATTCAATGGCAGAATAGGAGCTTCCCAAGCTTCTTACGTGGGTTCGATTCCCATCGCCCGCTCCACCCGTTTCGGCAGAGCCGTTCGCGTGGGAAGACGAATCTGAAAACGCAAAACGTGTGCGGCGGCCATGCTCAACCGTCTCAGTGTCAGGAATCTCGCAGTCGTCGAGAAGGTCGAGGTCGAGTTCGATCCCGCCCTGAACGTCATTACGGGTGAAACGGGCGCCGGCAAGTCCGTGCTGATGGGCGCGCTGGAACTCGTGCTCGGCGGGCGCGCCGAGGCGTCGGTCGTGCGCGACGGCGCGAAGGAGGCCGAGGTCGAGGCCGATTTCGGCGGCACGGTCATTCGGCGCACGGTGACGCGCGAAGGGCGTTCGCGCGCGTGGATCAACGACGAGAGCGTGTCCGTCGCCGAGCTGAAGGAGCTGGGCCACACGCTCGTCGACATCCACGGCCCGACGGCGAACCAGAAGCTGGTCGAGGAGTCGTTCCAGCGCGAACTGCTGGACGCCGACGGCAAGGCGTCCGCCGCCGTGCGGGCGTATGCGGCGGACTGGGCGCGCTACGCCGCGCTGAAGGGCGAGATCGCCGCGCTCGATGCGGTGGGCGGCGAGGACGAGGCGGACATGCTGCGCTTCCAGGTGAACGAGCTGGAGGGCGCGGAGCTGACGGACGACGACGAGACGCTGTCCGAACGGCACGCGGCGGCCGCGCACGCCGAGGAGATCGTCGAGAACGCCAACGCGATGACGGAGGCCCTCGGCGGCGACCGGGGCGTGTCCGAGCTGCTGGCGGCGCTTCAGCCGAAGTTCCGCGCGATCGCCCGCCACCTGCCGCAGGCCGAAGCGTGGGCGCGCGAGGCGGACGACATCACGGTGCGCGTGCAGGAGCTGTCGCGGACGGTTGCGGACGCGGTGTCCGACCTGGACGGCGGCGAAGAGGACCTGGCGTCGCTCGACGCGCGGCTGACGCTCGTCAACCGGCTGAAGCGGAAGTACCGGGCCGAGGACGTGCCGCGTCTGCAGGCGCTGCTTGAGGAGAAGAAGGCGCGGCTCGCGGCGATCGAGGGGCGCGACGCGCGGCTGCGCGACCTTCAGGCGCAGCTGGACGCGGCGGAGAAGGCCCTGCGCACGACGGGCGCGACGCTCACGAAGGCGCGCGCGGCGGCGGGCGAGAAGCTGGCGAAGGCGGTCACGAAGGAGCTGAAGGATCTCGGCTTCCGTCAGGCGAAGCTCTTCGTCGCGCTGGAGCCGCAGGCGCCGGACGCGCACGGGTGCGACCGCGTCGTCTACATGTTCGAGCCGAATCCGGGCGAATCGGCGCGTCCGCTCGCGGCCATCGCGAGCTCGGGCGAGATCGCCCGCGTGATGCTCGCGCTGAAGGTCGTGACGGCCGCCAAGACCCCTCACGCCCCATCCCACACCCCCCATCCCTCATCCCTCACCTCACATCCCTCATCCCTCATCCCCACCCTCGTCTTCGACGAGATCGACGCCAATATCGGCGGCGAGGTCGGGCGGGTCGTCGGCGAGAAGCTGCGGGCGGTCGCCAAGTCCCACCAGGTCATCGCCATCACCCACCTGCCGCAGTCCGCCGTCTACGGCACGCGGCATCTCGTCGTCTCGAAGCGGGTCGCGGACGGGCGGACGCGCACCACTCTCACACCTGTCGCGGGCGACGCGCGCGTTTCGGAAATCGCGCGGATGCTCGGCGGCGAAAAGCTCACCAGTGTCGTCAAAAAACATGCGGAAGAACTCCTCCAGCTATCCCATTGAACTTGCCCCGGACGCTTTCGGGGAATCGTCCGTCCTCGCCGACCTCCTTGCCGGGGCGTCGCGCGTGCTCATCGTCGCGGACATGAACGTCGTCCAGCGGACGGCGGGCCTCGGCACGAAGATCGGCCGCTACGTGCAGGCGCACGGCATCACGCTCGCGGGCTGCCCCGTCGTGATCGGCGGCGGCGAGAAGATCAAGGCGGACAACCTGCAGAGCGCGCTCAAGGTCGTCTCGGCGATCCTTGAGGCCAAGCTCGGGCAGAAGGATGTCGTGCTGGCGCTCGGCGGCGGCACGATTCTCGACATTGCGGGGTATGCGGCGGCCCAGGCGCGTGGCGGCGTGCGGCTCGTGCGGATGCCGACGACGCCGGCGGCGATGCTGGGCGCGGCGTTCGCGACGTATGCGGCGGTCGATTCGGCCTCGGTCAAGGACGCGCTGCGCGTGCCGTCCGTCCCGGCGGCGGTCGTGCTGGATCCGGCGTTCGCGGACACGGTGCTGGACGGCGTCTGGCGCAGCGGCATCGGCGAGGCCGTGCGCCTGGCGGTGGCGGCGGACGCGACGCTCCTGAAGAAGCTGGAGAAGACGGGTCCGACCTATGCGACCCGTCAGCCGGAGGCTTTGGTCGAGCTGATCGAGGCGACCCGTGCGACGCGGGCGAAGAAGGGCGCGACGGGCCTGGGCCTGTGGGCGGCGCACCGGCTGGAGTCCATGAGCGGCTACAAGCTGCCGCATGGCTACGCCGTGTCGATCGGGCTTCTGCTGGAGGCCGGCGCGGCCGTCGTGCGCGGGGCACTGTCCGAGGCGGAGGCCGCGCGCGTGACGGATCTCCTGCGGGCGTGCGGCGCGCTGGACGGTCTCGTGCATTCGCAGCACCTGCTGCAGCAGCCCGACAGCCTGCTGTGCGGGCTGGACGCCTGGCTGCTCACCTCGCCGGAAGGCGTCCCGACGCTGACGGCGCTCGGCAAGAGCGAGATGGTCGAGTCGCCGGACCGCGAGGCCTATCGTGCCGCGATGAAGAAAGCGCTGTCGTAGGGCGAGACCGTCTTTGGCAGGAGAACGCCCTGCATTGACCTTCTCCCCGGACGCACACGCCTCGAGCCTTGGCTGCAGTCGCGCGGCAGGTTCGCGGAAATATGGTATAATGCGAACATCCATTCAAGACAAGGAGAACCCAAATATGATTCAGACATCCAGGCGTAACTTCTTCAAGGGCGCGGCGGCCGTGGCCGCCCTGGGCGGGCTTGGCGCGCGCGAGGCGCTGGCGCACGCCGCGAAGCCGAAGCCGAACAACAACCCGATCTGGCTCATGACGAGCGCGTTCGCCAGGGACCCCGACTTCGAGTCGGTCGTGAAGCGCGCGAAGGCCGTCGGCGCGCAGGGGCTGGAGCTCTGCGTCTTCCGCCGCGACACGGACCGCCAGGACCACATCGCGACGCACCTCGACTACGACCACTTCACGCCGGAACGCGCGCGGCAGGTCATCGACCTCTGCAACCGCGAGAGCATCCGCATCTCCGTCGGCGCCTACGACAACCTCATCGGCGGCAAGCCGGAGCTGCAGGTCGTCAACCAGAACCACATCCTCAAGCTCATCCGCATCGCGGCGATGCTCGGCGGCGACGCGAACGACGTCGTCTGCGGCACGTTCGTCGGCTATGATCACGTCCTCGGCCGCCAGGACGGCGGCTTCGAGAAGAACCTGGAGAAGTTCAAGAGGGTCTTCCAGCCGATCCTCAACTACGCGAAGTCGCTCGGCGTGACGGTCTGCGTCGAGAACTGCCCGATGGAGGGCTGGCAGCCCGTCACGGCGCCGGACGCCTACAACAACCTGCCCGGCTGCCTCGCGGCGCGCAAGCTCATGTACGCGATCCTCGACGACGACAGCGCGCTGCAGGAGACGTATGACCCCTCGCACGACGTCTGGCAGCACATCGACCCGACGGACGTCATCAACGCGATGGACTTCCGGAAGCTCCGCCGCGTCCACATCAAGGGCACGCGCAACTTCGCGAACGACGCGGAGGCCGTGCACTGGGGCCGCCTCTATCCGCAGCAGTCCGTGAACGCCGCGCTCGCGAAGAAGGCGGGCGTGCCGCTCCCCGGCGGCGAGTGGGACCGCCTCAGCTACGAGCCGCGCCTCCCCGGCTTCGGCGGCAACGACTCGTGCGACTGGACGAAGTTCCTGGAGAACCTGATGGCGAAGGGTTATGCGCACCCGTTCGTGATCGAGAACGAGGGCGTCAACTCCTCGCACACGGGCAACATGGGCGCGACGCTCCAGGGCTTCCGCGCGACGGTGCTCAACACGGCGCCGGTCGTGTGGCCGCTGGGGCCGGACGGCTACGCCTTCGACACGCGGGCGCTGAAGCCGATGACGAACCCCGGCATCGACCCGAAGCCCGTCACGATGAAGGATCTCGCCTGAGGCCGGAAGATCCTGAGGCCGCGCCGTCGGCGGGTCAGCCTTTCTTCGGCATGACCCAGCTGACGGCGCGATTCTTCTTTTGGAAGATCTCGCGGGCGGCGGCCTGCACGTCCGCCGCCGTCACGGCGCGGATGCCCTCGACCTGCTCGGCCGGCTCGACGAGGCGGCCGAACGCGAGCATCGTCTGCCCGTAGAAGAACAGCTTGGACGTCATCTTCTCGTGCGAGAGGCGGAAGTTCCCGACGAGGAACTCCTTCGTGCGCCGCAGCTCCTCCGCGCCGACGCGCTTCGCGGCGATGCGCGTCAGCTCGCGGTCGACCGTCGCGAGCGTCGCTGCGGCCTTTGCCGCGTCCAGCCCCGCCGTCACGGTGAACATCCCCGCGTCCGCGAAGAAGTGCATCCGCGAGGAGATATCGTAGCTCAGGCCGCGCTTCTCGCGCACCTCCTGGAAGAGGCGCGACGACATGCCGCGGCCGAGGACGGCGTCCATCACCGTCGCCGCGTACTTGCGCGGATCGCGCAGGCCGAACGTGCGGTAGCCGAGCGCGAGCTGCGCCTGGTTGATCTCGCGCGCGACCGAGACGTGCGGCACGACGGGGACGCGCGCGGGATCGTCGCCGCGCACGGCGACGGACGCGCCGGCCCGGCGCGCGAAGCGGCCGAGCTGCGCCTCCAGCGTCGCGAGGGCCCTGCCGGGGTCGAACGCGCCGACGAGGACGGCGACCGTGTTGTCCGCCCGGTAGTGCGTCTTCACGTAGCGGCGGAGGAACGCGGCCGTCATCGGGCCGAGCGACTGCGCGCTTCCGGCGACGGGCGCGCCGAGCGGCGATTCGGGGAAGAGGTTCCTCTGCAGGTTCTCCATCGCCACGGAGTCCGGCTCGTCGGCGTACATCTTGATCTCCTCGATGACGACCTGCTTCTCGCGCGCGAACTCGTCGGCGGGGATCGTCGCCCGCAGGTACATGTCGGCGAGGATGTCCACCGCCTCGTCGAGGCACTCGTTCGGCATGTGCGCGAAGTAGCACGTCGACTCCTCGCCGGTGCAGGCGTTGAAGTTGCCGCCGCGCCCCTCGATCGCCTGCGTGATGTCGAGCGGCGAGCGCGTGGGCGTGCCCTTGAAGAGCATGTGCTCGATGAAGTGGGAGATGCCGGCGGACTTCGCGTCCTCGTGGCGCGAGCCGGAGGCGACGAAGAGGCCGAAGGCGATCGACTCGGCCTCGCAGGGGACGAGGACGGCGCGGAGACCGTTGCGGAGCGTCTGGAGCTGTGCGTTCATCATGGGCGCGTATTATAGCATGGTTTCCCGAAGCGCGGTGAAATTTTTGGTATAATAGCCGTCAAATGAAAAACTATCTTGCAATTGACGTCGGCGCGTCCTCGGGACGGCACATCCTCGGGCGGGTCGAGGACGGGAAGATCGTCCTGGAGGAGGTCTACCGCTTCGACAACGCGCAGGTCGTGCGCAACGGCCACGACTGCTGGGACATCGAGAGGCTTGTCGCGTCCGTCAAGGCCGGCATCGACGCGGCGCTCGCGAAAGGCCCCGTCGAGTCGATCGGCCTCGACACGTGGGGCGTCGACTTCGTCCTGCTGGACGAGCAGGGGCGGATCGTGGGCGACACGGTCGCCTACCGCGACGCGCGCACGCAGGGTGCGGCCGAGGAGATCGAGGCTGAGGTCATCTCCTTCGCCGACCTCTACCGGCGCGTCGGCCTTCAGAAGGCCCCCTACAACACGATCTACCAGCTCTGGGCGCTGAAGAAGGAGCATCCGGAACAGCTGGCGCGGGCCGCGCATTTCCTGACCGTGCCGGAGTACATCAACTACGCGCTCACGGGGAAGATCGTCCACGAGTACACCGACTCCTCGACGACGGCGCTTCTCGACGCGGCGAAGAAGGACTGGGACTTCGACCTCATTGCGCGGCTTGGCCTGCCGACGCGGCTCTTCGGCAAGCTGGAGATGCCGGGCGCGACGGTCGGCGACTACAGGGGCGTCAAGGTCGTGCTGCCCGCGATGCACGACACGGGCTCGGCGTACCTCGCCGTCCCGGCGCGCGACGACAAGGCCGTCTACCTGTCGAGCGGCACGTGGTCGCTGCTCGGCGTCGAGAACGCCGCGCCGATCACGACGAAGGCGGCGCGGGAGGCGAACTTCACGAACGAGGGCGGCGCGTGGGGACGCTACCGCTTCCTCAAGAACATCATGGGCCTCTGGATGATCCAGTCCATCCGCCGCGAGCTGAACGGCGTGAGCTACGTCGAGGGCAAGGAGCGCGACGAGACGATCGAGGCCCTGAGGGCGCTCGGCGACTACGAGAAGGGGAAGAAGTACTCCTTCGCCGACCTGGAGATGAGCGCGCGCGGCGCGAGCGACTACCGGCTCACGATCGACGTCAACGACGCGCGCTTCCTCAACCCGAAGTCGATGGTCGGCGAAGTGCTGGCGGCGGCCGCGGCGGAGGGGACGCCCCCGGCGACGGTGGGCGCGCTCATGCAGTGCGTCTACCGGTCGCTTGCCGAGTGCTATGCGGACGCGATCCGCAACCTCTCCGAGATCACGGGCGTGACGTACACGTCGGTCAACATCGTCGGCGGCGGCTCGAAGGACCTCTACCTCAACGCGCTCACGGCCGAGGCGACGGGGCTGGAGGTCTTCGCGGGCCCGACGGAGGGCACGGCCATCGGCAACCTCATCGTGCAGATGATCGCCGCCGGGGCGTTCGCCGACCTCGCCGCCGCCCGCGCCGCCATCGTGCGGTAATGCGGGAGGACGCGCGAAATGCTATAATACGCACCCATCATGGCACAGGAAACGAACGAATACCGCGCGCAGCGCCTCCAGTCGATGAAGGCGCTCGCCGACATGGGCTACGAGCCCTACGGCTGCAAGTACGACCACGAGGACCTCGCGAAGGTCCGCGCCGGGTTTGCGGAGGGCAAGTCCGTCCGCGTCGCCGGCCGCCTCTTGATGATCCGCCGCATGGGCAAGATGAACTTCTGCACCCTGAACGACGGCACGGGGCGGTTCCAGCTCATCTTCAAGCGCGACGAGCTCTCCGAGACGGCGTTCGCCGCGTTCAAGCAACTGAATCTCGGCGACATCGTCGGCGCGGAGGGCACGCTCTTCACGACGCAGAAGGGCGAGAAGTCGCTCGTCGTCAAGGAGTGGACGATGCTCGCGAAGGCGCTGGAGCAGCCGCCGGAGAAGTTCCACGGCCTCGCCGACCAGGAGGAGCGCTACCGCCGCCGCTACGTCGACCTCATGACGAACGACGAGTCGCGCAACCGCTTCTTCACGCGCTCGCGCCTCCTGATGGAGATCCGCAAGTACCTGTGGTCGAAGGGCTTCGTCGAGGTCGAGACGCCGATCCTGCAGGATCAGGCCGGCGGCGCCGCCGCGAAGCCGTTCTTCTCGCACTACAACGCGCTCGACAAGGACTGCGTCATGCGCATCGCCCCGGAGCTCTACCTGAAGCGGCTTCTCGTCGGCGGCATGAACAAGGTCTTCGAGCTCGGCAAGGACTTCCGCAACGAGGGCATCGACCGCACGCACAACCCGGAGTTCACGGTCTGCGAGATCTACGAGGCCTATGGCGACCGCACGTCGATGGAGGCGATCATGGAAGGGCTTCTGCCGCACCTCTGCGACACCGTGATCGGCAAGCGCGTCATCGAGTACGGCGAGAAGAAGGTCCCGATCGACTTCACGCCGCCCTACCGCCGCGTCGCGTACCGGGATCTCGTGAAGGAGCTGATGGGCGACGACTGGTTCGACCTGCCGTTCGAGACGCAGCTCGCCAAGGCGAAGGCCAAGGGCAAGGAGACGGACACGAACCTGGAGCTTGACGGCGTGACGACCGAGCTCATGCTCACGCACGAGGTCTACGACAAGCTCATCGAGCGCAACCTCATGCAGCCGACGTTCGTCATCCGCATCCCGCACGAGTTCGTGCCGCTCGCCAAGGCGTGCAAGGACGACCCGTCGCTCGTGGACGTCTTCGAGTTCGTCGTCGCGGGCCGCGAGCTTTGCCCCGGCTACACCGAGCAGAACGACCCGATCGAGCAGCGCAAGGCGCTGGAGAACCAGGCCGGCGAAGACACGGAGAAGATCGACGAGGACTTCATCAGCGCGCTCGAATGCGGCATGCCGCCGACGGGCGGCCTCGGCTTCGGCGTCGACCGCCTCGTCATGTTCCTGACGGGCACGGACTCGATCCGCGACGTCGTCCTCTTCCCGCAGCTGAAGCGGGCGTAAGGAGGGGAACGGGAGGGTGCGGCCATGATGTCGATCTACAGGTGGGAGAACGGCGGGCTTCGCGAGATGTCCGAGTTCTCGGTGTCCTGCTGGATCAACCTCGTCGATCCCTCGACGACCGAGCTGGAGGCCGTCCTCTCGTACAGCCAGGTGCCGCGCGACTTCCTCACGGACCCCCTCGACGCGGGGGAGCGGCCGCGCTTCGACTACGAGGACGACGCCTCTCTCCTCATCGTCCACGTGCCGATGCCGATTCCGCCGGAGGACGAGGAGGAGGCCGTCGCGCCGTACCGCACGGTGCCGCTCGGCATCATTCTCGCGGGCTCGTCCGTCATCACCGTCTGCAGCGCGCAGACGCCCGTGACGACGGCGTTCCTCGACCAGATCCGCCGCGTCTGCCCGCCGTCCGACAAGTACCGCTTCGCGTTCCGCCTCCTCTGGCACGCGGGCGTCCTCTTCCTCCGGTACATCAACGACATCCACAACCGCACGACGACGCTGGAGGACGAGCTGCACGAGTCGATCTCGAACGAGGTGCTGCTGAAGATGTTCCAGATCGAGAAGACGCTCGTCTACTTCACGACGTCGCTCAAGGCGGACACGATCGCCCTCGCGCGCGCGAACACCGCCCGGCAGCTGACGCTCTCCGAGGACGACCGCGACTACCTGGAGGACGCGATGGTCGAGTACCAGCAGGCGCTGGAGACGGCGACGATCCACGCGAACATCCTGAACGGCACGCTCGACACGTTCGCCTCGCTCATCAACAACAACCTGAACAACGTGATGAAGTACCTGACGGCGGCGACGATCTTCCTGGCCGTGCCGACGCTCGTCGCGTCGTTCTACGGCATGAACATTTCGCTGCCGTTCCAGGCCAACCCGAACGCCTTCGCGCTCGTGATGGGCGTCTCGGGGCTTCTCGCGGCCGTCCTCGCGGCGGTCTTCATGTTCCTCTCCCACAAGCGGAAGTTCTGACTGCGTCGACCTGGTCGGCGGCACGGGTCCGGTTGACAGGACGGCGGGCGATGGGGTATACTGTCCGCCCGAACCGAAGTTCGGGAGACCAATGGAAGAAATCGACTTTAGCACGGACGCCTTTGCGGACATCGTCGCGAAAGACGCGCGCTACCACGCGCGGGCCTATGCGCTGCTGATGGACGTCGTTCGCTACCTGAGCGGCGACGACCAGCGGCACGTCGCGGGCGCTGACATCCTCGACGAGTTCAGGGAGCGCGCCCTAGACCAGTACGGGCCGCTCGCGTACACGGTCCTGACGGAATGGGGGGTCTCGTCCACCGAGGACATCGGCGAGATGATGTTCAACCTCGTGGAGGGGCGGCGCATCGGCCGGGACGCGAACGACACGGCCGACGCCTTCGCCGGTGGCTATGACTTCAAGGAGGCCTTCCTGGCGCCTTACCAGACATGAGCGACCTTCGCCTGAAAGCCGCCGGCCTCGCGCTTCTCGTCGTCTCGGCGTTCGCAGCCCGTGCCGAGAGGCAGCCCTATTCGCGCTACCAGTCGATCGTCGACCGGCAGATGTTCGGGGCGCTGCCGGCCGGCTTCGACCCGACGAAGCTGCCGAGCGAGGTGACGAAGTCGTCCCAGAGGGAGCTGACGAAAGAACAGGAGCAGCTGAAGAGCGCCATCCGCTTCTCCGTCATCAACATGACGCCGGACGGGCAGGTCGCCGTCGGGTTCACGGACAGCTCGGACGGCAAGAACCCCCGCCACTACTACCTGAAGGTCGGCGAGTCGCGCGGCGGCTGGCTCGTGAAGGAGGCCGATCCCGAGACGGCGACGATGACAATCGCGAAAGGCGAGATCGAGGTGACGCTGACGATCGGCGGCGACTCCGCCAAGGACGCCGCCGCGACGGCGAAGGCGGGCGCGGCGCGGGCGAACGACGGCATCTCGCCCCTGAACGCGCCGGGCGCGCGGTCGCCGCTCCTGGGCGGGACGCTCCGCAGCCGCCGCCGCGCGAAGCTCGCCGCCGAGCAGGCGCAGGAGGAGGCGCGGCTCCGGCAGCGCGAGGAGGAGCGTCAGGCGCGCGAGGCCGAGCGCGAGGAGCAGAAGCGCCAGCTTCAGGAGATGCGCGACGACCTCAAGGCGCAGCTGGAGTCCGTCCGCAAGGACATGATCGAAAAGGCCAAGGCCGAGACGGCTGCCGCCGAGAAGGGCGCACAGGAGGAGGTTGAGCATGAGAACAACGACGCTGAATGAGTTCCAGGAATCCATCCGCCGGACAGGCGGCTACCGGACGGCCCCCGACTGCCGTGCCGCCCGGCGCGCCAAGCCGTCCGCGTGGACGACCCTGCGCTACACGTGGGGCGTGACGCGCGTCTTCCCGTGCTGCGCCCTCACGGAGCCGTTCGGCAAGTTGACGACGGAGCGCTGGGCCGGCTTCTGCTTCTCGACCGTGACGACGGCCGAGCGGCTCGGCATGAGCGTCGGCATCGAGGGCTTTTCGGACCGCATTGCGCACAAGGGACCCGTCCTCTACGTCTGCAACCACCTGTCGATGACCGAGACGATCCTCCTGCCGCCGCTGCTGCTGGCGATCTCGCCGTTCAGCTACGTCGCGAAGGCGTCGCTCGCGCACCTGCCGTTCCTCGAAAAGGCGGCGGAGCACATGCGGATGGTGCCCATCAGCCGCGTCTCGCCGCGCGAAGACCTCGTGAACATCCTGCGCGTCGGCACGGAGCGCATCCAGGGCGGCGACAGCTTCCTCATCTTTCCGCAGGGGACGCGCTGCGAGGTCTTCAGCCGCAAGAAGTACTCGTCGATCGGCGCGAAGCTCGCCGAGCGCGCGGGCTGCCCGGTCGTGCCGATCGTCGTGGACACGCGCTGCCAGCCGACGCGCAAGAGCGGCCTCCTGCGCAAGGTCTTCAAGGACTTCGGGCCCGTCGACACGAGCTACGACATCAAGGTCGCCTGCGGGCCGGTCATTCCGCGCGGACGCGCCCGCGAGATGCACGAGGCGTCCTTCGACTGGATGGCGACGAAGCTCGAAAGCTGGGGGCTTCCGACGGATCGCGAACGGTGAGGCCGGGGTGCGTCGCCGGTTCATCCGAATGTACAGGGCCGGGCGGGAACCCGGCCTCTCATTTTTGGTATAATATCGCCTCACCTTTCACAGGAGAGAAAACACATGGTTCTGCTGCTTGGTTCCGATGCCTATTCGCCGTTCCGACTCGACGCCCTCAAGGCGGCGATCGCCAAAGCCGACCCGACGCTCGGGCCGCTCGCGATCGACGCGAAGTGGGTCTATGCGCTGGAGCTCGCCGACGCGCCGGTCGATTCGCGCGAGCTCGCCCGCGCGGCGGAGCTGCTGAACGCCGAGGGCAGCTGCGACGGGGCCGACTTCTACGTGACGCCGCGCAAGGGCACGATTTCGCCCTGGAGCTCGAAGGCGACGGACATCTTCCGCAACTGCGGGCTGAAGTCGATCCGGCGCGTCGAACGGGGCGTACGGTTCCTGGTGAGCGACGCGAGGGTCGCGAGAGGCGCGAGAGACTTGAGCCAAAGGGACTTGAGGGGTGGGAGCGACATGAGGCCGGGGGCTGTCGCGCTGTCGCCGAACGCCCTCGCCGCGCTCTACGACAAGATGACCGAGGGCGTGTACGACGACCTCTCCGACCTCTTTGACGTCGCCGAGCCGAAGCCGGGGCGCACCTACGACGTCCTGAAGAAGGGCGTCGAGGCGATCCGCGAGGCGAACGCGGAAATCGGCCTTGCGATCTCCGAGCCGGAGATGAAGTATCTCGCGGCGAGCTTCAAGAAGGCCAAGCGCAACCCGACGGACACCGAGCTCGTCATGTTCGGCCAGGTGAACTCCGAGCACTGCCGCCACAAGATCTTCGGCGCCGAGTTCGTCATCGACGGCAAGAAGCAGGCGAAGAGCCTCTTCGAGATGATCAAGAACACGCACCAGAAGCGTCCGCAGGACACGCTCTCGGCCTACAAGGACAACTCGGCCGTCGTCGCGGGCTTCAAGACGGACGTCTTCGCGATCGACCCCGCGACGAACGCCTATTCCTTCAAGAAGGACCAGCTCGACCAGCTCATGAAGGTCGAGACGCACAACCACCCGACGGCGATCTCGCCGTTCCCGGGCGCGGCGACGGGCGTCGGCGGCGAGATCCGCGACGAGGCGGCGACGGGCACGGGCTCGCGGACGGTCGCGGGCATCTGCGGCTTCATGGTGTCGAACCTGCGCATTCCGGGCTTCCCCCAGCCGTGGGAGCGCGTCTACGCCGACTTCCCGACGCGCCTGGCGACGCCGCTGCAGATCATGACGGACGGCCCGCTCGGCGGCGCGGCGTTCGGCAACGAGTTCGGGCGGCCCCAGCTCTGCGGCTTCTTCCGCACCTACGAGGGCGAGGTCGCGGGCGAGCTCAGGGGCTACCACAAGCCGATCATGCTCGCGGGCGGCATGGGCGTCATTCGCCGCAGCCAGGTTCAGAAGAGGGACGTCACGGTCGGCGCGCTGATCGTGCAGATCGGCGGGCCGGCGATGCGCATCGGCCTCGGCGGCGGCGCGGCGAGCTCGATGATGACGGGCACCAACTCCGAAGCCCTCGACTTCAACTCTGTCCAGCGCGGCAACGCCGAGATGCAGCGCCGCTGCCAGGGCGTCATCGACGCCTGCTCGTCGCTCGGCAAGGCGAATCCGATCCTCTCCGTCCACGACATCGGCGCGGGTGGCCTCTCCAACGGCTGCCCCGAGCTCGTCGAGGCGACGGGCGGGAAGTTCGAGCTGCGCGCGGTGCATAACGAGGAGCGCTCGATGAGCCCGATGGAGATCTGGTGCTGCGAGGCGCAGGAGCGGTACGTCCTCGCGCTCCGGCCGGAGGCGAAGGCGTTCTTCGAGGGGCTGTGCGCGCGCGAGCGCTGCCCGGTCGCGTTCATCGGCGTCGCGACGGGCGACGGCCAGCTCGTCCTCCATGACAGCCACTTCGGCGACAACCCGATCGACATGGACATCAAGGTGCTTCTCGGCAAGCCGCCGCGCATGGTGCGCAAGGTGACGCGCACGAAGCAGAGGCGCCTCGCGACGAGCTTCGAGGGCGTGAAGCCGATCGACGCCCTGACGCGCGTCCTGCACCTGCCGGCCGTCGCGGACAAGACGTTCCTCGTCACGATCACCGACCGCACCGTCACGGGGCGCGTCGCGCGCGACCAGATGGTCGGCAAGTTTCAGCTGCCGGCGGCGGACTGCGCCGTGACGACGATGGGCTACACGACGTTCAACGGACAGGCGATGGCGACGGGCGAGCGCTCGCCGGTCGCGCTCCTCGACGGCCCGGCGTCCGGCCGGCTCGCGGTCGCGGAGGCGATCACGAACCTCGCGGCGGCGGACGTCGGCGACATCTCGCAGATCCGCCTCTCGGCGAACTGGATGGCCCCGTGCGGCGAGCCGGGCGAGGACGCGATCCTCTACGACACCGTGCAGGAGGTGGGCCTGAAGTTCTGCCCGAAGCTCGGCGTCTCGATTCCCGTCGGCAAGGACAGCTGCTCGATGCACACGGTCTGGCAGGACCGGAAGGGCGAGGAGCGGAAGCAGGTCGCGCCGCTCTCGCTCGTCGTCTCGTCGTTCGCGCCGGTGAAGGACGTGCGCCTCACGCTCACGCCCGACCTGAAGGCCGATCCGCGCGGCGAGGGCTCCGTGCTCGTCTACGTGAACCTCGGCCGGGCGGGCGAGGCCCCGCTCGGCGCGACGGCGCTCGCGCAGGTCTACGGCCAGCTTGGCGACACGCACGCGGACGCGGACGCCGCGCTTCTGAAGCGCTTCTTCAACGCGATGCAGACGATCGTGCGCGACAAGCTCGCGCTCGCCTACCATGACCGGTCGGACGGCGGCCTCGCCGTCACGCTCGCGGAAATGGCGATCACGGGCGGACGCGGCCTCGTCGCGAAGCTCCCCGACGGCGACGCGCTGGAGCAGCTCTTCAACGAGCAGCCGGGCGCCGTCCTGCAGGTGCGCGAGAAGTACCTCAACAGGGTGCTGGCGACCTTCCGCGCCGCGCGCGTCCCCGCCGAGGCCATCGGCGCGGCGCTCGCGACGAGCCGCACGTTCGAGCTCTTCGTCGGCGCGCGGCAGGCCGTCAAGACGGACATCACGTACCTGCGCCGCTGCTGGTCGGAGACGACGTACCGCATGCAGGCCCTGCGCGACAACCCGGTCTCGGCGCGCGAGGAGTACGACAACGCGCTCGACGACCTCAACCCCGGCCTGAGCTTCAGGCTGACGTTCGATCCGGAGGAAAGTGGAAGGGTGGAAGAGTGGAAAAGTGGAGAAGGGGAAAAGTGTGGAGATGCGCTGCCTTCAAGCCTTCCACCTTCCCACTCTTCCACCTTTCCACCGTTCCACTCTTCCACCTCTCTCTCGAAACCGCGCATGGCGGTTTTGAGAGAGCAGGGCGTCAACGGGCACATCGAGATGGCGGCGGCGTTCGCGCTCGCGGGCTTCGACTGCCGGGACGTCCACATGTCCGACCTCATCGCGGGGCGCGTCGATCTCCGGGACTTCCGGGGGCTTGTCGCGTGCGGCGGCTTCAGCTACGGCGACGTGCTGGGCGCGGGCTCCGGCTGGGCGCGCTCGATCCTCTACAACGACCGCCTGCGCGAGATGTTCGAGGCGTTCTTCCGCCGTCCCGACACGTTCTCGCTCGGCGTCTGCAACGGCTGCCAGATGCTCTCGCAGCTGAAGGACATCATCCCCGGCGCGGAGAAGTGGCCGAAGTTCGTGAAGAACTTCTCCGAGCAGTTCGAGGCGCGCTACGCGACGGTCGAGATCGAGGAGTCCCCGTCGATCTTCTTCCGGGGCATGGCGGGCTCGCGCCTGCCGATCGCCGTCGCGCACGGCGAGGGCCGCGTCTGGACGGACGGCTTCGCGCCGTCGATCTGCGCCGCGCACTACGTCGACAACTACGGGCACGCGACGACGCGCTACCCGTACAACCCGAACGGCTCCCTCGGCGGCCAGACGGCGTTCACGACGGCGGACGGGCGCGCGACGGTCATGATGCCGCACCCGGAGCGCGGCTTCCGCGCCTGCCAGCTCAGCTACAACCCCGGCGTCTTCCGGCTGAACGGCCCGTGGATGCGCATGTTCCAGAACGCCTACGCCTTCGCGATGGGGAACTGACGCCCGCGACCGGCGGGCAAGACCGAAATTCAACAGACATTACGACAGACAACAACAGACTTCACCTCTAAGGAAAGAAAAACATGAGCATCTTCAAAGCATACGACATTCGCGGCATCTACGGCCAGGACCTCGTTCAGGACGACTTCTACAGGATCGCGCGCGCCTACGCGCAGTTCTGCGGCTTTCCCGGAAAGAACGCCAAGGTCGTCGTCGCGCGCGACTGCCGCAAGTCGTCGGACGCGCTCTTCGCCGCGTTCGCCAAGGGCCTCGTCGACGAGGGCGTCGACGTCCTCGACATCGGCCTCGCCTCGACGCCGATGAGCTATTTCGCCAACGCCTCGCTGAAGGCGGACGGCTCGGTGATGATCACCGCCTCGCACAACACGAAGGAGTGGAACGGCTGCAAGCTCTGCAAGGCGAACGCCGTGCCGATCTCCGGCGCCACGGGCATCAAGGACATCGAGCGGCTCGCCGCCGGGATTTCCGTCGACGATCCGCCGACGGGCGTCGGCGAGATCTCGAAGGTCGACGTGTCCGCCGCCTACGCCGCGCACGTGAAGGCGTTCGCCCACCTGAAGCGTCCCCTGCACCTCGCGCTCGACTTCGCCAACGGCATGGGCATCGCCGAGTCCGTCGCGTTCAGGGACTCGCCGCTCACCTACGATGCGCTCTACGGCGAATTCGACGGCGACTTCCCGAACCATGACGCGAACCCGCTGCACCACGAGACGCTCAAGGATCTGCAGGCGCTCATCAAGGCGAACCCCGGCAAGTACGCCTTCGGCGTCGCCTACGACGGTGACGCCGACCGCGCGGGCTTCCTTGACGAGAAGGGCGAGATCATCCCGATGGACTTCATCACCGCGCTCATCTCGCAGGATCTGCTCGCGTCGAACCCCGGCGCCGTCTGCTTCTACGACCTGCGTTCGTCGAAGGTCTGCGAGGAGGTCATCCGCGCGGCGGGCGGCAAGCCGATGATGAGCCGCGTCGGCCACTCCTTCATCAAGGAGCAGATGCGCGCGAACGACGCGATTTTCGCGGGCGAGCTGTCGGGCCACTACTACTTCAAGGCGAACTCGACGGCCGAGTCGAGCGCGATGGCGACGTATGCGCTCGCGAACATCGTCTCGGCGGGCGACAGGCCGCTCTCGGAGCTGATCCGTCCGCTCCGCAAGTACGCGCAGTCCGGCGAGATCAACACGAAGACGGTGACGCCGCCGGCGGAGATCCTCGCGAAGGTCAAGGCGACGTATGCCGCGCAGGCGAAGGTCTTCGAGCTGGACGGCGTGTCGGTCGACGCCTGGGAGACGGAGGGCTACTGGGCGAACGTGCGCATGTCCAACACCGAACCGCTCGTCCGCCTCAACCTCGAGGGCAAGACGCAGGAGATCATGGAGGCGAAGCGTGACGAGTATCTCGCTCTCATCCGCGCGTAAGGCCGCGCCGCGCGCCGTGCTGGCGCTCGCGCTCGCCGCCGTCGCCGGCTGCGGGCCGAAGGACGGCCTGAAGGAGCTGGCGGAGGGGCGCGAAGCCTACGCGGTGCGCAACCTCGACAAGGCCGCGAAGCTCTTCGAGAAGAGCCTCGCGTGCGCGCCTGACCGCGTGGACGCGATCCTCCTCCTCGCGCGCACGAAGCTCGACCTCGGCGAGCTCGCGGCGGCGAAGAGCCTCGTCGCGCGCGCGGCGCAGCTGTCGGACGACGTGGACGTGAGGATGTTCGCCGCGCAGGTCGCGTGGCACGCGAAGGACTACGAGTCGGCCGCGCAGGGCTTTCAGGCGCTCGCGAACGACGCGCGCCTGTCGCCGGAGCTGCGTGCGCAGGCGTGGGCGGGTCTCGGCGTCGTCGAGATGGCGTGCGAGAACAGCCACCTCGCGCGCCTCGCCTTCCTGCGCGCCCTGCGCCTGAACTTCAAGGACGCGGCGGCCCGCTATCACCTCGGCCTCCTCTACCGCGACGCCTTCAGCTACTACGAGGCGGCGCTGGAGCAGTTCCAGGTCTTCGTGCGGCTGGAGGCGGACGCGACGCCGCGCGTGCAGAAGGTGCAGCGCTCGTTCATCCCGGAGCTGCAGAAGAAGATCGCCTCCGAGGCCGCGAGCCGTCCGGGCGCGGCTTCGCGCGACAGCGCGGCGTCGGCCGCCGCGATCGCGCGCGCCGTCGCCGCCGAGAAGAAGGGCCGGAACGACACCGCCCGCAAGGAGTACGAGGCGGCGCTGAAGGCCGATCCGCTCTCCGCCCCGGCGGCGTTGGGGCTCGCGAAGTGCTGGCAGAAGACGGCGCCGTCGAAGAAGCGGGGCGGCGAGGCGAATCCGCAGGGCCGGGCGATGGACGCCTACCAGCTCGCGTGCGCGCTGCAGCCGAGCAAGGTCTCGACGTTCCTGACGGCGGGTGCGCTCGCCGCGAAGCTGGGGCAGCACGCCCGCGCGGCGGAGATCTACTCGCGCGCCGTCGCGGCGAGCCCGGCCTCGTTCGACGCGCTGGACGGCCTCGTCCGCGCCCTGCGCAGGCAGGGCAAGCCGAAGATCGCCCAGGCGTACCAGCTCTACCGCGAGTCCATCCCCGCCAAGCGGCGGTGACGAAAATCAGCACGTGAGGTTTTGATGAAAGCGAACGAAGCGAACGAGATCAGGTTTCCGAAGCCTGGAAAGACGCCGCGAGAAGACACGGCGGCGGTGATGAAGTTCTACAGGCTGCCGACGGCCTTCCCGGCCGCCGTGCTGGACGAGGCGAAGAAGGTCGCGCGCACGCTCTCGACGTTCGACGTCGCGAAGTCGGGGCGGCTCGACCTGCGCAAGAAGTTCATCTTCACCTGCGACCCGGTGACGGCGCGCGACTACGACGACGCGCTCTCGCTGGAGACCGACCGCAAGGGCAACCGCGTCCTCGGCGTCCACATCGCCGACGTCTCGCACTACGTGCGGCCCGGCTCTGCGCTCGACCGCGAGGCGTACCGGCGCTCGACGAGCGTCTACCTCTGCGACCGGGTCGTGCCGATGCTGCCGGAGGAGCTCTGCAACGGAGTCTGCTCGCTCGTGCCGGACGAGGACCGCCTTGCGTTCTCGGTCTTCATGACGTTCGACAAGTCGGGCGAGATGGTCGCCCGCCGCTTCGCGAAGTCGGTCATCCGCTCGCAGGCGCGCTTCGCCTACGAGGAGGTGATGGACATCCTCGCCGCGAAGGGCGGCGGCAAGGTGCTTCTGCCTGAGACGCTGTCCGTCTCGCCGCGCACGTGCGTGCAGACGATCCGGGCGATCAGCGACCTCGCGCAGCAGCTGCGCGCGAAGCGGTTCGCCGCCGGCGCGCTCGACCTGGAGGTTCCGGAGGCGGAGGTGCTGCTGGACGCGGACGGCGAGATGACGGGCCTCGTCACGCGCCCCTACGACGCCTCGCACCAGATGATCGAGGAGTGCATGGTCGCGGCGAACGAGGCGGTCGCGAAGGAGCTCTGGGCGAACGGCGTCAGGATCCTCGCGCGCCTGCACGAGTTGCCGGACCCGGAGAAGCTGCTGACGCTGCGCGCGGAGCTGCGCGGGCTCGGCGTGAAGATGGGCAACATCGAGAACCCGAAGGTCTTCGCGCAGTTCCTGAAGGCGATCAAGAGGAACCCGCTCTACCCGACGATCGCGGTGATGGTGCTGCGGTCGATGAAGAAGGCGGTCTACGACTCGCGCGCCATCGGGCACTTCGGTCTCGCGAAGAAGTACTATGCGCACTTCACCTCGCCGATCCGCCGCTATCCCGACCTGACGCTCCACCGCCAGCTCGCGGCGTACATCGAGAAGAAGAACGCGAAGGTCTCGCCGAAGCTGCTCGCGACCTGGGCCGCGCACACGACCGAGCGCGAGGAGATCGCGACGGAGGCCGAGCGTTCGCTCCTGGAGATCAAGAAGTTCCGCCTGCTGGAGGCCGAGCTCGATTCGCGGCAGGTGCGCGACTACGACGCGGTGATCTCGAAGTGCACGCCCTACGGGGTCTTCGTCGAGATTCCGGAGATCGCCGCGTCGGGGCTCGTCCACATCTCGCTGCTCGCGCGCCAGTACGTGAAGTTCAACGAGTCCGACCAGTCGCTCTCGGCGCCGGGCGGGAAGTCCTGGCACGTGGGCGACCGGCTGAAGGTGCACGTCGCGCGCGTCGACTTCCGGGAGCGCAAGCTCGACTTCGTGCCGAGCGAAACGGCGGCGCGGAAGCCGGGCGGCAGGGGGCGTCGCCGTTCCTGACCCCCTGGACGCCGCCGTCTGCGGCGGTCGCAGTTTTGGTATAATACGCAGACTTTATCAAAAATGTTCAACAGAAGGTTCTAAAAGATGTTCAAGCCGGTCTCGAACAAGGTCGCGTTTCCGAAGATGGAGGAGGCGATCCTCAAGGTCTGGGAGAGGAATTCGACTTTTGAGAAGTCCCTCAAGCGCAACGAGGGCAAGGAACGCTACAAGTTCTACGACGGGCCTCCGTTCGCGACGGGCCTGCCGCACTACGGCCACCTGCTCGCCGGCACGATCAAGGACATCGTGCCGCGCTACCAGACGATGCGCGGCAAGTACGTCGAGCGCCGCTTCGGGTGGGATACGCACGGGCTGCCCATCGAGGCCCTTGCGCAGGACGCGCTCGGCGTCGCGGGCGCGCCCGAGATCAAGGCCCTGGGCGTGGACAAGTTCAACGAGCAGTGCCGCTCGATGGTGCTGAAGTACGTCAGCGAATGGCGCAAGACCGTCACGCGCATGGGCCGCTGGGTCGATTTCGACCACGACTACAAGACGATGCAGCCGGAGTTCATGGAGACGATCTGGTGGGTCTTCAAGCAGCTCTGGCAGCAGGGCCGCGTCTACCGCTCGCACCGCATCATGCCGTACTCCTGGAAGCTCTCGACGCCGCTCTCCAACTTCGAGGCCGGCTCGAACTACAAGGACGTGCAGGACCCGACCGTCACCGTCAGGGTGAGGGTTGAAGAGTTTGGAAGGTTTGGAAAGTTTGGAAGGTTTGGGAAGTTTGGAGAGTTCTTGTCGGAACATGATGTGGCTGACAAAAGACAGGCGACGGCCGACAACGGCCAAACCTCCCAAACCTCCCAAACATTCCCCACCGTCTACCTCCTCATCTGGACGACGACGCCGTGGACGCTGCCGGAGAACCTGATGATCTGCGCGGGCGCGTCGATCGACTACGTCGCCGTGCGCGACCTCACCGACGACGCGCGGCCGATCTACGTCATGGCGAAGGCGCGGCTCTCGACGCTCTTCAAGAAGCCGGAGCAGTACGAGCTCGTCGCGGAGTTCAAGGGCGACGCGCTGAAGGGGACGCGCTACGAGCCGATCTTCCCGTACTACGCCGACAAGGCCGCCGAAGGCGCGTTCCGCGTCCTCAACGACGACTACGTGACGACCGACGACGGCACGGGCCTCGTCCACATCGCCCCGGCCTACGGCGAGGACGACTTCCGCGTCTGCCAGGCCGCCGGCATGAAGGCCATCGTCGATCCGCTCGACGCGGCCTGCGCGTTCACGGACGAGATTCCCGAATACAGGGGGCGCTTCTGCAAGGACTGCGACAAGGACATCATCAGGCGGCTCAAGGCCGAGGGCAAGCTCGTCCACCAGGCGACAATCACCCACTCGTACCCGTTCTGCGACCGCACCGACACGCCGCTCATCTACCGCGCGATCGACGCCTGGTACGTGCGCGTCGAAGACCTGCACGAACGCCTCGCGAAGAACAACGCGTCCGTCCACTGGACGCCCGCCTACGTCGGCGAGAAGCGCTTCGGCAACTGGCTGGAGGAGGCGCGCGACTGGAACATCTCGCGCAACCGCTTCTGGGGCAGCTGCATCCCGGTCTGGATCAACGACGCCGACCCGAACGACATGATCTGCGTCGGCTCGATCGCGGAGCTGGAGGCCCTGTCGGGCGAGAAGGTGACCGACCTCCACAAGCATTTCGTGGACAAGATCGTCATCCGCAGGGACGGCAAGACCTACCATCGCACGCCCGAAGTGCTTGACTGCTGGTTCGAGAGCGGCTCGATGCCCTACGCCCAGCAGCACTACATGGGCGGCGAGGGTGGAAAGGTGGAGGCGTGGAACAGTGAAAAGGTCGCGGCGTTCTTCCCGGCCGACTTCATCGCCGAGGGGCTTGACCAGACGCGCGGGTGGTTCTACACGCTCATGGTGCTGGGCACGTGCCTCTTCGACCAGAGCCCGTACCGCAACGTGATCGTGAACGGGCTTGTCCTCGCCGAGGACGGCAAGAAGATGTCGAAGCGCCTGAAGAACTACCCCGACCCGAACCTCATGCTCGACACCTACGGGGCGGACGCGATTCGCCTCTACATGATCTACTCGCCGGTCGTGAAGGCCGAGTCGCTGAAGTTCTCCGAGAACGGCGTCAAGCAGATCCTGCGCGACCTGCTGATCCCGTGGTGGAACGCCTACTCGTTCTTCGTCACCTACGCGAACGTCGACAAGTTCCATGACGCGGAGGTTGCCTACCCCGAAAGCGCGAATGTGCTTGACAGGTGGATCGTCTCGTCGATGGAGACGCTGATCGCCGACGTCACGGCGGCAATGGACGTCTACGACCTGCAGAAGTCGGTCCGTCCGTTCGTCAAGTTCATCGAGGACCTCACGAACTGGTACATCCGCCGCAGCCGCCGCCGCTTCTGGAAGTCGACGGACGACTCGGACAAGCTCGCCGCGTACCGGACGCTCCGCTACGTGCTTGTGCAGCTCGCGAAGGTCGCCGCGCCGTTCACGCCGTTCATCGCCGAGGAGATCTACACGAACCTGAAGGGCGCAAGCGACCCCGAGTCCGTTCACCTCTGCGACTTCCCGACGGCGAACGCCGCCGCGCGCCAGCCCGCGCTCGAGCAGGCGATGGCGGACGTCATGGCCGTCGTCGAGCTGGGCCGCCGTCTGCGCGCGGACAGCAACCTGAAGGTGCGCCAGCCGCTCGCGGCGATCCGCATCGCGGGGATGGGAGAGGAAGGAAGAGGGGAAAAGGAAGAAGGAAGAAGTGCGGAATTGACGTCCCTGATTCTTGACGAGCTGAACGTCAAGAAGGTCGAGTTCATCGCGGACGAGACGGAACTTTGCGACGTCACGTTCAAGGCGAACTTCAAGACGCTCGGCAAGAAGTGCGGGCCGAAGATGAAGGCCGTCGCGGCGGCGATCGCCGCGCTCGCAAAGGACGGGGCCTCTGGCGGCCCCGCGCTCTGGCCCAAGGTGATCGAGGGCGTCGAAGTCGCCCTCGACGATGTTTTAGTGACCCGCCGACCGAAGGCGGGGCTGGTCGTCGCGTCGGAAGGCCCGATCGTGGTCGGCCTTGAGACGGCCCTGACGCCGGAACTCGTCGCCGAAGGCAACGCCCGCGAATTCGTGAGCCACGTCCAGGCGATGCGCAAGGAGGCCGACTTCGAGGTCACGCAGCGCATCAGGGTCGCGGTCGCGTGCGACGCGGCGCTGAAGGCCGCGCTCACGGCGCACCTCGACTACGTGAAGGGCGAGATCCTGGCGGCCGAACTCACGTTCGCCGACGGCGCGGGCGAGATCGACCTCAACGGACACCAGACGGCGATCACGGTCGAGAAAGCCTGAATGAAGAAATCCATGAGAACGCTTCCGTTTGACAAGGCGAAACTGGAGGAGATCGCGGCGCAGTGGCCGACGCCGTTCCACATCTACGACGCGAAGGCGATTCGCGCGAACGCGAAGCGCCTGAAGAAGGCGTTTGCGTGGAACCGGGGCTTCCGCGAGTACTTCGCGGTCAAGGCCACGCCGAACCCGCACCTCATGAAGCTGCTGCAGGCGTTTGACTTCGGCAGCGACTGCTCGTCGCTCGCCGAGCTTGTCCTCGCCGAGAAGGTCGGCAACGTCGGCGAGAAGATCATGTTCACGTCGAACGACACGCCGGCGGACGAGTTCCAGAAGGCGTGGGACCTGGGGGCGATCGTCAACTTCGACGACCTCGCGCACATCGACTACTTCGCGGACGTCGTGCCCGCGTTCACGGCGCGGATCGCCGACGAGGCCGACCGGCGCGTCTTCTGCTGCCGCTACAATCCGGGTCCGCTGAAGGGTGGCAACGCCATCATCGGCAAGCCGGAGGAGGCGAAGTACGGCTTCACGCGCGAGCAGCTGTTCGAGGGCTACCGCAAGCTGAAGGCGTACGGCGTCACGCGCTTCGGCCTCCACACGATGGTCGCGTCGAATGAGCTCGACCCCGACTACATCGTCGACACGGCGAAGATGCTCTTCGACCTCGTGGCCGACCTCACGCAGCAGCTCGGCATCGACTTCGAGTTCGTCAACATCGGCGGCGGCATCGGCATCCCCTACCGGCCCGACCAGCGGGCGATGGATCTCGACCGCGTGAGCGACGGCATCCGGGCCGCCTACAAGGCGACCGTCGAGGGGCGCGGCCTGAAGCCGCTGAAGCTCTACATGGAGTGCGGCCGCTGCATCACCGGGCCGTACGGCTACCTCGTCGCGCGCGTGCGCCACATCAAGAACACGTACCGCATGTACGCGGGGCTTGACGCCTGCATGTCGAACCTGATGCGGCCCGCGCTCTACGGCGCGTACCACGAGATCGTCGTGCCCGGCAAGGAGAGTTCGGGCGACACGACGGTCTACGACGTGACGGGCTCCCTGTGCGAGAACAACGACAAGTTCGCGATCCAGCGCGTGCTGCCGGTCCTGGCGCGCGGCGACCTCGTGGTCATCTGCGACGCGGGCGCGCACGGGCACGCGATGGGCTTCCAGTACAACGGCAAGCTGCGCTCGGCGGAACTGCTGCTGGAGGAGGACGGCTCGGTGCGCGAGATCCGCCGCGCCGAGACGCTGGACGACTACTTTGCGACGCTGGACTTCGGCGGCTGACGGCCGGGGCGCGCAAAGACGGAGGGCGGACGTATGGCGCGAGAGCAGACGAGCGGTGAGGAGATCGCCAACACGGTCACGCACGTGGTCGGGTCCCATCTGGGCGCGGCGATGTTGGCGCTGCTGGTGTGGCAGGGCGTCCAGAGCGGTGTCGCCGTGCCGTGGAAGGTGACGAGCGGCGCGATCTTCGGCGCCTGCATGATTCTCCTCTATGCGACGTCCTCGGCCTACCACGCCGTCACCTACCGTCCGGCGAAAGCCGTTCTGCACGTGCTGGACCACATTTCCATCTACTTCCTGATTGCGGGCAGTTATACGCCGTTCTGCCTCGTCACCCTTCGCCCGACGCATCCGGCGCTCGCGTGGACGATTTTCGGCATCGAGTGGGGCGCGACGCTGGCGGGCGTCTTCTTCAAGGTCTGGACGACCGGCCGGTTCCGCATCGTCTCGACGCTTGCGTATGTGCTGATGGGGTGGGTCGCGATCCTGGCCATCGTGCCGCTCGTGCACGCGCTGCAGGGCCTCGGCACGATGTGGCTGGCCCTCGGCGGAGCTCTCTACACGCTCGGCTGCGTCTTCTATCTCTGGAAGTCCCTGCCCTACGCGCACATGGTCTGGCATATCTTCGTCCTGGCCGGAACGATCTGCCATTTCTTCTGCCTGCTCTGGCACGTCATGCCGGCCTAAGGACACGACAGTATGCTCGACTTCAAGGGAATCTCCGTCCATTACGGACATCAGGACGTCCTCACGGACGTCACGTTTCGCGTCAACAAGGGCGACCGCATCGGCGTCGTCGGCCCGAACGGCTCGGGCAAGTCGACGCTCTTCAAGATCATCCTCGGCGAGATGTCGACGGACAAGGGCGAACTCGTCATCGAGTCGAACCCGCGCATCGGCTTCACGCGGCAGAACCCCGCGCCGGACACGCCGGAGGAGACGCTGCTGGACTACGCGCTCAGGGGCATCCCCGGCCTCTCCGAGATGGAGGCGCGCATCCACGAGCTGGAAGACGCGCTCGCCCAGACCTCCCAAACCTCCCAAACTTCCCAAACCCTCCTCCGCGAACTCGGCGAGCTGCAGACGAAGTTCGAGCATCTCGGCGGCTACGACATCGAGACGCGCGTCAAGATCGCGCTTGGCGGGCTCGGCTTCACGACGGAGGAGTTCGCGAAGCCGTTCAGGTCGTTCTCCGGCGGGTGGCGCATGCGCGCGGAGCTCTCGCGCGTCCTCGCGTCGAAGCCCGACCTGCTGCTCCTCGACGAGCCGTCGAACTACCTCGACCTGCCCGCCGTCGACTGGCTGCAGAAGTTCCTGAAGGCGTACGACGGTACGCTCATGCTGATCTCGCACGACCGCTACCTCCTGCGGACGCTGACGAACATCATCGTCGAGGTCGATGCGGGCACGGCGACGCGCTACGAGGGGAACCTCGACTGGTACCTGACCGAGCGCGAGGTGCGCTACGAGCACCTGAAGGCCGCGAAGGAGAACCAGGACCACCACCGCGAGCAGCTGCAGCGGTTCGTCGACCGCTTCCGCGCGCAGGCGACGAAGGCCGCGCAGGCCCAGTCGCGGCAGAAGCTCATCGACAAGATCGACGAGGCGCGGATCGTGCTGCCGAAGCGCTACACGAACTCCGGGCGTCTGCGGCTTGCCGAGCCGCCGCCGAGCGGCATCGAGATGTTCCGCTGCGGAAACCTCGGCTTCAGCTACGACGGCGTGAAGAAGGTCTTCTCGGGACTCGAGTTCAACATCACGCGCGGCGACAAGGTCGCCCTGATCGGCTACAACGGCCTCGGCAAGACGACGCTGATGCGCATCATCGCCGGGACGCGCCAGCCGACGGAAGGCAAGGCCGTCCTCGGGCACAACGTCGTGCCGGGCTACCTCTCGCAGGAGTTCGCCGAGACGATCCCGCCCGACCTCACCGTCTACCGCAACGCGAAGAACGCCTGGGACGCGCACGGGGGCGGGCCGGAGAAGGTCTTCCGCAACCAGCTCGGCGCGTTCGGCTTCGACGAGAACGACGTCGAGAAGCCGGCGGGCGTCCTGTCGGGCGGCGAGAAGATCCGCCTCGCGTTCCTGCGGCTGTTCCTCACCGCGCCGAACTTCCTCTTGCTCGACGAGCCGACGACGCACCTCGACCTTGACGGACGCCGCCTGCTGCAGGACGCGCTCCAGAAGTACGCGGGGACGATCCTCCTCGTCTCGCACGACATCGACTTCGTGCGGGCCGTCGCGACGAGCATCCTGGAGATCACGCGCGAGGGCATCCGGCAGTATCCGGGCGGCTACGACTACTATTGCGAGAAGAAGGCGGAGCGGGAGAGGAATAATCGAATCGTCGAATTGCCGAATAATCGAGTGGCGGAATCCGCCACTGGGGGTTCGCGCGTTCAGGCGCCTGGCCGGACGAATGACCAAGCGCCTCGGCTCTCGCAGAAGGAGGTGCGGAAGCAGCGCGCGGCGGAGCGGGCGAAGGTCGCGCCGAAGCTGCGCGAGCTGAAGAGGCGCGTAGCGACGGCGGAACAGAAGATCGACGAGCTGCAGAAGGCGCTCGACGAGGCGTCCGCCGAACTCTTCAACCCGAAGCCGACGACCGACTTCGCCGAGGCGAACCGGAAGGTGCGGACGCTCCAGTTCGAGATCGACCGCTACACGGCCGACTGGGAAGAGGCGGCGACGGAGCTGGAGGCGCTGGAGCGCGCGCAGACGGCGGGGTGCGTTTCGTGAGCGGTCGCGTCCTCTTCGTTTCCAGTTCCCGAAGCCCTTGGTACGCCAAGGGGACGTCCGCCGCCGCACATTTCGCCGCCGCGCCCTACAGCATTGACGCGATCGGCTACAACCTGGAACGCCTTGGCTGGACGGTCGCGTGGCTGGGACGGAACGAGACGGCGAATCCGTTTCGTCTGGCGAAGGAGATCGACGCCTTTAAGCCTGACATCGTCTATACCTATGGCTCGACGGCGGCCGTCTGGCCGATCTTTCTGAAGCGCGTTCTCTGTCGTCACCGCGCTTTCGTCGTCGTGCACGGCTGGGATGACCACTACGACCGCATCTGGAACGAACTGTTCGGCTGGCCGGGCAAGGTCTTGATGCTGGGCGTGCAGAAGTTCCTCGTCATGCGGTCGGATGCCGTCGTCACCTTGAGCTACGCCCTGCTGAAACTGGGACGGTCGTGGGGCGTTGACTGCGCCTACATTCCGAACGGGGCCGATCCGGTTAACCGGACGGCTGCGAAGGGAACGATTCGCCTGAAAGGGCGTTTCAATCTCGTCTACACGGGCGACAAGGTGAAGTGGAAGCGGACGGCTGACATCTGTCGGGCGATGCGTTCGCTGCCGCACGACATCAAGCTCTACATGACAGGCCGCGATGCGGATTACCTGAAGCCCTACCTCTCCGACAACTGCGTTTCGCTCGGCTGGCTCTCCAAGGAAGAGCAGTTCGCCGTCATGAGCCAGGCCGATGCCTTCGTCTGCACGTCCAATCAGGACTGCAACGCCAAGCTGCAGGAATACCTGCGCTGGCAGAGGCCGATTCTCGCCCTGCATGGCGAGGCTGACAATTTCTTCATGGACGGCGAGAACGCGCTTTTGGCGAACGATGGCGACTACGCGCCCTTGATCTTGCGGCTGGCGAACGATCCGCAGCTGTGCCGTCGGCTGGCGGAAAACGCCGCGCGGCAGATTCCGGTCTATTCATGGTTCGAGATCGCGCAGCAGTTCGACGCCTATTTCAAGGAACTCATGACGACGGTGGGGCGTGAGGTGGGCGCGTGAACCTGCTCTTCATTGACCATGACTGCCACCGGGCGACGGCCTCGGCCGATTTCTTCGTCGAGATTCTGCGAAGCGCATGCGAGGTCTTGGAACATCGCTACCCCCAAGCCTACCGCACGGGGGCGCAGGCGGCGATGCGCGGACAGGATGGTGCGGTGATCTGGGAGTTTCCCGTCGCGCGAAACCGCTTCTTTTTCCCCGGCAAGGTCAACGTGTTCGTGCCGATGTATGACAACGAATGGGGGAGCGTCTGGCAGTGGCGGCGCATCGCCGCGAGCGGCATGGGCGTCATCTCGTTCTGCGAAAAGGTCTCGGCGCACGCGCGGCGGTGCGGCGTGAAGAACCTGCTCGACGTGCGCTACTTCCCCGATTCGGCGGCGTTGCCGCAGGCGGCGGGCGACCCGAAGCGGGTCTTCCTGTGGGAACGCGGCGGCGTGTCGCGCGAAATGGCCGAGAAGATGTTCCCGGCGTCCGATGGCTACGAGCTGGTCGTGAAGGGGGCGAATGAGTTCCTGCCGCGTGCCGAATACTTGGCGCGTCTGGCGTCCTGCGGCGTCGTGATCGCGCCGCGCCGCAAGGAGGGCATCGGCATGGCGTTCCAGGAGGCGATGGCGATGGGCAAGTGCGTGGTCGCGCACAACGACGCGACGATGAACGAGTACATCGTCGACGGCGAAAGCGGGCTTCTCGTCGATTTCGACCGCCCGGCGCGCCTTGCGCCAGAGCGAATCGCGCGGGCGCGGGCGGGCGTTGGCGCGGCGGTCGCGCGCCACCGGGCGCGCTGGGTCGGTGACGCGGCGAAGATTGTGCCGTTCATCGCGAACCTCGCGCCGTGCCGTCCGGGGCTGGTCGCGCGGGCGAAGATCGCGCTCGAATACCCGCTCTATCTCGCCGAGGGCGCGTGGTGGAGGCTGGGTCATGGCTGAGGAGCGGCGTGAGACGGTTCACCGCATGACGCGGCGGCGCGACGGCTGGGATTACCGCCAGCGGGCGATCTACCAGATTACGCTCGTGCAGGCCGACCGGCGGCGACCCGCGCTGGGGCGGCTTGTGATCGACGACCCGACAGCGCCGCCAGAGGCGGTGACGGCGCGAATTGAGCCGAGCGCGCTCGGCGCGGCGATTCTCGCGCACTGGAAGCGAATTGGCGATTTCACGCCCGAAATCAAGCCGCTTTTCTGTCAGCTGATGCCCGACCACCTGCACGCGATCCTCGACGTGACGCGGCCGCTGGCGAAGCCGCTCGGCAACGCGATCGGCGGGTTCAAGACGGGGTGCGAGAAGATCTACCGAAAGCTCGCGCTTTCGGCACGGGACAGGGCGGTGGCGGGGCGTGTCGCAACGTCGGTTGGAGGCGAGAAGGGCGCGCCGTCGTCGGGTAGCGTTGGCGAGATTGGCGGTGACCAGCCTTGTGCCGTGCCCGAAGCGCCCTGTTCTGTGCCAGAAGCGCGAGCTTCGGGTGGCTCTTGCCTCTGGGCGCCGGGCTTCCAGGATTCGATTCTCTTTCGCGCCGGGCAGCTCGACGCGATGTTCAACTACTTGCGCGACAACCCGCGCCGGCTCGCGGTCAAGCGTCTCTACCCCGACCTCTTTCGCGCCGTGGGTGCGCTGCGGCGGTCCTTGCCGGGACTTGGCGGCGAGGGCGCGTTCGCGGCTCTCGGCAACCGCTTTCTGCTCGACCGCCCGCTTGTGCAGATTCAGGTGTCGCGGCGCGATTTTGCCTATCGCCGCGAGCCGAAGCGCGGCGGTGGGCTGAAGATCGTGCGCGATGCGGCGGGCAGACCCGTCGTTGCGGTCGAAAGCGCGGCGTTCACGGCGAAATGCGAGGCGTTGCTTGCGCGGGCGCGGCAGGGCGCGGTGCTGCTTTCGCCCTGCGTGAGCGAGGGCGAGCGCGAGATCGCGCGGCGCGCCTTTGCCGAGGGGCTGCCGCTTGTCGCCTTGCGCAACAAGGGCTTCGCGCCGCTTGAAAAGCCGAGCGGGCGGTCTTTCGACGCCTGCGCCGACGGGCGGCTCCTGATGCTCGCGCCGGCGGCGTGGCCGCACGTGCCGGGCGAAAAGCCGATGACGCGCCGCGACGCGCTCGTCTTGAACCGCCTCGCCCAGTGTCTCGCGGAGGGGCAGCCGAAAGCTCGCGCTTTCGGCACGGGACAAGAAGGGCGCGCCGTTGGCTCGGGGCAAGAGGCGTGCGACGGGGGCGGCGTTTTCGCGGGGCAAGGCGCGGTGAAGATCAGCTATCGCGGCGTGACCTTTGCCGAGATCGACGACTGGGCGCGCGCGGCGGTCAACCTCGAGCTTGAAACGCGCGAGCGACCCGTGCCCAAAGCACCCTGTTCAGTGCCCGAAGCGCGAGCTTCGGGTCGTAACGAGAGGTTGGACCATGGCTGAATTTGACTGCGCCCCCGTCTTGCTCATCGGCTTCAACCGCCCCGAACGGCTGAAGGCCCAGATCGACCGCCTGCGCGCGGTGAAGCCGCGTCGGCTCTTCGTGGCCGTCGACGGCCCGCGCTCCGACAGGCCGGGCGAAGCCGAGGTCGTCGCGCGAACGCGCGCGGCGGCCGCGGCCGTCGATTGGCCGTGCGATCTTCAGACGCGCTTTCTCGACGCGAATCGCGGCTGTCACTTCGCGCCGCCGGAGGCGATCTCGTGGTTTCTTGACGCGGCGGGCGAGGGCGTCATTCTCGAAGACGACTGCGCGCCGACCGTCGATTTCCTGCGCTTCGCATCTGAAATGCTGGCCCGTTATCGTGACGAGCCGCGTGTCGGCATGATCTCGGGCGACAATTTCTATGGCTATCAGAGCGACCCGTGTGCGTCCTACCATTTCTCGCGGCACGTCCACATTTGGGGGTGGGCGACCTGGCGGCGGGCCTGGGGCGCGTATGACGGTTCGCTGGCGCGCTATCGCGAGACGGTCGATGAAATCCTGCATGCGCCGCGGCCTGGCAAGTTCCAGCGCTACTGGCGCAAGTACCTGCGGGGCGTCATCGCGAACCCGACGACGTGGGACATTCAGTGGTGCGTGGCCATGGCCGCGAACAAGTGGCTGTGTGTCGCGCCGCGCGTTAATCTCGTCGCGAATGTCGGACACGAGGCCGGGGCGTTGCACACGGGCGGCTTCGTCTACGACCTGCCGCATTTCGTGACGACAGGGAGCCTCGCGTTCCCGTTGAGCCATCCGTCACGCATGGAGGCCGACGACGCGGCCGATCGGTGCCACGCCGACCGCAGCGCCGGCTATGTGCCGCGTGCGCTGACGGTGATCGGTGGGGTGCGAAATCGTCTCGTGCGGACGCTTGGCCGCCGAATCGTGGCGTTGGCGTATCGGGTGGAGCGGCGGTTTCCCGCCCTGTTCAGGATCTGATGATGACACTTCAGGACTATACGCGGCACGCGGCGGTGAATCTCGTACCCGAAGCGCAATCTTTTGTAAAGGAGCTCGATGAATAAGATCGTATCACGGCGGCACTTCCTCACGGCGTCTTGCTTTGACATCGTCTATCTGTGGGAAGACGAGTTGTCGCGTGCGCTGGGCATAGACATTGTCGATGACGAACGGTTGACGTCAAAGGCTCTGAGCCGAATGGCGAAGTCTCGTTTCTGGCGGATGGCCGCGCTTCTCTTTCCGAGTTTGGCGAACCGTCTTTCATTCACGTCAAATGCATTAGCGTTTGAGTTGGATGTTTGGCGCGATCCGGGGTTCAATCGTCCAGACATCATACCGTGTATCATTGACTTTCAAGAGCGCAACTGGCTGCATCTCTGTTGCTTTGCCCTGGCGTTTAGGAAATGCAAGGTCGTTTTGGTTTCGAGCAAGGAGGCTTGCGAGTTTTTGAAACGTCGAGGGGTTAGCCTGCCCGTTCGCCATTGGGCCTTGTCAATTCCAGACAGTCTAGTTTCCGAAGAGAGGCTGAGAAGCGGAAAGCGATATGACATGGCCATGATGGGTAGGGTCAATCCCGTGTTGGACGGCTATGTCAGACGTTATGCGCGTACGCATCCTGATTTCGTCTACCTGAGCAAAGCAGTCAAAGACGGGAGGGTCGCCTACGAAAGCTCAAAGGGTGAGTTTGTCGGCACGGCCGATGCGTACACCGACTACTTGCGGATCATGGGGATGGCGAAGATTGGCGTATACTGTACGCCCGGAATGGATGGTGCGAGATCTGACGCGCGCGGATTCAACCAAGTGACGCCCCGATTTCTGGAGTATCTTTCATCGGGATGCCATGTCATTGCTCGTTATCCAAACAATGCGGATGTCTCTTACTATGATTTGCCGTCCATCTGCCCAAGCATTGAAAGTTACGACCAATTCGAGCGCGAGGTCGATCGCATGCGCCGTGTCCCGATAGACGTCGAACGTTATTTGAAGTATCTCGCTCGGCACGTGACGTCGACTCGCGCTGCAGAACTCAAAGCAATCATGCAGGAGGAAATCTTATGAGTCGGGTTGCGGTTGTCGGCGGAGGTCTTGCGGGGCTGTGCGTAGCGAATATGCTCGTTGGACATGAGGTCGTCGTTTTCGAGAAAGAGTCTAAGCCCGGCGGGCTTATGCGATGCCGAAGGACGAATGGGCATCTTTTCTATACATGCGGCGGACATGTCTTCAATTCGAGGAATCAGGCTGCATTGGATTGGTTCTGGTCTGTCTTTGACCGTGAAGTGTCCTTTGCCAAGTCCGAGCGAAAGGCCATGATTGTCCTTGCGGATGGGACGGTCGTCCCATATCCGATTGAAAATCACGTCTATCTGCTGAAGCCTGAATGGCAGAAGAAGGTCTATTCGGATCTGGATGGGTTGGGGAAATGCAGAGGAAAGCCACGTGATTTTGGCGAGTTCCTTCGGACGACATTCGGCGAGACCCTGTGCGACCTTTATTTCCGTCCGTACAACCGGAAGGTCTGGCAGACGGACTTGTCGCGGATACCGTTGTCATGGCTAGACGGGAAACTGCCAATGCCGACGGCGGAAGAGATACGCCGAGCCAATCGGGAGCGGAGCGAGGAAAGGCAGATGGTCCACTCGACTTTCTGGAGTCCTCGGCAAGACGGGCCGCAGTTCATAGTCGATGCGTTGGCCAAGCGCATTGACATGCGCTGTTCGTGCGAAGTGTCGTCTATCGCCATCTGTCCGAACGGTCAGAAGAGGATCTGCGGCGAGTTGTTTGATTATGTCTTCTTCTGCGGCAACGTCAAGGACCTCCCCCTGCTTGTTCGGCAGGATTTCGTGGAGCGACACCGCCTGACGCTCGACAGGTTGCTGTTCCATGGCACGACGACAGCGTTTTGCGAGATAGACGGCAATCCCTGGAGCTGGGTGTATCTGCCATCGCCCGAGTACAAGTGTCACCGAATCATCTGCACGGGAAACTTTGCTGCGTCAAACAATGCTCCGGGGGGCGGAGGCGCTCGGATCAGCGCGACTGTTGAGTTTACGGATTTCGTGACGGATTCGGAGATCGGTCGCCTCGACGGACGCCTGCCGTTCAGGCCTCATTTCCTGGAGTCGAATTACACTCGATGCTCGTACCCCATACAGGGTACGGGCACTCGAGACGCAATTGCGGAACTGAAGGCGGAACTGAAGCGCCATGGCATATGGCTAGTCGGGCGTTTCGCCGAATGGGAGTACCAGAATATGGATGCCGTCATCACTTCGGCCCTCAAGGCGGTCGCCGACTTGCGGACACACACGGACGGATGCGGAAAGACCTGTCAGGTCGGCTGAGGATATGCTTCAGCATCGGAAGACCGAATCGAGAAACGCGGAATCCTTGCCTTGAAGTCGCAGGAACGCCGAGAGCAGTCGCTTGAAGAACGGCAGATGGCAGATGGCCAGATACAGGGCGCGTCCCAAGACGATCATTGCACACGAATTCGACTCGCGAAGCGATTGCCAAGTCGAGATGCCGACGGTGGCCGCATAGATTCGATGCCACATCAAATGGAGGTCGGTCAGAAGATGGTTGGTTTCCCGGAGAGGCTTCCACGGACAGTCGCCCGCGAAATGTATGACGCCCCTCGTTTTCCCCTCGGCGAGCATTTTGCGGTCGCTAGAGCCGATTTGCCATTCCGCAGGCAACGCGCGAGTGTCCGTGCGCGTGGAAAAGACGACATTGAGGACGGTCTGGTCGGCATAAGTGGCCTTGCCGCCGGTTTCGCCCAGAAGGTCAAATGCCTTCTTGAGAAGCGCCTCGGCACGAAACTTCGCAAGGTTCATCAGCAGGAGTCCGGCGCAGAAGTAGTTTTCGCGGTCAAGCGAGAGACGGTGATCGTTCAGCCATTGGTCTTCGGCCGTGTCATTCCAATGCGGGCGAGACGCATCCCTGACGTATTGCAGCGAGTAGGCATCAGACCTTTGTTCCCACAGCAGGCACACGTCCGCTTCCCACAAGACGTCACTGTCGCAGTAGATGACCTGCTGGACGTCGTGCAGAACTTCGGGTGTCATAAGCCTCGCGTAAGTCATCTTGCTTGTGCCATGCCAGGGCGCGAGATGGTCGAACAGGGTTTGGTCAACGGAGTGGAATTCCACGAGCGAGTGCCGAGTTGCGGCGCACCGTGATATCGTTTCCCTGTGTTCGGACGAAAGCCCTCCATCAAGGACATGAACGACAAGATCGTGCGCGCGGCTGCAATGCTCGATCAGGCTGGCAAGCGTTGCGACGAGACCGCAGAAATAGGTGTCGTCAGATATGGACAAGACGTGTATCTTCGCGTTGTTCATGTGGTGAAGTTCTTTTTTCCGACGAGGCAGCGGAAGAAGACCCGCTGGGCCTCATGAACAGCATTGCGTAGGCGAGGATGAACTGGAAGAGCTGGACTGCTAGGGTCGAGTAGGTCAGCGTCGACAGCCTTGCGAGGCGGCAGTTCTGCATGAACACGACCCAGGTGACGGGGAAGATGCCGTCGAAGTAAGAGTAGCCAGTGAACGCGACGAGGATGATCGTCCACAAGACGTTGATGAGCAACGTCGCGTAGATGACCGAAAAGTGGCGAGAGGCGGTCTCGAAGACAAGGATGGACAAGACCATTGCGCCGAGGCCGGACGAAAAGGCGAGCCAGGGGAGAAGGCCTGAATAAGGGAGGTAAGGCCTCCATGTTTCGGAGACGTTGAGGATTGGGTTGGCAAGAATGGCAAATGCGATTGCCATGAGAGACGTCACGAGGAAATTCGCCACGAGCGTCTTTTTCAGCAAATCCAGACGAGAGTGTCCGCGTTCGTGCGCTTCAGAGGCGACAGGAAACAGCGTCAGGAAGACAGAACATCCGAAATAGCTTGTGATCTCCGCAAGGCGTGACAAGATGTAGAATGCTGAAGATTCGACTTCCGGCAGACGCTGACGGTAGATCGTGAGCTGTATGGACGCGCAGACCGCTGTCGGAATCGCGTTGATCGAAATGAGGGAAAGGTATTTCAGAATCTCCGGCAGGTCGCGGCGCCAGGTCGTGTCGCAGGGACAGGCGGCGAGGCGGCGGCGGAGCGAGACGGCGGCGAGGAGGGAACAGGTCGCGGGCGGCGTGGCCTGTCCGAGAATGTAGCCCGACAGCGCGCGGATGGGCATCGCGACAAGGAGCGTGACGAGCCGGATCGGCGCGCTGACCAGGCTCTGCACGGTGATTGTCTTGAACATCTTGAGGCCCTGCAGCGCGCTCGTGAAGAGGCTCGCGAGGTTGCTCGCGAAGCCCGCCGCGAGAATCAGGACGGTCAGCATCCCCGACGCGACGTTGAGCCGTTCGTAGAAGAACGGCACGACAAGATAGGCGACGGCGATGCAGACGGCGAAGAGCGCGACGGACGCGCCGAGCACGTCCCGAATGAAGCCCTTCACCTTGCCGTAGTCGCCGCGTGTCGCGTAGACGTTCACGTACTTCGCGAAGACGGTCGCGAGGATCGCGAGCGGCACGGAGAAGAGCCCAGCGAGCTGCTGGAGCGGCAAGACCGCGCCCAGCTCCCCCGGCCCGACGTACTTCGGCACGAGCCACAGGCCGATGAACGCCTGAATCGCGTCGCCCGACCGGCAGGCGACGAAGATCATTAGCGAGTACCACCAGAAGTCGCCGACCTTGGCGTGCAGCTTGGAAAGGGCCCGTTTCATCATTGTGCAAATTATACCAAAAGTAGACGGCCGTCAGTCGCGGAAAAGTGGTATAATACACTTTTCACCTTCTTGAGGAGAGGAAACAAGGCGCACCATGGCAGACGGCTCGCACATTCGCAGGTTCACGGACGCGGCGGACTACACGAAGAACTTCATCGTCCATGACGAGATCGACAAGTACCTGCCCGATGGCAGGCACTTCATCGACGACGCGGAGATCAGCCGCCTCATCGCCGAGACGGACGGCAAGGGCCCCGACCCGGTGCGCGTGCGGGAGATCGTTGCGAAGGCCGAGTCGACCTGCGAGACGCTGCGCCCGGAGGAGACGGCCGTCCTCATGCAGGTCACGGATCCCGCGCTCTTCGAGGAGATGCGCGCGGCGGCCGACCGCATCAAGCACAAGGTCTACGACAACCGCATCGTCATGTTCGCGCCGCTCTACATGTCGAACCTCTGCGTGAACGGCTGCCGCTACTGCGGCTTCCGCGAGGGCAACGCCCTGCAGAAGCGCCGCGTCCTGACAATGGACGAGCTGCGCGAGGAGCTTGACGTCCTCGCGGGCCGCATCGGGCACAAGCGCCTCATCGCCGTCTACGGGGAGCATCCGACGACCTCGACCGAGTACATCGCCGAGACGATCGAGACATGCTACGCCCGCAAGGCCTCCGCGCCGCGCACGGGCAAGCTCAACGCGATCCGCCGCGTGAACGTGAACGCCGCGCCGCTGCCCGTCGCCGACCTGAAGGTGCTGCGTTCCGTCGGCATCGGCACGTTTCAGGTCTTTCAGGAGACGTACAACCGCCGGCTCTACGAGCAGATGCACCCGGCGTGGAGCGTGAAGGGCAACTACGACTGGCGCACGACGTGCTTCCACCGCTGCCTGGAGGCGGGCGTGGACGACGTGGGCCTCGGCGTCCTCTACGGCCTCTGCGACTGGCGCTACGAGCTGCTGGCGACGGTCATGCACGCGCGCGATCTGGAGCGGTGGTTCAACATCGGGCCGCACACGCTCTCGTTCCCGCGCCTGGAGCCGGCGAGCGGCACGCGCGTGCCGGAGGAGTCGCCGTGGCTCATCGACGACGCGACGTTCGCGCGCATCCTCGTCATCGCGCGCCTCTCCGTGCCCTACACGGGCATCATCGTCACGGCGCGCGAGAGTCCGGCCTCGCGCAACCGGGTGCTGGATCACGGCATGACGCAGCTCGACTGCTCCTCGAACATCGCGATCAAGGGCTACAGCGACTTCGCCGACGAGTCGCACCAGGAGAAGGAGCGCCAGCAGTTCATGCTCGGCGACAGCCGATCCATCGACGAGATGGTGCGCTATCTTGCGGGGCGCGGCGTCATCACGTCGTTCTGCACGGCGGGCTACCGCTGCGGGCGGACGGGCGGGTGCATCATGGACGCGCTGAAGACGGGGCGCGAGGGCAAGTTCTGCAAGATCAACGCGGTGCTGACGTTCCGCGAGTGGCTGGACGACTTCGCGTCCGACGCGACGCGCGCGATCGGCGACCGGCTGATCGAGAAGGAGCTTGCGGACATCAAGGCGTGGCTGCCGAAGTTCTATCCGACGGTGCTGAAGCAGTACGAGGCGACGTGCCGGGGCGAACGCGACCTCTTCTTCTGATGTCGTTTCGCTTTGCCAAAAAAGCTTTTTCAAACTTTTTAAGAAATTTTCAAATACCCCCTTGCGCAGCACCCAGCGTTTTTGATATACTACGCACTGTTTTCACGACGCGAGGATAACTCAGTTGGTAGAGTGCCACCTTGCCAAGGTGGTTGTCGCGGGTTCGAGTCCCGTTCCTCGCTCCAGTGAAGGCCAAGGTGAGATGGGGGCGTAGCTCAGCTGGTAGAGCAAGTGACTCTTAATCACTGGGTCCAGGGTTCGAATCCCTGCGCCCCTACCATCAAGACCTTGACCGACGCGCCTGTGGCTAGGTAGCTCAGTTGGTAGAGCAACGGACTGAAAATCCGTGTGTCGCCGGTTCGATCCCGGCCTTGGCCACCACTTCAAATACGCATCAGAGCCAATAGAACAAGGGGTTTGGTGCTTTTTTTGCGTGATGGCATTGGTGATAGAAAGGTGATAGAAAGGGGGTTGCGGCTACCCGATCCGCAATACGCTGAATATGGCGATATACAGGAAAAACGGCAAGGGCGTGTGGTATGCCGAGGTCTATGTCAGGGGCGTCGGGAAACTCGTGCGCTTTTCCACGAAGAAGACGGACGAGGCTGAGGCCCGCGAGATCGAGCGCGCCTACAGGATGGCACACAACAGGAGCCTGTCGCTCGACAGGCTCCACGCGATGCTGGACACGTTCTACGGGGCGAAGGCACAGCCGATCTCCCGTGGCGTCGCCATCGCCGACGCATTCGCGCGGTATGCGGCGCAAGTCGAATCCGGCGGCAACGCCCCTGCGAAGAAGACGATGGCCGCAAGGAAGGGGGCGTTCGCGCGCTTCGCCCAGTGGCGCAGGGCGAACTTCCCGGCGTGCGTCCACTGTTCCGAGGTCACGCGCTCGGTCGCAGGGAGGTTCGCCGCCGCCTTCAACGAGACGGAAGGGCTGTCAGACAAGACGAAGCGCGAGGTCGTGTCCGACCTCGGCACGATCTGGAACGTCCTGATGTCCGTGGACGAGAGCATACGCGAGAACCCGTGGAGGTTCTTCCGCAAGCGCGTCACGGACAGCAAGTCCGGCAGGGCGTTCTCGCGCGAGCAGGAGATTGCCGTGCTGTCCGCGTGCAAGGGCACGGAGTGGCACACGGCCTGTGTCGTCTCGCGGTGGACGGGACTGCGCCTGAAGGACGTCTGCCATCTCCGCTGGGAGAGCGTCGACCTCGCGAACGGCGTGATCGCCGTCGTCCCGGAGAAGACCTCTCGGCACGGCATCGCCGTCACCATTCCGATGAGCCGCGCCCTGATGGACGAACTGGCGTCCTTGGCGCACGGACAGGAATATGTCATGCCGGAGCTTTGCGCAGCCTACGGGCACTTCCACTTCGCGCGCATAGGGCCGTTCTCCGCCGTCCTCGCGCGCGCGGGCGTCGGCGACGGCTTTACGTTCCACTCGTGGCGGCACACGTTCGCCTCGCGGCTCGCGGACGCCGGAGTGCGCACGGAGATCATCAAGAAACTGGGCGGGTGGACGCAGACGGCGACGGCCCTCCACTACCAGCACTCGGATCGTCTGCCCGAACTGCGCGAGGCCATCGGCGCGCTCGAACGCCAGTAGGGATGGGATGTGGCGCACCCCCTTTACTTCGCGCGCGGAAAAGGGTAAAATACTCCCCGCTACGACGGGGAGGCGGAACGCGGCCATCGAAGCGTCGGAGTATGCAACGTGCGTTCCAGTTGCGTCCATCGGCCAAGCGCGGGAGACTGCGGCTTGGCCCTTCTTCTGTTTCTACCGCAGAAACCTGACGACGTGCCATCCCGACACGACGCCGCTGTCGCAGTAGACGTAGGCGTTCATCTTCGGGCGCGCCATCGAATACTGAAACTGTGTCGCGCCGTTCCTGTTTGCCTTCACGAACGGCACGCGCGTGCGTATCGCCATGACCGCGCGCGGAAGTTCGCGGAGGCTTTCGACCTTCGGCTCGTTGTCCCTTCGGCGGTCGCCGAGCAGGTAATGCGAGACGAGCCACCGCTTCATCAGAACCTCGTTCCCGACGGAGTCCCTGAAGCGCGGGGATGCCGTCAGCACGGCAACGGCCTCGTGGACGGAGCAGACGTCGTTGAATCCGCCCGCGATCTGGCCGATCCGCTCCGGCGTCACCTGCATCGCCTGTGCGAACAGGTCTTCCAGGTCGCGGTATTTGCGCGTCCTGGTCGCCCTGTCCCTGAACGCGGCAAGTTGCCGCTCCGCCCTGCGGGCCGCGTCCGGCCTTTCCGACGCCATTTTCCTGTACCCGTCGTATGCCGCAGAATCTCCGTGCCCACCATGCCTCGGCGAATGGCAGTCGCCCTGTGCGGGAAGAAACGCGCCGTCCGCAGGGCATCGACGCGAGCCTCCCTCGTTGTACATCGCCAGCACGTCCGCGAGGGCTCGCGAGAACTCGTCTCCGTAGCGCGCTTCCGCCCGCTCGATCTCGTCCGCGCGGACGGCGAGCGAGGGAGGTGTCGTGCGCACGGGCGCATCGACGTCGAGGCCAAGCGATGCGGCCTCGTCGCGGTCGACGTCCTCCCACCCCATGCCGGAGTTGAACGCGAACGGCGGATAGGGATTGCCCAGCGTGTCCGCGAAGCCGCCCGCGCCGTCACCGAGCGCACTCCAGATCGGGCTGTCCTTCCGGGCGACCATCTCGTCGCGGCACGCACCCTCCCAGCCGACGCTCTCGCCCGCGACGGCCCAGCGGAGCGCCCAGTCGCGCGGCGCACCGTTCGGGTTCATGAAGCGGGCGAGCCGCCATGCAGGGAACAGGGCCAGCGTCTCTGGCGTCTCGCCTGCAAGGCGCGAGACGCTTGCGGCCATGCCCGCGTTCGCGTCCACGACGAGGTTGAGCCGCCCGTAGGAGGAGAGGTCTTGGATTGTGCCGGGATTGGCAGGGTCGACCTTCTCCGCTTCGGGGAAACCGGCCTCCGGCGTGTAGCCGAAGTCGTCCAGCACAGACATGAGCCGCTTGCGGGCTTCGCCTTCGCCGATCTCACCGGACGTGAACGCCTCCAGGACACCCTGCATCTTGGCGACATACCTCTGCTCGGTCGTGCAGGACGAGAAGAGCGCACGCTCCTTGGCTTCGCGGTCAAGCTGCGCGAGTTGCCTTGAGTTGAGGCCTGTCGCGACAGGCCGCTTCTCGACAATGACGCTACTGGGCTTCGCCATGTTTCGTTGTTGCCGTAGCGTCTCCTGCGGACGCTTGCGCGCCCGTCACGGTACAGGCCGCGCCGTCAGCGGCGACGGGCGCGAACTCCAGCGTGACGCGCGTCTGCTTCTGCTCCTTCGACGAGTACACGCC
>DCMF01000070.1 GCA_002321305.1 Verrucomicrobia bacterium UBA1629 | reverse complement strand
CGGCGGGGCGTCGTCACGACCTACACCGCCACGGGCGGAAAGGCCCGCGAAGCCTACCGCGCCATCAGCGCGTTCCTCGCGAGGGTGTCGTCTGCGTCGCAGTTGACCCCCTGAGGAGCGGCGCCAGCTGATCGTCGCGTACGCCCTGCGCAGATACGGCCTTGTCAGGCGGCTGTTCCCGCCCCTCATCGGACGGCAGGCGACCCTTCCGCTCCGCTGAGCCGGAAGAACCATGGGGAAACACCCTTTCAACCCGCCAACCGAAGTTGGCGAGGCGACGCTCCCTTGACTTCAATTGCGATTTTTAGGTATAATGGTTGCGAAACTTGCGAGGGGCGGGCCGTTAGGTCAATGGCCGTGCTCCCTCGCACTGAAATCTGCCCCGGAAAATCGGGTACACGAAAGGAGTTCGGCAACATGAAGAAGTTGATAGGCTGTTCGATTCTTGGCGTGGCGGCGTGTGTCGCCTCGGGCGGCCAATGGTCGTTTTCGGGCGACGCGATTACGGACGGCAACTGGACATTGCCGGCGCAGTTCAATTCGACGGCGAAGACGCTGACCATCAAGGGCTCGCCCCGTTCCGGTTCGGGCCTGTTGGACTTGGACGACCCGGTTGTGGACGGCGTGGAAATCCAGAAGGTCTACTTCTGGAACCAGTTGTTTGAATATGGCAAGGCCGTCATCACGGAATTCCGCTGTAATCGGTACTGGCAGCCGGACAAGAACAGCATGACATGGGCGCTTATCCGATACAATCAGTCGGTGACGAACATCTCCCTTGGCGGGCCGAACGCCGTCTGGCTTTGGGCGGACACCGTCCGTGGCTGTTCCAACCTTGTCTCGCTTGTGCTGGACTTCCCGAACCAGACGAACATTTCCGCGTCGGCCTTTGCCGAGACGCCGAAGCTCGCGTCCGTGACGATTCGCTCGTCCAAGCGCATGACCCTCCCGACTCGCCTTTTCGAGAATCGGACGGCGCTGACGTCCGTAACGCTGGACTTGCCGCAGAACACCGAGATTCCTGATGCCCTGTTCAGCGGATGTAAGGCACTGTCTGACTTGAACCTCAACCTGGGGAAGGGGGAGGAGGGGCTCACCCGCATTGGCTCCTTCGCCTTCAATTCGTGTAGCAAACTTGTGGGCGAGATCTCGACCTTCTGTCCGCCGTCGGTTGAGGTCGTTGCCACACGTGCATTCGAGGGCTGTTCGGGGCTGACGGGGTCTCTTGTGCTGACGAATCTGCAGCATTTGGGCGATGCGGCGTTTGCATGGACGAAAATCAAAGACGTCGAGTTGCGCGGCCCCATCACGCAGACCGAGTGGAAGAACAGCTCCTATCTGGATGGAGTGCGGTTTTCGGGCGTGACGACGCTGACGAATGCGGTCTTCGACCTGCCGAACGTGACGTCCCTTTATTCGGGTGACTTCAACAATTGCTGGGCGTTGCAGAGCGTCTATTTTTGGCGCAAGCCGTTTAGTGCGGAATCCTTGCGCTATCTGCTCAATGGCAAGGGCCTTTCCCAGAAGACGTGCACGCTCTACGTCTCGTCCCAGCAGTGGCCGTGGGGCGAGCGGGCGGCGAGCGGCTGCCGCGCGCTGACGGCCGATGAGAAGACGGACGCGCGTCGGCCCGAACGGTGCCTGGGCATGTGTGACGTCGGCGACCCGAATGTCTTCGTGAGCGGCATCACGCAGCAGCGGCTCGCGTGGTTTGCGCGGTGGCCGTCGCCGTATGACGTGCCGCTTGGGGGCATTTTCGTCGTGCGCTAATCGGACGGTTGCCCATGCGAACGATTCTTCCTCTCCTGTTGGCGTCGCTGGTTGCGGGCGGCGGTGCGTGGGCCGAGCCGGCCTTTCCGCCCTACGCGAGCGACGACTTTGTTCCGTCCGTCACGGAGGCGGCGACGGGGTTCTTCCGCGTCGTCCGCCGCGCCGACGGCAAGTGGTGGGCGATTGATCCGCTGGGGCGCGGCACGTTCCTGCGCGGCATCGACCACATTACCTATGGCGGGCACTGGTGTGCGTTCACGAAGCGGAGTCCGTACCACGAGGCGAACAAGGTGCGTTTCCCCGACAAGCGCGACTGGGAGGACGACACGATCGGCAAGCTTCGGGCGTGGGGCTTCAACGCGCTCGGCGCCGGCTGCGATCCGACGCTGGGGCGCGGCGGCCTCATCCGCACGGGGTTCGTCTCGATTGGCGAGGGCTTCTGCCGCACGACGGCGGGCGGCTGGACGGAGACGTTCATCTGTCCGTTCGAGAACACGCCCTGCTCGGCGTTTCCGAACGTGTTCCATCCGAAGTTCGCCGCGTGGTGCGACGAGCAGGCGCGGCGGCGGTGCGCGGCGGGGAAGGACGATCCGTGGGTCTTCGGGCACTTCATCGACAACGAACTCGCGTGGTGGGGGCGGACGTTGCCGGCCGACTCCGGCACGGGGCTGTTCGACGCGGTGACGAAGCTGCCGGCGGAGCACTCGGCCCGCGTCGCGCAGCAGACGTTCATGGCCGAACGCGGGCGGGACGTCGGCACGGCGACGGCGGCGGACAAGCTCGACTTCCTGCGGCTTGCGGCCGAGATCTACTTCCGCGAATCGACGACCGCGATCCGCCGGCACGATCCGAACCACCTTGTGCTGGGCGCGCGGTTCGCGGGGATGGACGGGGCGCATCCGGTCGTCTGGGAGACGGCGGGGCGGTATTGCGACGCGGTCACGTTCAACTGCTATCCGTGGGCCGACCTCGAGCGCGGCATCGTGTGGACGGCGCGTCCGCCGCTGGGCGAGCCGATCGACGCGGCGTTTGCGCGTCTCCACGGACTCGTGAAGAAGCCGCTGATCGTGACGGAGTGGAGCTTCCCCGCGCTTGATTCGGGGCTGCCCTGCCAGTATGGCGCGGGCCAGCGCGTCCGCACGCAGGACGTGCGCGTGCGCGCGACGGAGCTCTTTGCGCGGACGATGCTCGCGTCGCCCTATTTCATCGGCTATGACTACTTCATGTGGGTTGACCAGCCGCCCGAGGGGTTCAACACGGCGTTTCGCGAGAACACGAACTACGGCCTCCTGACGAATGCGGGCGAGCCGTATGCGGGCCTGACGGAGATGTTCGCGCGCCTTCACCGGGAGATCGGGCCGGCGCGCGCCGCCGCGAGTCCCGTCGCCTCGGCGGGCGAGCCGGGCGCGACGCGGTCGGCGTCGCGGTTCCTCGCGGCGTGCTTCCCGAAGCCGACGGCCGAGGGCCTTGTGCGCCGCACGACCGACGACGGGGCGCTCGTCGTCTCGAACCGGGCGGGCCTCGCGCTCACGTGCCGGCCGGGCGACGCGGCGGTCTTTCGCGACGTGCGGCTCAAGGGCGTGACGATCGGCTCCTTCGGAGGGTTGGTCCGGGTTCGCCGTCCGGACGGCGCGCTCGCGTGGCACGCGGTCGAGACGACGACGTCCGCCGCATGGCGCGTGAAGGACGGGTGGCCGGTGCTGGAGACGGCGGGGACGGGCGCGGCGGGCGAGACGGCGTATGCGGTCGACCAGGAGTTCATCGTGCATCCGTTCCGTCCGTGGGTCTTCTGCCGGCTTGTCCGCGTGCGGAACGTCGGAACGGCGCCGCTTGTCCTGAACGGATGGTTCTTCCGGCAGAAGCCGGCGTTCGAATCCGAAGACCCCCTGGCGGTGCGGCGCGCGCCGAACCTCTATGCGTCCGCGCTGTGCGCCGCCTGGATCGAGGCGGAGGGGACGCGCTTCTGGGGCGGGCTTTCGTTTGCGGCGTCCGCCGAGCGGTTCAACTACTTCCTCGGCAACGGGCGCGCGCCCTTTCCGGACGCGATCTTCGCGCCGCAGGGCGGTGTGCGCACGTTCGCGACGGAGGAGGCGAAGGGCGCGCCGACGGCGATTTGGTATAATGCGCCCGGTACGTGCACGCTGGCGCCGGGCGCGGCGTGGGAGCCGGGCGACGACGCCTGGATGCTGGCCGTGTGCGGGGACGACGGCCGCGCCGGCTGGTCGCGGCTGGTGCGCGCGTTCGAGCGGCGGGCCCTGGGTCTGGGGACGGAGCCGGACGAGGGCGGGCGGACGAAACAGGACTGACGAACGACAACACGAACTGACGAACGACACGAAACCGAAAGGAAACGAGAGCATGGGCAGAACAAACACGGGAACAGTCCTCGGCGCGGCGGCGATTTGCGCGGCCCTCTGCGGGACTGTCGGCGCGGGCGAGATCGAGAGCGCGCTGGTCGGTAAGATCCGCTACGACGAGACGCCGGGCTGGACGCTCGCGACACGGGTGGAGCGGCTGCCGGACGGGCGGGAGAAGGTCGCCGTCCGGTTCACGGCGGACGAGGCGCGCCAGCCACCGCGCACGGCGTTCACGCTCCGCTTCCCGCTGCGCGACGCGGTCGGGCGCTGGCACACGGGCGCTGGGCTCGGCAAGAACCTGCGGCCCGTGTGGGGGTGCGGGCTGACGGGGTCTCTCGCGGACCAGGCGCCGGTCGTCTCGGTGTTCTCCGACTCGAACCGCAACCGCGGGCTCGTGGCGTGCTCCGAGGCGCTGCGCCGCGTCCACTACTACATGGGCGTCGTCGAGGAGACGACCGAGATCGAGTACCGCGCGGTGCTGTTCCCCGAGCCCGAGGCGCCGCTCGCGTCCTACGAGACCGAGTTCCTGCTCGACTTCCGCGACGTGTTCTACGCCGACGCGATCCGCGACACGTTCGCCTGGTACGCGCAGATGCCGGCGTACCGGGTCGGTGACGTGCCGGCGGCGGCGTTCGAGCCGCTCTACTCGTTCTGGTACTCGTACCACCAGGACGTGTTCGCCGCGCCCGTCGAGGCGGAGTGCGCCGAGGCCGCGCGCTTCGGCATGAAGGTGGCCATCCTCGACGACGGGTGGCAGACGGACGACCACAACCGGGGCTACGCCTTCTGCGGCGACTGGAACGTCTCGACGAACCGCTTCCCGGACTTCGCCGCCCACGTGGCGCGGGTGCAGGCCCTGGGGCTGAAGTACATGATCTGGTATTCCGTGCCGTACGTCGGCGTGAAGTCGGCGAACTACGCGCGCTTCAAGGGCAAGTACCTCTGGTTCCACGCCGAGCACGAGGCGGGCGTCCTCGACCCGCGCTTCCCCGAGGTGCGCGAGTTCCTGATCGGCAAGTACGAGGCGGCGATGCGCGACTGGGGGCTGGACGGGCTGAAGCTCGACTTCATCGACGCGATGCACTTCCAGGGGCCGGACCCCGCCGTGAAGGAGAACTACGCCGGGCGCGACATCAAGTCGCTGCCGCTCGCCGTGGACCGCCTGATGACGGACGTCCGCGCGCGGCTGCAGACGATCAAGAAGGACGTGCTGGTCGAGTTCCGCCAGCCGTACATCGGCCCGGCCATCCGCAAGTACGGCAACATGCTGCGCGCCTGCGACTGCCCGATGGACCCGCTGATGAACCGCGTCCGGACGATTGACCTGCGCCTCACGTCGGGCGAGGTCGCCGTCCACGCCGACATGCTGGAGTGGGACGCGGGCGACACGCCCGAGGGCGCGTCCAAGCAGTTCTGGAGCATCCTCTTCTCGGTGCCGCAGATCTCGGTCAGGCTGGCGGAGATCCCGGCGTCGCACCGCGCGAAGCTGAAGGAGATGCTGGACTTCTGGATGGCGCACCGCGACACGCTGGTGAAGGGGACGCTTCGCCCGATGCGCCCGGACCTGAACTACCCGGTCGTCCACGCCGAGGGGAAGGGCGAGCAGGTCATCGCCGTCTACGACGCGGGGCAGGTCGCGGACATCGACCGCGCGCGGGGGGAGGACGTCTACCTTGTGAACGCGACGGACGCCACGCGCCTCGTCGTCCGCGAGGACGGCGCCGTGCGGGAGGTCGCCGTCCGCCCGTGCTCGACGCTGCGGCTTGAGCGGCCCGGCAAGTGAGCGCGCGCGGATTCCGAACGAAACGGCACAACACAGAAAGAAAGGCAACGAGATGAAGAAGGGCATGCTGATGGTGGTGGCGTCGTGCGCGGGGCTGGGCCTCGTGGCGGCGCCGGAGTGGGCCGTGACGGTTGACGTGCAGACGGTGCGCGGGCCGGTCAAGGCGATGAACGCGGTCAACAACGGGCCGACGAAGCCGCGCAGCGACCAGTCGCGGGGCAACTTCGACGCCTACGCCGCGCTGAAGATCCCCTATGCGCGCGTCCACGACGCGAATCACTGCTCGGCCTACGGCGGGCCGCACACGGTGGACATCACGGCCGTCTTCCCGGACTTCGACGCGGACGTCGAGAACCCGGCAAGCTACGACTTCGTCCACACGGACGAGTATCTCGCCAGCATCCGCGCCGCCGGCACCGAGCCCTACTTCCGCCTTGGCCAGTCCATCGAGCACGGGCTCAAGAAGTACGGCGTCAATCCGCCGAAGGACTACGCGAAGTGGGCGCGCATCTGCGAACATGTCGTGCGCCACTACAACGAGGGCTGGGCGAACGGCTTCAAGTGGAACATCACGTACTGGGAGATCTGGAACGAGCCGGACGGCAACAAGCCGCGCGCCGACGGCCGGCAGGGGCCGACCTGGACGGGCACGAACGCGCAGTTCCTCGAGCTCTACAAGGTGGCGTCGCGCCATCTGCGGGCCTGCTTCGGCGACACGATCAAGATCGGCGGCCCGGCCTTCTGCTGGTGGGGCGCCTGGACGAAGGAGTTCCTGCCGTTCTGCGCGAAGGAGAAGCTGCCGCTCGACTTCTACTCCTGGCACTGCTACTATTCGGACGCCGCCGCGCCCGCCGTCGATGCTCGTCGGGTGCGTGCGCTCCTCGACGCGAACGGCTTCACGAAGACGGAGAGCCACCTCAACGAATGGAACTACGTGCGCGGCTGGGGCGACGAGTGGGTCTACTCGCTGGAGTGCGAGAGCGGTCGCTTCGCCCAGAAGGGCGCGGCGTCCATCGCCGCCGTGATGATCGCCTGCCAGGACGCGCCGGTCGATATGCTCATGTTCTACGACGCGCGCGTCAACACCAACATGAACAACATGTTCGACACGCTCACGCTCTTGCCGAAGAAGGGCTACTATCCGTTCTTCGCCTGGCGGCGGCTGTGCGAACTCGGCACGCAGGTGCAGACGGCCGTCGCGACGCCGGACATCAAGAAGCCGCAGCTCTACGCCTGCGCGGCGAAGGGCGCCGCCGGGCGCGGGGCGCTCTTCCTCGCGCGCTATTCGGACGACAACAACATCGTCGAGACGCGCCGGGTCAATGTGGCGCTTCCGGCGGGCGTCGATCCTGCCCAGGTGCGTTGCCACCTCACGGACGCCGTGCGTACCTACACGGAGACGCCGCTCATCGTCCGCGCCGATGGCACGGCGGCGCTGGACCTGCAGCCCAATTCCTTCGCGCTCGTCGAGTGGTAAGCGTGCGCATGACGCCAATCGCCGCCGAGCCCTGTCCGGGACTCGGCGGTTCTTGTTTTCGGGCGCGGAGTTTCCACGGCGTGTAATCCGTTGCGCTTGTGCCGTTGGCATGGGGTTTGCAAGGCTTCACGAGAATGAGAGGAGCGAGAGGATGACGACGAGCGAATATGCGGCGAAATGGCGGGCGGAGCGTGAGCGGAAGGCGTTTCTGGCGCTCGCGGACGGGGCGGTTTTCCCCGGCGTGGCGTTTGGCGCGCGGGTTGACCGGTGCGGGGAGGTTGTCTTCAACACCGGCATGTGCGGCTACCAGGAGATTTTGACGGATCCGTCCTACGCGGGGCAGTTCGTCACCCTCACCACTGCCGAGGTCGGCAACTACGGTATGAACCCCGAGGACGTCGAGTCGCGGGGCCTTTTTCTTTCGGGGCTGGTGATCGGCGACTTGACGGAGCCGTCGAACTACCGTGCGACGCAGTCGCGACGTACAGCCCGACGTAGCGGATCTCCATGAGCCTTCCGACCTGCGCCTTGAACGTCGGCGTCTCGGCGAGCTCCCTTATCTGCTTCTCGTAGGTCTTGATGGTGACGGCCAGCTGTTCGAGGTTCTTCAGCATCGGCCATGCGATGTCGCGGAACCCCTCCGGCCACGCCTTCCTGTCGAGATTGTGGAAGCCCGCGGCCTGGCACTTGGCGATCCTGAAGCCCATCGACTTGGCGACGGCCCTCAGCTGGACGACGATCCCGGTGCGCTGCTTCACGAGGCGGTTGCGCATCTCGTGGAGGTTGAGCATCCTCTGGTGCTCGGGTCCGCGCAGCTTCACCGGATGGAGAAGCCCCGGATCGGAGAGCGCGAGCCGCGCCAGCATCCGCGCGTCGTTGACGTCGTTCTTCGTCTTCGACTCCGTTATCATCCTGAGGCGGCAGGGGTTGGCCACGTACACCGTGAACCCCAGCCCCTCGGCGACCTCGTTCATCCATCGGCAGTGCATCCCCGTCTCGAACGCCACCGGCGTCGACCTGTCCTGCGTCGAGAGGAACTTCGCAAGCCCCTCCTTTGTCGTCGGAATCACCGTCTCCATGACGATCTTCGGCGACGTCCCGTCCTTGGCCATGACGCAGACCTGTGTCTTTCGGTCGCTCACGTCCATGCCGATTGTGGTATAATGCGTGTTGTCCATTTTGATCCTCCTGTCTGTCTGTGTCTTTGTACGGCCACCGTGGCCAGTGCGCTTCAAATCACATACTGGGTGGCTGATTGACTG
>DCMF01000038.1 GCA_002321305.1 Verrucomicrobia bacterium UBA1629 | reverse complement strand
CCGCCGAGGCCGTCGCCGCGCAGGCGGCCGCCAGTGTCATGAGCATGAGTTTCTGTGTCATGGGATTTGTTCCTTCCTTGTTAGCCAGTGGGGCGTACGAAAAATTCAAGCCGTAAAGGTTGTCCTCTCACGCAGAGGCGCAGGGACGCCTACTGCGCCTCGACCTCGACGTAGAAGAAGCGGCAGTTCTTCTTCAATTCGTCGGTGAGCGTTTCGTAGTTATCCCAATACTGCCGATTCGTGTCCAGCGTCGTCGCCACGCGAACCGTGTACTTGACGCAGGCCTTCACGCTTTCGTTCGTACGCTGGTCGGGCGACCATTTGACCACCGGGAGCCCCTGCGCATCGAAGCCGTCAATCGACACCTTCAGCTGCGCGGCCGCCGGCGTGTCGGAGTCCGGCTCGAACCCGAACAGGTACGACTTCCAGCGCGGAATGCCGTTCTTCCCGGTCGCCGCGAGCGCTGCCGTCGCGTCGTCCGCCGTCGAATCCTCCGTCAGCCCCGGCACGTTTTCCAGCAGCCAGGCGTTCGGCACGGCGACCGTGCGCGTCTTCTCCGCATAGCTATAGCTATAGCTCGTCACGCCGTCCTGCGGCAGTCCGTTCACATTCCAGAACGACACGGGCGGCCGCCTCGACTGATCGCAAATCGCCCACTTGCCACCGTCGGAATAGACCGCCTCCCAGGCGTCCCTGTGGGTTTCGTCCGTGTAATAGACCTTCAAGTCGTCCCGCGTACTGAGGAACGTCTGTTTTTCTGCTGCCGGCGGGACACCGTTGAAATACAGCGCCTTCAGATTCGGGCTGTCCTCGAACACGAAATTGTTCAAAGTCTCCACCGAAGCCGGGAAGGTCACCTTTTCAAGGTTTGCGCAGTTCGCAAACGCACTGGGGAAAACCTCGGTCACATGGCCTGGAATCGTGTAGACGGTCGCCGTCCGCGCCGCCGGATATTGGAAGGTCATAAAAGAGAACACCGTCCTCGTCATGAAAGTTCTGATTGCCTTCCGCCACCTTGACCCGCTTCAGCTTCGGGCACTGCACGATAAACTGGGCACTCAGTTCCCCAACAATGCTAACGGTAGCCGGAACGGACAGCTCTTCCAGATTCGTGCAGTCATAAAAGGCAGACCCATTAACCTGCGCAGTCCTCGCCGGGATGTCATAGGACGCCCCCTCGCGCGCCCGTGGATAGGCGACGAGCCGCAACCCGTTCTCACTGTAGAGGTCCCCGTTCTTGTCCCTCTTGCTGAAAAGGACGCCGTCCATGGACTCGAAACATTCGTTCGCCGACGCGACCTTGATTTCCCGGAGCTTCGTCGCGCCGAAAAAAACGAAAGCATCGACAGCCGTCAGACTCGCGGGGAGCGTCAGCGAGACAATCGGCGTAAACTTAAAAGCATTCTGCCCAATTTTCGTCACCGGCTTCCCGCCCAGCGTCTCGGGCACGGTCAAGGTTTCCGGCAGGTCATTGTCATTGTTCACAATGCCATGAAGCGTCACGCTCGCGCCGTCCGCGTTGGCGGTGTAGCTGTACTTGATGCCGCCCACCGTCTCGTAGCCGTCCTCCGCGACGGCGGGGTGCGCGAGCGCCAGGCCGAGCGCGGCGGCGCAGAGGGTTTTCATGTATTTCATCGTGTGGTTTGCCATGGGTGTCTCCTTCCCTTTCCTTAGTTTAGATTCTTGCTTCGACATTAATATCGAGTCTGTTTTCTCCGAATAAACTCCGAGCCGTATGGCTCTCGCTACCGCTCCGCAGAATAGATCGTCGAAAGGCGTCCAATTCTCCGAAAACGGTCTTACAGACGATTGCTTTAGGGCTGGCTTCTGCGAAGCCAGCGATAGTCTGCGGAGCGGTAGCGAGAGCATCAATCATCGGAGTTTATCACAGTGTTTCGTTGCCGCATCTGCGGCAGGGCGTCGCCCTCCCGCAGGCGCCGGAGCTGGCGGGCGACCTGCGCGCCGTCCAGTCCGGCGGCGCGGGCGCGGCGGGCGAACGCCGCGCAGACCGACGCGCGCCGGCGGGCGGCCGTCCCGGCGTCGAGGCGTTCGTCCGCGGCCAGCGCGTCCACGCGGCGCAGCTCGCCCCGCGCCACGGCGAACGTGGCCGCGAGCGCGGGCGGCACGGGCGCGAAGTCGAGCGCGTCGCAGACGGCCGCGCGCGACGCGGGCGCGAGCTGCGCCCACGCGAGGGCGTTCGTCGCGCCGTCCTCCGGGAAGGCGAACGTCACGCCGGCGTCGGACGCCGCGAGGAGGGTCGCCGCGAAGGCGGCGCCGAGCGCATTCGTGACGACCATGGTCAGTCCGCCGTGACGCGGAAGAACCGCGCGTCGAGCCGGGCGTCGAGGTAGACGGCGATGCGCCGCCCCGTGCCCCTGTAGCTCTCGTAGGCGAGCTCGGCCCCTTCCGTGCGCGTCGTCGCGACGGGCGTCCAGTCCGCGCCCGGCGCCTCGGCGCACACGACGCGGTACGTGCGGCCTTCCGCGCTCAGGAAGACGAGCCGCGCGCGGTCTGTCCCCGGCAGGATCTCGAAGGACTCGATCTTGAAGAGGTCGGTCGCGAGGAACGGATCCGTCCCCGCGAGGAACTCCTGCCGGTTCGTCATGCCGTCGCCGTCCGCGTCGGCGTCCGGGCGGAAGGCCGCGACGTCGGCGTCCGTCGCCGGACCGCCCCGCCACGCGGGGCCGTTCTCGATGACCCAGCGCTCCCACTCGTCGGGCAGGCCGTCGCCGTCCGCATCCGTGCCGGTCGAGAAGTCGAGCCGCTGCTTCGTCCCCTGCGCCGGCGCCGCGAAGACGGCGGCGGGGAAGAGCGGCGTCTCCGTCCCGCCGGCGGTCGCCCCGACGAACATCTCCGTTCCGGCGCAGACGGCGTTCGCGCGCGCCGGGCCGTCCGAGTCGATCTCCAGCGAAAGGCGGTAGTTCATGCCGGGGACGCCCGACTCGCCGACGGCGCAGCGGGCGTAGACCGTGCCGGTCCGCGCGTCGGCGCGGACGAGCTCGAGCGTCACGTCCGACGCCTTCGTGAACGGCACGCCGTACTCGTCGCGCACGAGGCCGTAGGTGATGACCGGGGCCTGGGGGACGGCCCCCGCCGGCGCCGCCGCGCAGGCGAGCGCGAGGGCGAGGGACGGGGCGTGGTGGATGAGGGATGGGACTTTCATTTTCCTGCTCTCCTTTCTCAGTTGCCGCTCAGCGAGTAGGTCTTGAGGCTGAGGTGGATGTCGCGCACCGCGTCGAGGAAGTTCCGCTTCGCCGCCGCGTCGTCCGCGTTGAGGGACGCCGCCGGGATGAAGACGTACCACTGGTCGTTCCAGACGGAGCGCCCGATCAGGCGCGCGTTGTACGTCATCGTCGCCGCCGCGTCGAACGTCGCGCCGACGTTCGCGCGGATGGCGGGATGCCGCCGCTGGAGGGCGGACTCGTTGCCGAGGACGTCCTTGAGGACGCTCCAGTCGTCCGCCTCCCAGTCGCTCTCGGCGAGCGAATAGGGCACGGGCAACACCTGATCGACGACCTGCCACGTGCGGACTGCGGCGGCGTTCCCCGAGGCCTTGACCGGCGCACGCATGTAGTCGAGGCCGGCCGGCACGAGGTAGACCTCGGGCCGCTTCGGCAGGGCCGTCGCCGCGCCTGCGCCCTCGATCCACACGCCGACGGCCCGGAGCTTCGTCGCGAAGTAGGTCGAGGAGTAGGCCGTCGAGCCGCCGGCGAGGTCGTTGCCGAACAGGTCCCTGCGCGCGGCGACGACCGTGCGGAACGGGATCGCGAAGCCCGGCTCCCGCGCCTTCATCGGGTCGAATGGCTGGCAGAGGCGCGCGAAGACGGGGTGCGTGCGCAGGTCGTCGACCCAGCAGCCCGCCAGCGCGTCGCGCCACGCCGCGTCGCCCGCAGCGTCCGCCGCCTTGCCGAAGAGGTCGGCCCGGAGCGAGAACGAGTCGAGGTCGCCCTGCGCATTGTTGAAGCCGAGGCGCGTCTTGAGGACGGCCCAGTTCTGCTCCATCCGCGCGAGGATGTCGGCGAGGCCGGGGTCGCCCGCGTCGCCGCCGGGGAGCGGCGTGCCGTCGGACGCGAAGCGGCCGAGCGCGCGGGCCTTGACGATCGACGTCATGAACGCCGCCCCGGCGGTGTTCGCGCGGTCGCTCTGCAGGAGCCCCGTCTCGTAGTCGTAGGCCTTCGCCGCGAGGAACACGTACTTCGCCGCGAGCCCGAACGCCTCGTGGTAGCGCTGGAGCGCGTCGTTGCGGAAGATCTGGTACGTCATGTTGCGGTAGCGGCTCTGCGAGAGGTCGGCCGCCCACTGGATGCGCAGGCGTTCGCGCTCGGCCTGGAGCTCGTCGCCCTCGGCGACGACCTTGGCGTAGGCCATGCGCTTCTCGTTCGCGTCGGTGAACGCGACCTCGAGCTCCGCGAGCGCGCCGCGCACCTTGGCCGTCTGCTCCTTGATCGCGGCGACCTTCTTCTGGCGGTCGGCGTTGTCCATCCACGCGCCGAACTGCTTCGCGAGCGCGTCGTCCAGCTCGTCGACGGCCTCCTCGCACTTCTGGATCTTGAACGACTGCGCGTTGATCTGCCCGTTGAGGAGGTCGTTGACGCCGCTCTTGACGGCGAGGAGCGCGGCGCGCCCGGCCGAGGTGAGGTCGAAGGAGAGGCCCGTCAGCTTCGGGAACGCCTCGACGCCCGACTCCGTGAGCGTGTCCTTGAGCTCCTTCAGCGCGGCGAGCGTCTTCTCGACGGTCTCGGCGTTCTTGCGGCAGGCGGCCGTGTAGTTCTCGACCTCCTTCTTCGCCGCGTCCGTGACGTAGCCCATCTGGGTCGTGTAGTCGAGCGAGGTCAGCTCGTCGACGAGACCCTGGAGCTTCTCGTTGGCCGCGAAGAGCGCGTTCGCCTTGACGTCGATCTCGGCGAGGAGCTTCGCGTAGCCGTTCAGGGCGATCTGCGTCTCGCCCTCGGCCTTGCGCTGGCCGTGGAAGTCCTTCGGCTTCGGCGTGAAGCCGCCCTCGCCGACGTAGTAGCTCGCGACCCACTGGGCGTTCGACCACGCCGCGACGCTGAACGAGTACTCGACCTTGCCGTCGAGCGCGTCGCCCGCCGTATCGACGACGGCGACCGGGAGCCTGAAGTCGGCGGACGAGATGCCCGTGTACTTCGACCACGGGTCGACGTACGCGCCCGCCTCGGCGAGCTTGTCCTGGTACCACGACACCGCGCCGACGATGATGTTGCCGTAGAACCCGTTGTCCGCGAGCGACTCGTCGATCTCGGCCTGGAAGGTCCCCGTGATGTTCGTCGTGACGAGCCTGTAGTCGTCGACCGTGACGTCGATGTAGCGGCCATAGCTGCCGTCGCCCGCCGAAACGCCGCGATACGCGCCGTCGATGCCGCCCGACCCGTCGAGGTCGTACGTCTCGACGTACTCGTAGTGGTAGATGTCCGGGCCCGCGTAGCCCTGCGGGTAGGTCTTGCCGGGGCCGATGTCGTCGTCGTACGGGTAGCCGTAGATCTCGATGAGGCGGCGCTCGAGGGCGGCCTCCTCGTCCGAGACGAGCTTCTCGTAGTCCGCCGAGGCGTTCTGGTCGCGGAGCGCGTTCGCGGCGGCCTTCGCGCGCAGGAAGACGTCGCGCGCGACCTTCGTGGCCTTCTTCGCGCGGTCGAGGACCTGCTCGAAGTGGGTCTTGCCGGCGTCGATCTCCGCCGGCGAGATGTCGAACGGGATCGCCGCATCGGAGAGCCCGAGCGGGTTGAGTCCGGCGTCCGCCGAGTCGGCCGACGCCTGGATGCGGCGCGCGCTCGCGGCGATCGCGCCGAGCTCCTTCGTCGATTCGCGGTCGAGCATGCGGACCAGGCCCTCCTCGGCGCTGCGCGCCGGCAGGAGCGCGTTCACGGCCGCCCAGTCGTAGTAGGCGCCGAGATGGGCGCGCGTGGCCCACTCGTCCGTGCCCCAGGCGCGCGTCGCGTCGTCGTCCTCGGCGGCGAGCCAGGCGTCGGACGCGCCGGCGGCGTAGTTCGCGCGCTGCGTCGCCGCGACGATGCGCTCGCCCGTCTTCGCCTTCATCTCCGCGACCTGCGCAAAGCGCTTCTCGTGGAGGTTGCCGATCGTGATCTCGGTCTGCCCGGCAAGGATGCCCTCGATCTGCGGCTTCCAGCCGAAGTTCGGGTGGCGCAGGAGCGCGTAGTAGCCCTTCTCGGCGGAGAGGTAGTGGCCCCAGGCGTCGCCGTGGCCCTGCGGATAGAGGGCCTTCGCGTCGTAGACGTCGATGACGCCGTCCTTCGCCGACGGGTCTTCCGCGTCGCTTGCGCCGCAGACGTCGCGGATGCCGTAGTTCTCGACGTAGGCGACCTGGCCGCCCATGATGTCCGCCGTGAAGTTCCAGGCGAGGCGGTTGAAGCACGGGTAGTCCGAAGGCTCGCCGCCCGACGCCCGGCTGGCCGCGTACCGCCTCGAGAGGTCGCGGCCGCGCAGGAGGCAGAGCTCCTCGTCAAGCAGGCTCTCGCACTGGTTCATGAACGGGAAGACGGAGCCCTCCGCCGTGTCGTCCACGAGCGCGTCCGCGCCGAGGTCGACCGTCGGGTTCAGCGCGTCGGCGTACGCCTCGTTGCCGAGGACCGCGTACAGCTCGGCGATGCGGCCCGCCGCCATCTGGAGCGAGAGCGCGAGCGATTCGGTCGCCAGGTAGTCCGCGTCGACCGAGAGCTTCTTCGCCTGGTTGAGGAGCGTCTCGTAGATCGCGATGAGCCCGTTCTCGCCGAGCGCCTCCAGGTTGAGCGGGATGTCGCCCTGGTACGGCGCGCCCGCCTGCTGGACCATCGAGAGCGACGTGTCCACCTTGCTGTTCAGGAAGTCGCGGATCTTCTGGTCGAACGGGTTGATCGCCTTGAGGACGCGCTTCACCCACCCTTCCGCGAGCTTTGGCGGGCTCCAGCCCGACCAGCCCGTGCCGACGAGCGCCTGCACCGCCGGGTCAAGCGCGCGGTAGCGGCAGCGGACATAGTGGTCGGAGAGTCCGAAGACGCCCGCGTCGCCGACGGTGATCCAGTCGAGCATCGGCACGCCCGGCTTGCCGCAGCTGCCCGCGAGCGAGAGCCACGCGCCGGCGTCGCCGGCGGGAGCCGCCGCGCCGCCCTGCGGCTCGCAGTACTGCCACTCGAACTCCCACAGCTCGGGCTTCGCGCCGAAGTCGGACGCGTACTTCACGTTCACCTGCCGGTCGAGCGGGTTCTCGCTCTGGAAGACGTGCAGGCGGCCGTTGTAGAGCTCGGGCACGACCTTGATGACGGACATCGTGACGACGTCGCTCTTCGCGACCATTGAGAGGTTCGTCGAGTCGTTGAAGACGAGCGTGACGTAGCCCGCGCCCTTGCCCGTCGTCGCAAGCGCCATCGCCGTGAACGGCGTGACGTCGTCGGTGAGGACGATCGGCTCGGACGAGACGGACTCGACGCCCGCGACCCATGCCGCCGCGTCCGCGCCCGGCAGGAGGTCGGGGTCGAGCATCACGGCCTTCGAGCGCGCGTCCATCGCGTTGAGGAGCGCGAACTGGTACGCGCCCTCGTCGATGAACTGGCCCGTCAGCTCCAGCTCGCGCGAGTCGTTGTGCGTCATGTCGTGGAACGCCGTCGGGTTCCACTGGAAGCGGTCGCGGAGCATCGGCGGCAGGTCGGTGAACCTGCGCTTCGACGTCTTCGGGTCGCGGTAGGTGCGGATGTCGTCCGGGATCGCGAGGAGCTTGCCGCCCTGGCGCGTCTCGGGGTCGATGAGGCGCACGGACGCGACGCCGCCCGTCGCGGCGGACTGCTGGTAGAGGATCTTCGCAGAGAGCTGCCCGCGCACCGCCGGAAGCCCGTCCTTCGCGCCGTGCAGCGTGTCGTTCACGTACAGCCCCGGCACGCTCTCGGGCCAGTCGACCACGTAGGTGTAGTCAATCGCCGTGCCGACGGGGTCGCCCGCGTCACGCTCGGGGAACGGCGAGGGGCCGTCCGATCCCCAGAGCGTCCAGACGTAGCCGTCGTCGCGCTGGGCGTAGTTCGCCATCCACGGGACGTGCGCGCCGGCCTCCGGCGCCGACCCGTCCGGGTAGTCGAACGCCGCCTGGCTCGGGTAGGAGATCTCGAAGACGTAGTTCGTCGGGCCGCCGTCGTCGCCGGCCTGGTGCGCCCAGAACCAGCCCTTGCGGTCGCGGAAGCACGTCTCCTCCGCGCCGTACGTCGGCCCGGAGACGAACGCCTGCAGGTTCGCGGGCTGGAGCCGCGCGAGCGGATCGGGGCTCTGCACCATCGACCCGGCCGTCAGGTAGCGGCGGAAGCGGTACATGTCGTTCTCGGGCACGACGCGGAGCGCGCACATCGTCGGCCGACGCGTGTCGGCGTCGACGTACTGCACGAGCGCGTAGGGAAGCGACGTGAACGCCTCCTCGCCCGCGCCGTCCCTCTCCGTGCGGTTCAGGTCGCAGCGCAGCGCGTGCGCGACGCCGCCGACGAGAAGCGCGTGCTCCTCGTTCGGGTTGTAGCCGTCGAGCCCGGGATCCGGCTGGCGGTAGATCGTCGCGTCGGCGGGGAACGTCCGCCCCGGCTGCGGCTGGCGCAGCGCGACGCCCGTCATCGCGCCGGCCGACAGCCACATCGTCGTGTCCGTGCCGTTGGTCTCCGCCGGATAGCCGAGGTAGGCGTGCGCGCCGTGGCCCGAGGAGTCGGAGAGGAAGCCGTCCTTCACGGGGCCGGCGACGGCGCTCTCGTCGCCGTAGGTCTCGAACGTCTGCGAGGGCCCGTCGTACTGGAAGACGAGGTCTGCGGAGGCCGGACACGCCGCGTAGCGGTTCCGGTCGAGCTGCTTCGCCGTGCGGGCCTCGCTCCAGAGGCGCAGGTAGTGGACGGGGCCGCGATAGCAGACGCCGGGGCCGCTGTTGCATTCGAAGACCCTGGCCGTGTCGCGGGCGACGTCAACCGCCGCCTCGCCCTCGCACGTGCCGAGGCAGTGCCCGTTCAGGTAGAACGTCCAGGTCGTCCCCTCGTGCCGGAAGACCACGTGCGCGCCCTGCGGGCCGCGCGCCTCGCCGGACTTGCCCATCTGCGCGCCGAACTCGGCGAACCTGTACGGGAAGCCCCAGATGGTCGAGACGCTCCCCTGGTGCGTCTCCTGGTGCATCCCCGGAACGGCCTCCTCGCCGTTGACGAAGACGCGCCCGTCGGCGGAGACCCCGAGTCTCAGGTAGGGCGCCTGCGCGGACGCCTCCCCGTCGCCAGACGACGCGTAGAAAGAGATGAGCGGGCGCTCGAACGCCATGTACTTCTCGCCGCCGTCCGCGCCCGTGTCACAGACGATGCGGGCCTCGAACGTGAAGTTCGACGTCACGCCCGCCGGGTTGTCGAGGCCGCCGAGCGAGACGGACGCGGCGAACAGGTCCGGGTAGGGGGCCGTCGGGTTCCAGACGAGCGCCGGGGCCGTCTCCTGCGCGTGGCCCGTCAGGTGGTCGTTCAGCGCGAAGCCGGCCGAGCCGAGCCCCGAGGCGATCACGATCTGAGGCTTCGCCGCGTAGTCCCCCGCGAGGACGGCGATCTGCTCGGGCGTGTGGACCGTGTAGACGAGCGGGATGGACGGGAAGTAGACCGGCGAGGCCAGCGGCTCCGCGTTGCCGCCGTTCGGGCGAGCCGCGCCCATCAGCTTCGACGGGAGCGACCACCAGACCTCCAGCTCGCCCAGGTTGACGGAATAGATCGGCGAGAAGAGCTCGTCGGGCGGACGGTAGCCCGTCGGGTAGGCGTAGAGGCTCGCGTTGTAGGGGTTCCTCACCGGATAGGCCCCCGCCGACGGCTTGTGGTCGCGGCGGATCCAGCCCGGGTAGAAGAAGCCGTCCGCCCCCGCGAACGGGGCGCGGATCTCGGCGGCGAGGGCGACGTTCGTCGCGACGTCGAGCGCGCCGACGGCGTTCGTCGCGGCGCCCGTGCGGTAGGCGACGTTCGTGCAGACCCCCGCGTAGTCGAGCGCGAGCTCCGCGAGACGCGCGGCAGCCTTCGCCGGCAGCGAGCGGACTGTCTGGAACCAGACCGCGTCGCCGCTCGTGTACTTGAGAAGCGCGTAGGTCGCTGCGTCCGCCCAGTCCGAGTAGAACAGGCCGTCCGAGACGTGGAGGTGCTTCTGCTCCTTCATGCCGCTGCCGGCGGCGACGACCTGGTAGTCCATCGCCTCGACCGTCAGGCCGGAGGGGTAGTAGACGACCGGCTCGGCCTTCGCCGGGCCGCCCTCCGCCTTCTCGGTGTCGCGCACGTAGGGCTGCGCGCCCGCCGTGTCCCACGACGCGCCGTAGATGTCCACCTCGAAGGGCCAGACGACGTCCAGCTCCTCCTTCGCGCGCCAGAAGACCTCGATCTTCCACGGGTTCGCGCTCGAGTCGCGGATCGCCCAGAGGTAGTTCTTCTGCGCGCCCGTGCCATGCTGGTAGACGTAGACCTCGCCGTTCTCCGACTCGTCCGTGAGGCCGCGCGTCACGCGCGGGAAGAGCTCGTTTGTCGAGAAGTCGCGCGTCTGGGGCTTGAGCTGGTCGCCGATCTTCACGTCGATCTGCGTCTGCTTGGGCTCCAGGACCTCGACAAGCTCGTAGGCGAGCATCCGGCGCTCGTTCAGGGCCTCGTCGAGACGCGAGTAGACGATGAGGAACGTGCCGTAGCTGCCCGCGAAGGCCTGAAGCTCGTTGCCGTTCAGGCAGACGTAGCCGCGGCCGTCGCCTGCCGTGTAGCCGGAGTCCTTCCCGGCCTTCGGGTCATAGATGCCGATCCGCGACGTCGGATAGAGATGCACCTTGTAGTTCTGCCCGAACGTGACCGTGGGGCCCGCGTTCTGGAGGGCCGTGTACGCGGAGTCGCCCGCGTAGGCCGGACGCTCGTGCGTCCAGTAGAGGCGCACGGGCCGCTTGTTCGGCGACGCCGCGACGACGGCCGTCTCGAGCTTCGTCCCGCCGCCCGTGAGCGGCCAGGTGATGCGCACGGGGCCCGCCTCGCAGGCGATGACCTCCTTCGCGAAGTCGATCCAGACGGCATTGCCGCCCGTCCCCTCCTCGATCTCCGGCTCCGTCCCGTCCCAGTCCGCGGGCGGCGTCAGGGCCTCGCCGAGGAACCTGTTCGCGCTCGCGCCCGCGATGGGCTGGCCGAGCGTCGAGCGCAGGACGGGCGTCGGGAAGACGCTCTGAAGGCCGACCTGGAGCGTCTCCAGCGTCGGATAGGTCGTCTGGTTGTACTGGCCGAAGCGCAGGTAGCGGATCGTCCGGTTCGTCGTGAAGTGGTAGCCGCTGCCGGCGCCGAGCTGCACGGCGACCTGCTCCGCCCCGTTCGTCCACGGCGCGCCGTGCACCGCGTTATGGTAGTCTGCCCGCAGGTTGTCCGTCGGCCCGGCCGCGCGGACGGCAAACGCGCCGCCCAGCGCAGCCGCGGTCAGTAGCAACCGCCCGATGGTTCGCTTGCGCATGATAAGCCCCCTTTCCCTTTTCCCAAGGTCCGCTCCCTTTCGTCCTGTCAGCGTTCGTCTTTCACCATCTTCGCGTGGAAGCCGACGAGAGTCACGTAGACGACGGTCGCCGCCCCGTGGGACTTGTTGAGTTCCAAAATCAGCTTTCTGCTGTTGCCGACAGACATGCACGCGACGCAGACAAGCGAGTTGCCCGCCGGGACGGGATTGGCGGACGCCTGAGCCCAGCCTCCGACCATCCACGTGTAGACGCTCTCGTCAAGCGTGGAGTAGGCGACTTTCTGCCCCGCCGGAATCGTGACGTTTACCTTCAGAATCTTGATCGGCCTGTTCCAGCTTCCCGAATCGGAGAAATAGAGATTGCTGCAGTCGAAGTTGATGTCCGCGCTGCTCTTGAGCCACAGGTCGTTGTCGGTGGAGGAAACGGTCGTCATGCCACCCTCGACCGTCGTGTTCGACGCGCTCTTCAGCGTTGCATTTCCGCTCGTCGACTCGATGGTCATCGCGCCCGAGCCCTTCAGGTCGAGGGAGGACGCGCCGCGCCCGGAGATCTTCGTCGCGCCCGTGCCGCCGATCGTGTTGTTGACGGCATCCGACCTGAACGTTCCCGCGCCCGTGACGTTCATGTAGTAGCCGAAGGGGACGGTGAAGTTCATGCTGCCCGCCGTCGGCTTGAAGTACATGCTGTAGTAGGAGTAGAAGTAGAGGTATTTGCCGACGTCGTAGACGGCCGCCGGCAGGGAACTTAAGTTCTCGCTCGTCGCGGACGTGTAGCCGTTGCCGAGGTTGACGGTCGAGGACGAGGTCTTCACCGGCCCGAGGCTCGAGCCCGCGCTCGCGGCAATCGGCCCGCTGATCGTACCTTTCACCGTCGCGCTGCCCGACACGGTCAGGTTGCCGGGCACGGAAAAGCCCGCCTGCGCCTGGTCGGCGTACTGCGCGTGCTGGGCGCGGAACGCGAACGGCGAGGTCAGGAGCTGCTGGCGCGGCGCGATCTCGGTCGGCGAGGTGATGTTCGCGTGGTTGGCGTTCTGGCGCGGCGTCACGCCGAGGTAGCGCACCGTGTCCGTCGCGGACGCGCCCCAGAGGGCCTTCCAGAGATCCGCGTTCTTGTAGGTCGGCACGATGCCGTCGGCCGACGTGAGCTCCGCCGCGCTCGAGTCGCCGAGCATGAGGTTGAAGTAGCCGTCCTTCACGTAGACGGAATACCGTCCGCCCCAGAGGCAGGCGGACGCCGTCGTGCTGACGTCCGAGTTCCAGATGCGGATGTCGAGCGTGTAGATGCCGTCGGCGTAGGCCGCGCCCGTCGTCGGGTCGGCGAGATAGCCCTGGTAGTTCATCGTGCCGGGCACGTTCTGCGTCGCCGAGCTCGGCACGGCGGCGAGGGTGAAGGCGGGCATAGCGACCGCCGCAAGCGCGGCGACAACGAGGGTCTTCATGACGGTGTTCATGGGTTTTGTTTCCTTTTGGGGGTGGAAGTGTGGAAAGGTGGAAGAGTTGAAGGATGAATTACCTGATTTCCGGCGTGTCGAGCGTCTTGTTCAGCCTGAACGCGCCCTCGACGATGATCGGGGTCTTGTTGAGGCCCGTGATCGTCTCGCGGTAGGTTCCGCCGCAGACGGTCTTGTTCCAGTCGTCGTTCGCGCCCAGGGGGTCTGACCCCGCAAACGTGAGCGAGACCCGGCGCGTCACGCTCCAGCTCTCGTAGTCGCCCGTGCCGTCCGCGCCGTCGCCCTTCTTCGAGGGCTTTCCGTTGTTGAACGCGAGGTTGTCATGGCTCGGGTGGAACGCATGGACGAACGGGTTGTCCTTCGCGTCGTACGCCTGCGTGAACGAGACGGACAGCGAGCCGCCGTCCTTCAGGAAGCCGAGCGCGCCGTCGAAGGCCCTCGGCTCCATGAACGGGAAGTTCGCGGACGACACGCGGCGGATCGTCGCGTTCGGATGCAGCCGGCGGAACTCCTTCGCCGCCGCCCTGTCCGCGAGAATCGCCGGCGTCTCGTCGCCCGCCGTCTCGGACGCGACGAACGCCTGCTTGAGGAGCGAGACCGCCCCGTCTTCCGCCGCATGCAGGATCAGCCGGAAGGAGAACGCCTGCGTCGTGTCCTGGATCTTCTCCGCGTCCCACTCCTGCTTGGCCGACGTCAGCATCCGCGCGCGGTTGACGCCGGTGAGGGCCACCGAGCCGACCCAGAGCCCCGCCGGGCTCTTCGCCGCCGCAAGGCCGCCGTCCGCCCGGAGGCCGACGCGCACGAGGAACGTCCCGTCCGCGCGCACCTCCTCGTCCACCGTCGAACCCGCGTCCGAGACGGCGAGGATGCCGAGATAGGCGCCCTCCGCCGCCGGCATCCGGTCGAGGTCGGGGCGCACCTTGAGCGTGAACGTCGCGCCCGCCGCGAGGTTCGTCGCGAACGGGAAGGCCATCGGCTCGTAGACGCGGCGCGCGTAGCCCTGCGTCCAGTCGACCGTCTCGCGCTTGAGCGCGAGGTCGCCCGCCTTCGCGCCCTGCCCGGCGGGCGGCGCGAGCGACGGCTCGAACGCGAAGGTCACGACGCGGTCGCCGCCCGAGACGTTCTTCACCGTGATCGTGCGCGCCGCCGTCGAAGACGACCACGAGAGGATCCTGTCGCCCGTGTCGATCGAGACCGCGAGCGGACCCGTCCACGTCGCCGCGCCCGTGCCCGTCGTCTCCAGCCAGAAGGCCTGCGACGGATTGCCGACCGCCGCGCCCGGATTCTGCCGCACGGCGGCGTTCGCCGTGTTCACCGACTTGAACGGATTGTCCGCAAGATGCGCGAAGCCGGCGAAGGCGTCGCGGCACGACGCGCCCGCCGGGATGTTCAGCCCGACGAGGTTCGCCTCGCCGAGAAAGACCTGCCCGTTCGGCACGGCGGGCGTACCGAGGATGACGAGGTTCGTCGCCGCGACGGCGTGGACGAGATACCGCCCGTCGCCGAGAACCGCGCCGAAGGTGCTGGGCTCGACCGCGCCCGCATACCACGCGAACGTGTCGGCCGAGACGGTGCCGGTGCCGTCGTCGCGGCGGTCGCGGTTCCACCAGGTCACCTGGTCGACGCCTCCGCCGCCGAAGACGGCGTTGCAGCCGTAGTCGAACGGATTGACCTTGACGTGAACGGCGTTCCATCCCGCGACGAGCGGAATCTCCTGCCGCATCCAACAGGCGTTCGCCGCCCACGGGCTCAGCCCGAACGGCAGAAGGAACGCAATCAGTCTTGTCTTTCTCATGTCTTCCTTTCTGGGGGTTGGTCTTTCGGGCGAACGCAAGCCGCGCGACCCCTAATCAGGGGACGCGCCAGCCCGTCGGCAGGGCCGCTCTGTGCGTCGGCTAAAAGATGGGGGGGGGGTACTGGAATCGTGCGCAAACGCGCCTACGCGGCTCCTGCCGCGCCTCACGAGGGCCTTACGCCCCGCGTTCTCGAGTGCCAGCTTTTCCATTGTGCGAGCATTGTACCAAATTCCGTCGTTCCTTGCAACCGCCTCTGCAACCGTTCACACGACAAAAGCCCCCCGCAAAATTCGAAATTTCGACAATTTTCATTTTCGCTATTGACAAATCAGAAAAATATGAGATACTATTTGCCCGTTCGCTGTGGGGAAGGCCCTTAGCGAGCAAAAAACAAAAGGAAACAGGAAAAAATGAAGATCAAGACCGTCAAGAAGGCTCCCGCAGTCAAGGCCGTCGTCACGAAAGCCGCGACCTGCGCGGTCAAGCGGTGCGCGTGCGCGGCGCAGAAGCCGGCGACCAAGGCCGTGACGTTCACGGTCCATGCGGAAAAGGGCAAGGCCGTCTATGTGGCCGGCGAGTTCAACGACTGGAACCCGACGGCGAAGAAGATGGCGTTCAAGGCCGGCGTCTACTCGGCGACCGTCAAGCTCGCCCCCGGCGACTACCAGTACAAGTTCGTGATCGACGGCACGTGGTGCGCCGATCCGGAAAACGTGAACGCGGTCGCCAACGACCAGGGCACGTTCAACTCGGTCATCACCGTCAAGTAAGCGGCGAACCGATTTCAGCATCGAAGAGGGCCCCGGATTTCTCCGAGGCCCTTCTCATTCCCGCGTCCGGGGCGAACCGAGCGCGCGGACGAGCAGGACGCAGCCGACGAGCGCGCAGAACGAGGTCGAGGCCGCAAGCCCGACATGCCGCCAATCCGGCGGCAGCAGCACGATCGCAAGGACGTTCAGCGCGGCGTTGAGGCAGACCGTCCGCACCGTCACGCCGAGCGGCGTCTTCATGTCCTTCTGCGCCTGGAAGAACGGGATGAGGCACTTCTGGACCGCGAAGAAGCAGAGGCCGAGGCCGTAGACGGACAGCGCGCGCGCGACGCGCACGGTCGCCGTCGCGTCAAAGGCGTGCCCCTCGTAGACGAGCCGCACGATGAGCGGCGCGCCGAAGAACGTGACGACGGACGCGGGCAGCATGACCGCCGTCATCTGGAGGACTGCGCGCTTCAGCGCCCGCCGCGCGCCGGCCGCGTCGCCCTTCGCGAAGTGCCCCGCGAACGTCGGCAGCAGCACCGTGCCGAACGCGACGCCGACCACGCCGAGCGGCAGGTCCATCAGGCGTTCGGCGTAGCCGATGACGCCCGCCGCCCACGGCGCGGCCAGCTGACCCAGGACCTGGTCGAGCAGGTAGTTGGCCTGAATGGCTCCCGCGCCCAGCGCGCCGATGAGCGTGTTCTTCCAGACGAGCCTGAACTTTTCGTCGCGGAACGCCGACAGCGGCGCGAGGCGAAAGCCGTAGCCGCGCTTCCGCATGCACCGGAAGAGGAACGCCATCTGCGCCGCGCCGCCCGCGAGGATCGCCCAGCAGACGACCGTGACGCGCGCGGCGAGCGAGAGGCCGGGACAGAAGCAGAGCGCCCCCAGCGCGGCGATCCAGACGACGTTCAGGAACGCCGGCATGAACGCGCCCTCGACGAAGCGGCCGAGCGCGTTGAGGACGCCCATGCCGAACGCCGCGCCGCAGATGAAGATCATGTAGGGAAAGAGGATTCGCACGAGCCTCAGCGTGAGGACGGCGCGCGGCGAGAGCGACACGATGTCCGACGCCGAGAGGCCGAGCGCGACCGTCAGGCCCAGTACCGCGAGGACGACGACCGCGCCGAGGATCAGGAGGACGAGCGTCAGCACGGCACGCGCGAGCCGCCGCGCCGACTCGATTTCGCCCGCCGCGACCTCGCCCTTGAAGACCGGCACGAACGCCGCCGTGAGCGCGCCCTCGCCGAAGAGCTTGCGCGCCATGTTCGGCAGCGCGAACGCGAGCGTGAACGCGCTCTGCTCGACGCCCGCGCCGACGAGACGCGACTGCAGCATCTCGCGCACGAGCCCCAGGACGCGGCTGAACGCAGTCAGCCCGCCCACCGTGAACACGTTCCGAAGCGTCTGCCCCAGCCGAAAACGTCCGCACCCGGTGCGCGCCGAACGCGCACGCTCTTCTGCTCTTCTCTCCATTTGCCGATAGTATAGCAAAATCCGCCCCTGTCGTGACGGACGAGCAGAGCGGCCTGGCGAATCCCGCGTCTCGGGATACGTCGCCGCGATCCGCCAAACGCCCCCAAACCCTGCAGACAGCCCAAAGACCTTCCGCACGACGTGCCGTCGCTTCCGCCGCAACGCCCTCTCCCGAGACGCCGTCGGCGTCAGGACCGAGCACGGACGGCGGCTTCCCAGACGGCGAGACGCGCGTCGGTCTTGTCGGCCTCGTTGGTCTCGTCGAGGGCCAGCCCCACGAGGCGGTCGCCGTCGACGATGCGCGAGCTTGCGCCGGGGAAGGCGTCCGTCGGCAGTGTGCCGACGAGCGTGGCGCCCTTGGCGACCGCCTTCTGCGCGAGGTCGGCCATCGCGTCGCAGAAGGTGTCCGCGAAGCCCTGCGCGTCGCCGAGCCCGAAGACGGCGACCTTCTTGCCCGTCCAGTCGGCGGCCTCCAGCAGCGCGAAGCCCGTCGCCGCCCAGTCGTCCTGCGGATCGCCGCAGCCCCAGGTGGACGAGCCGAGGATCACCAGCTCGGCGTCGAATGCGTCCGCGCCGGCGGACGCGACGTTGACGGCCGTCGTGCCGAAGTCGGCAGCGATGCGCTGGGCGACCGCCTCGGTCATGCCGGTCGTGCTGCCGTAGATGACGTGTACCTTGTCCATGTTCGTTTTTCTCCTTTTGCGTTGTGTGTTCGTGAATTTGGCGCGTTACCGCGCCGTCAGAAAGCCGGGCGTCATGGCGTAGAAGGCCTCCAGGGAGTCCGCCGCGCCAAGGGCCTGCGCCGCCCAGTCCTCGATGCGCGCGTAGAGGCGCATGCGGCGCAGAGACTCGGCGACGCCGCCGTAGACGCGCCAGGGGCCGCGGTGGAGCGGCGTCGCCGGCAGGTGGCGCATGAAGCCCACGACGTCCTTGAGCGGATAGCCGATGAAGACGCCGACTTCGTGCGGCAGGGCGTCGCCCCGGGCGCGGCGCACGAGCTCGGCGAGGAAGTCCGCCGTCGTCCCCGCCGCCGGATAGCCCAGGCGGACGAGCCAGCCCCGGTTGCCGCGCGCGTTCAGCGTCGCGTCGAGGGCGGCGGGATCGTAGAAGAGCACGAGCGAGCTTTCCGCCTCGGCCTTCAGCTCCACATACGCGAGGCGCAGCGTGAAGTAGATGTCTCGGCGGTAGAGGCAGAAGCGGAAGCCCTCGGCGTTCGTCTGCGCGTAGCAGTGGCGGACGCGCAGCAGCTCCGCCGGCTTGACGCCCTTCCGCACGGCTGCCGTCTTCACGAGCAGGAAGCGCAGCAGCTCGCGCCGGTGCGCATCGTCGATCCGGGGCGGCGGCACGTCGTGCGTCCGCGCCCGCAGGGAAACCTCTTCTTCGTGTGTCAAGCCGATCCTCGCCTTCCTTTTTTTATTAGACAAGGCAAAGTTTACCATATCTAACTCACGTCCGTCAAGGGGGCTGTCAGGTCTGGATGTCTGCATGAGAATTCACTGCGGAAAACTCTGAAGCGAGGCCGATGCGCTTGTGCGTCGCGTATGCGGCAACAGATGTCGCCCGTTCCGCCCTTCGCCCGATCCTGCGCCTCCGTCGATGCGGCTGCGATTCTCTCGGATGCTGTCCAGTTCTATGCGCCCGATGGCGCACTCGTCGATTTGCGGCAGCGCATCGTCGATTCGGCGCGCAAGGTCTGGGGCAAGCTCAATGCGAAGTTGCGCGAATTCGAGCGCCGCAACCATCGCCTTGAAGACCTTGGCGCACGGCTGAAGGACTGGCTCAAGACGCGCGCACTTTATCCCGAAGCGTCTCCGACGCGCCTCTCTTCTCTCGTGCCACAGGCGTTCGACGATTTCCCGAATGTCGTCCAGCTGATCGAGTACACGCGCCAGAGGCGCGGACGCTGATCGACGCCTTGCAGAAGATGCCGGAGACGATGCGCTTCTTGCGGAATCCTGCCCACCGCGAGCCGTGGAAACGGCTGCTGCTGCTGGGCGCATTCAACCTGGTGCATTCGGAAGGCTGCGAGGCGAAGACCCTTTCGCAGCTGGGATCCGACTGGCTCAACGACAGCAAGAGTCTGCGGACAGGCCCGTTGCGGCGGCAGCTCGCCTTGACGCTGGCGGCCCTGGAGGGACGCGACGTCGACGAGCGGACGCTCTTCGGGACGTATGGCATCGTCGAAACCCCTACACGAGCTTTGTCACGTTCTTTGCGCCGCTCGTCTTCACGACGGATGCGGACGAGACGTTTGACTTCCCCGCACGGCTCTTCGCGGCAGGGCAGGCCTGTACGCTTCCGGGCGAGACGGTGGGGCGCATCCGTTCGGTCGAATGGCAGGGCTAGAACCGGTCGGTGATCACGAGCGAGAACGCCGCGCCTTTTGCGCGATATGTCGCAGCGGGACGTCCGGCGCTCTACACCGAGGGCTATCCGAACTATTTCGTCCAGCGCCTGTTGCGTGCGCTCGGTGAGATGGGCGTAACGGCGGAACATGCCGGCGATGCCGATTTTGATGGTTTCCGCATTGCCACACGGGAGGCGCGTTGTCTTCCGGTTGGCCGCGTCGTCGCGTCCGAGATCGTCCGTAATCCCGGTGGTATCGTCGGCATTCCGTTGACTGAAGCGCAACAGACGCGCGCCCGACGCTTTCTTACGGCCTTTCCGCAGATGCCTTACGCCGAGGAGGTGTCCATCATGCTCAACAATGGTTGTTGGTATGAACAGGAGTCGTTTCCGCTTTAACGTTCGGAGCTGTTTGCCTAAAAATGATATACTACAGACATGGAAAGCGAGTTGAGAACGCGACCGCGTGTGGCGGTTCTGATTGATGCCGACAACATCGGGCCGTCGTCTGCGGGGGATGTCTTCCGCATCGCGTGCCGGCTGGGGGACCCGATTCTGCGCCGAGCCTACGGTACGCCGCAGCGGTTTATGGGCGACGGCGGCTGGCAGAACGCCCAGCACGAGTACGGCATTGTCTCGAAGCCGCAGATCAGCAACTTGAGCGGGAAGAACGCGGCCGACATCGCGCTTGTCATCGATGCGATGGAGTGCCTTTACCGTGTGCCGTGCGATGGCATCTGCATTGTCTCGAACGACAGCGACTACACGGCGCTTGCGGCGAAGATACGCGAGGTGGGCAAGCGGGTCTACGGCATCGGGTCGGCAAAGGCGCCGGAGAGCTTTCGTTCGGCCTGTACGCAATACATTGTCCTACCGAAGACGGCAAAGACCGCTTCGGAGAAGCGCGAGGCCGTCTGCCCACGATGCGGAGGCAAACTCAAACAGGCGTTCACGAAGTCACGCAAGGCGTGTCAGGTCTGTGCGCAGTGCGGTGGCATGCTCGCGAAAGTCGGTATGCTGCGGACGGCGTTCGATGCGGAAAGCGTCACGGCGATTCTGTCCAATGCCCGCAGTCAGCAGGCACCGGGGTGTTCGTGTCCGAGCTGTGGTGGCCAGATGGGGATTGTCCGGGTCTCATCGGGAAAGCGCGCTGTCGAGATTGACGTCTGCGGCGCGTGCGGTTCGGTCTGGTATGACAAGGACGAGTTCGAGACGCTGATTCCGGCGGCTGGGCTTCTTTCGGCGGCTGTTTCCGCAGGGAAAGCCTTTCGGCGTGACGTCACGGCGGCACTGGCGGCAGACCTGCGCAATGGCCGTGTCGTCGTCAAGACGTTGGGCTCGCTCCGCAGCGTCCTGGCGCAGCGCTTCCATGTGCCAAAGCCCGACGTTCAGGTCATCGTCTCGTCCTTGCTTTCCCAAAAGGTGCTGACGGCCCAAAAGAATGGTGCCATCACGGTATTGGACCAAGTGTCTGCGTGAAAGGTTGACAGCGGAGTTCGGCGCGGGTTTTACGCGCGTGAATCTCTTTGCCATGCGCAAGTTCTATCGATGCTTTCCAATTGGCCACACACTGTGTGACCAATTGAGTTGGAGCCACTATCGGTTGCTCATCACGGTCGAGAACGAGGAGGCTCGGCAGTATTACGCCGACGAATGCCGGAAGTCGCTGTGGAGCGTGCGCGAGCTTCAGCGGCAGATCAACTGTTCTACTTCGAGCGGCTTCTTGAGAATCGCACGAAACGCGGCAAGAAGACCGCTGTCCATGCGCTTGTGCCGAAGAAAGAGGCTGCTCCCGAACAGGTGTTGCGCGATCCTCTCGTCTTGGAGTTTCTGGGCTTGAACGAGAACGCGGCATTTCTGGAGAAGGACTTGGAGCGGCTGCTTATCACGCATCTTCAGAAATTCCTGTTGGAACTTGGACGCGGATTCTCGTTCGTCGAACGGCAAAAGCGGCTGACGCTGGACGGCGAGCATTACCATGTCGATCTCGTTTTCTACAACTACCTCTTGAAGTGTTTCGTCCTCGTTGATCTCAAGACGGATCGCCTTACCCACGCCGACCTCGGGCAAATGCAGATGTACGTGAACTACTACGAGCGTGAACTGATGAACCCTGGCGACAATCCGCCCATTGGCATTGTCCTCTGTACTGACAAGGGCTCGGATCTCGTCCGCTACACGTTGCCGCTTAACGAGAAGCGAATCTTTGCCGCGAAGTATAAGTTTGTCTTGCCAACCGAAGAACAGCTTTTGACCGAACTTCGTCGCGAGCAAGCAGCTTTAGAAGAAGCAACACGGATCGGTCAAGTAAAGAGAGATAGGAAGTCACGAGGCAAATGGAGATTCTCAAGGACACCGCATTCTCACTTTTTTAAAAAAGTGAG
>DCMF01000027.1 GCA_002321305.1 Verrucomicrobia bacterium UBA1629 | reverse complement strand
GCCGCCGAACAAAGACGCGAGAGAGACTGTCGCCCAGTGCGAGGATCGTCTTTTCATGCGCAGCCCTGAATGGAAGGTCTGGGCGCGCAATTCTCTTGTCGAGATAAGGAAGGCCCGGCAGGCAGCCTTGTCCGCGCGCCGCGAAAGATGGTATAATGTCCCCCGTTCAGAACTGCTCCGTTTGGAACTGGCCAGTTCCGAACAGGACTCAACCTAAAGGCGAATGCAACCGACATGAAATTCTTTGACCGGAAAACCGAGATCGCAAAGCTGCGGGAGATTCGCGCACGCGCGCACGAATCCGCGACGCTGACGGTGATGACCGGGCGGCGGCGCGGCGGCAAGACCGAACTCGTCAAGCAGGCGTTTGCGGACGTCTAACCGTACTACGCGCATGACGTTCATGTACCAGAAAGCCGTCGACGCCCTCAAGGCCGAAATCACCGCCGGACGACGGTGGAAGCCGGGGGACGCCTTTCTCGGCGTGAAGGACATCTGCGCGCGCTTTCAGGTGTCCCACCTCACGGCCGTCAGGGTACTGGACGGCCTGAAGGCCCTGCAGCTGGTCGAATCGCGGCGCGGCGCCGGGACGTTCGTCGCGCAGACGCGCCGGCTGATCGGCTTCCTGTCGCCGGATTTCGGGCTCGCCCCCTTCTTCCCGCTGATCCGCAAGGAGGTCTCCGACCTCTGCCAGCGCAACGGCATCACGTTCGAGGTCCACGAGATCGACCACATCTCCCGCCCGGATTTCCCCGTCCGCCTCGAAAACGCCGCGCACACGCTCGTCGCGCACAAGCCTTCCGGGATCATCTACCTGCCGGCCGCCAACATCACGCCCTTTCAGGACTGCGACAGTCCGCCCAGCCACATCGACAGCCAAATCCTCGCGCCCTTCGCCCAGGCGAAAATCCCCGTCGTCCTCCTCGACAGCGGCATCGAGAGCCCGCTGGAAGACCGCTACGACCTCGTCGGCGTCGACAACCGGGCGATCGGCGTCAAGCTCGGGCGGCATCTCGTTGAGCAAGACGCCCGACGCATCCTGTTCGTCAGCTGGCAAAGCAGCTCGCCCAATGTCCGGGACAGGCTGTCGGGACTGAAGGAAGTCGTCTGCACGGCCGGAAAGGACCTTTCCGCCTATGTGCTGACGAAATCCAACATCCGGGACTTTCGGCTGCGCTTCAAGTCGTCCGAGCGACCGGACGCCGTCGTCTGCAGCAGCGACCGCGTCGCGCTCATGGTCCTGAACCTCCTGCGGAAATCCGGCATCCGCGTACCCGAAGACGTCCTCCTGTCCGGAATCGACGGCATCGCCCCGGCCCGGGACGCCGACCTGACGACCGTCCAGCAGCCCTTTCGCGAGATCGCCCGCGCCGCGTGCGAGACGCTGCTCAACCGAATCGCCCGTCCGGGCTCCCTGCCGCGGCACCTCACGCTCGCGACGACCCTTCTGCCGAGAGCCTCGACCGCCCGCGCGCAGACGCACGCGCAAGAGGGAGCCTGCGGTTTATGCTATACTCCAGCCCCATGAACGCCAAGAGACCCCTTCGCGCGCGAGACGCTCGGCGACGGTTCCGCGTCCTCGTCGCCCTGCGCCTTTTCGAGACGGCCAGCCAGCAGAAGCTCGCGGGGCTGCTCTCCCACCTGGGCGCGCAGAACGAGTGGGACATCCAGCTGCTGCGCACGCAGGACGAGCTGACCGTCGCAGCCCTGGACGCCGCCGAGTCGCAAGGGCTGGACGGCGTCCTCGTCTCGATCGCGCACGACGTCGCGGTCTTTCGCCGGCTCGCCGCGCTCCGCTGCCCGCTCATCGTCATGGGACTGGATCCCGCCGAACTCCAAAGCCGAAAGACGAACCTCGTCATCCTCCACGACAATCCGAGCGACATCGCGCGCAAGGCGATCCGTCACTTCGCGGCGGCCGGACGCTTCGCGACGTTCGCCTATGTCCACAACCGCCGGCGCATCGGCTGGTCGACCCTGCGCGAACAGGCCTTCGCGAAGCGGACGCCGCGCGCAATCCACGTCCTGCCGCCGACCGAAACGCCCGACGACCGCCCGCAGATCGCCGCGTTCCTCCGGCAACTGGCGCGCCCGACCGCCGTCCTCGCCGCGAACGACGCCCGCGCGGCGGACGTCCTTGCGGCGGCGGCGGAGCTGAAGCTCAAAGTCCCCAGCGACCTCTCGGTGCTTGGCGTCGACAACGACCCCTTCGTCTGCACGCGCGTCCGGCCGAACATCTCCTCCGTCGAGCCGGACTTCTTCGCCGAAGGCCAGGCGGCCGCCCGCTTCCTCGACCGGATGATGCGCGCGCGCACGCCGCCGTCGACACGCCACGTCGAGATCGACGTCAAGCGCGTCATTCCGCGCGAATCGACCGTGCGGCTGCTGTCCGCACAGGCGCTGGTCGACCGCGCAAAGGAGTTCATCAACGCCCACGCGACGCGGGGCCTCACGCCACAGGACGTCGCAAGCCACCTCCACGTCTCGCGGCAGCTCCTGGACCTCCGCTTCCACGAGGCCGGCGTCGGCTCTGTCGGCGCGCTCATCACCCGGCGGAAGCTCGCCGAAGTCAAGCGGCTGCTTGTCCAGACGACGGCCTCCATCGCGCAGATCACGGATCTCTGCGGCTTCGCGAACGAGAACGCCCTCAAGAACCTCTTCAAGCGCACGACCGGCCTCTCGATGCGCGACTGGCGTACGCGCCACGGTGCCTGACATCAGGAACGAACGGCCGCCAAACGCCATCCGCCCGTTTTGGTATAATTCGGGCGATGACGCTGACATTTCTTCTTCTCGCCGCCGCGCTGACCTCTGTCGGCGACCTGCGGCAGGCCGAGGCCCAACGGGCGTTCGGCCGCACCTTCGACGTCGAGGCGACGCTCGTCAGCCTCGGCGCGGAAGACCGCGAGACGTTCTCCGTCCAGGACGGGGACGTCGGCATGACCTGCTGGAACCATGCCGAGGACGACTTCGCGAAGGCTGCGCCCGGCGACCGCGTGCGCATCCGGGGTCGGATGAACCCCGGCACGTTCTACGCGATCGCCGCCGACTGCACCTCCCTCCAGGTCCTGGGCCACGGCCCCGTGCCGCCGCCGATCCGCGCCACGCCGCAGGCGCTTTTGAGCGGCGCCCTCACCCACTGCCGCATCCGCCTCGACGCCGTCGTCGCCGACGTGCTGGCCGACGAGCTCAACGGACACCGCCGCGTCCTGATCCTCTCCTGCGGCAACGCCCTCTTCTACGCGCTCGTCGATGCGGATCTCCGTCCCGGCGACGTCGCCGCGCTCATCGGCCAGCGCGTCGCCGTCACGGGCATCTACTCGCACGTCAGCGGACACCGCCGCCAGCTTCCGCATGCGATCCGCGTCGCGAGCCTTGACGACATCCGCGTCCTCGACGCCCACACAGACCCCTTTGACGTGGCCGACGTCGGCGAGGCCGGCCTCTTCCACGCGCGGGACGGGCAGCTCGCCGTGCGGCGCAAGGCGACGGGACGCGTCCTCACAACCTGGGGCGGCAACAACCTCCTCCTGCGGACCGACGGCGGCGCCGTCGTGCGCGGCGAACTCGCGGAGTCCCGGCTTCCGGTGCGCGGCGACCGCATCGTCCTCGCCGGCCTGCCGGAGACCGACCTCTACAGCGCCATCCTCACGCGCGCCCTCTGGAAACGCCTGCCGAACGAGAACGACAACGCGGACGCCGCCCGGGACTCCGTGCGCGTGACGTCGGCGGCCCGGCTCTGCCGTCCGTACAAGCACCAGACCGTCTACGACTATTCGTTTCACGGACAGGACGTCCAGCTCGACGGCCTCGTGCGGGGGCTTCCCGCGCCACGCGGCGACGGCCTGCTCTACCTGGAGAGCGAGGGCCGCATGGCGACGGTCGACACGGGCGGACGTCTCCCCGCCTCGGCGCACATCGGCCTCGGCGACACGATCCGCATCCGGGGCACGTGCGTGATCGAGACGGAGAAGATGGGCTTCAACGGCACCGCGCCGCGCATCACCGGGCTGCGCATCGTCCTGAACGGCCCGCAGGACGTCCAAGTCCTCGCGCGCACGCCGTGGTGGACGCCGCGCCGGCTGCTCGTCGTCCTCGGCGCGCTCGCCGCGCTGACCTTCGCCGTCGCCTTCTGGAACCTCACGCTGAAGAAGACCGTCAGGCGGCGCAGCGGCGAGCTGCTGAAGGAGCAGCTCGCGCACGCCCAGTCGGAGCTCATGGCCCGCGAGCGCACCCGGATGTCCGTCGAGCTGCATGACACGCTCTCGCAGACCCTGCTCGGCGCGACGCTGGAGGTCAACGCGGCCGAACAAGTCCTCCCGGCCGGCGCCGACGGCGCGCGCCGCCACATCGCCCTCGCGTCCCGGACGCTCGCCGCCTGCCGCAACGAGCTGCGGCAGTGCCTGTGGGACCTGCGCAGCCGCGCCCTCGAGGCGCCGACGACGGCCAGCGCACTCGCCCGGACGCTCGAGCCCTACGTCCACGGCCTCGACGTGAAGATCCGCTTCGACGTGCCGCGCAAGGACATCCCCGACAACACGGCCCATGCCGTCCTGCGCATCGTCCGCGAACTCGTCTTGAACGCCGTCCGCCACGGACAGGCGACGACCGTCAGGGTCGCCGGCTGCCGCGAGGGGAATCGGCTTCTCTTCTCCGTCAGCGACAACGGACACGGCTTCGACCCGCAGGCCGCGCCCGGCATCCGGCAGGGGCATTTCGGCCTTCAGGGCGTCCGCGAACGGCTGCGCCTCCTGCACGGGTCGCTCGCCGTCGAAAGCCGCCCCGGCGCGGGCGCGAAGATCACGGTCTCGCTCGAACTCCCGACCACACAGAAAGGAACGTCATCATGTCCAAACCCGTCAAGATCCTGATCGCCGACGACCACGCCCTCGTGCGCATGGGTCTCGCGGCCATCCTCGCAACCGATTCCGGCCTCCATGTCGTGGGCGATGCCGAAGACGGACGAGACGCCGTGGCCAAGGCCGAGGCGCTGAAGCCGGACGTGATCCTCATGGACGTCGTCATGCCGGAGATGGACGGCGCGGCGGCCACGGACGCGATTCTCGCGGCGCGGCCGCAGACGAAAGTCATCATCCTCACGTCGTTCGTCGAGGCGGACGGCATCGCCCGCGCCCTCGCGGCCGGCGCGCACGGCGCGCTGCTGAAGACCATCGACCGCCGCGAGCTCGTCGATGCCATTCGCCGCGTCGTCGGCGGCGAGACCGTCATCAGCCCGGAGATCCGGAAGATGCTGAAGGCGTCGCCGCCCGTCCGCCCGCTGACCGAGCGGCAGAAGAGCATTCTCGACTCGATGACGCGCGGCCTCACGGACGCCGACATCGCCCTCCAGCTCAACCTGTCGGTGAACAGCGTGCGCGAGCACGTCACGGCGATCTACGGCAAGATCGGCGCGGCCAACCGCGCCGAAGCCGTCGCCATCGCCCTTCACAAGCACCTACTGCAGGACTAGGCGGTTGACAACTTGGGGTCAGATCTCCTCGCAGAGGGCGACGTCGCCGCCGTGGAAGACGAGGACGATGCGGTGCAGCGCCACCGTGCCGCCGTTCTCCTTCAGGTCCCACGCCCGCGCGAGGTCGTGGTCGGCCGCGTAGCGCGCGAGCTGCGCCGCCGCCGCGTCCCGTATCTTCGCGAGCGCGGCGGGCGAG
>DCMF01000106.1 GCA_002321305.1 Verrucomicrobia bacterium UBA1629 | reverse complement strand
TCGTGACGTCGCTCTGGGCGCATACATGGGGCAAGGTGCGTCCGCAGCTGCGGAACGCCTCGAACGAGATTGTCGTCATCGGTGCGCCGATGTTCGCGCGGCACGACCAATCCTACCTCTGGACGGCGGCAACGACAAACGGCTCGGTCGTGCTGACGTGGCAGAGCTTCTTTCTGGGAAATCCGTATAAGAAAGCGGAAGTGTCCGTTTCTTCTTCTCAAACCACGGAAAGAGATGAAACGCCTCCGGCGACACGGAATGGGTTAGAGAAAGGAAACCTTCGGGATTCCTCAACCCCTGTTCTCCCGACTTCTGGGAACATGTTGGGAGAAAACGGATTGGAGAAACCCGAAGGGCATTCTTCGCTAATCCTTTCTGTGTCCACGAATGTGGCTTCCGTGTCTTCCGTGATCAAGAGACAGGTTGTTGACCATCCTTCCGTCACCGCGCAGCTCGAGCTTTTCCCGAACGGCGACTTCTTCGCGCGCTCCAACGAGGTCGAGCGCATCTACCGCCGCGTCAACCCCGACGACTGGGACGACGACGGCATCCCGAACGGCGAAGACGACGCGCCGCTCGCCCCTGCGGATGAGCCGCAGTTCGGCCCGCACCAAGACCTGTCCCTCATCACGCATTCCAACAACTACTACTGGGTCGATCTCGTCGCCCCAGACGCGAACGCCCTCGTGGCGTTCAAAGGCTGCGGCGCGTCAAACCTGCCCGATCCGTCGTTCGTCGCGATGGCCGGCGAGACGAACCGCGTCGTCCTTCTGCTCGGCAAGCCCTACACCGCCGATTGCCGGCTGCCGCTCGTCTGCGCGGGAGCATCCCATCTCGACATTGAGATTGGCGTAGACGCGGACGGTCGCCTGACGGTCTGCCGCCCCGTCCGGTGCGAGATCGTGGACGGTTCGCCCGTCGCCGCGTTCCGTGCGTCCGCCGTCGAGCCCCGCGCTGCGTCAGGCGGACGGCGCGTGCGCTTCACGCCCGCGCCCGACGGCGCCGACGTGTCGTGGAACGGCAACTACTGCTGCCTTGAGCCGCCGCCACCGCCGTTCACCGTGCCCCTGTTCAACTGCGACGGGAACTGCGGCTGCGGAGGCTGCGCGGTCGGGACGTACACGTGCCGCTTCGAGGGCTTCGAGCTGTCGTTCGCGGACTGGCCCTGCGGCTGCTCGCACGAGTCGCCGCCCGACAGGCCGTCGCATCCCGGCGAGGACGAGCCCGACACCGAGCCGCAGGGGCCGTCCGTCTCGGCGACGTTCTCCGAGTCTGCGGTCGTCTTCGAGGACGAGTACGAGAACGCGCCGGGCGAGACGGTCGCGCGGCGCTCGACGGAGGCCGAGGCCGAATTCAGCGTCTACGGCGGGACGAAGGGCGGCGCGTACTCCTTCGAGCTGCGCGACGGCGGACGGCTCGAACGCGCGGGCGGCTCGTTCCTGCCGCGCGAGGGGACGGTCGAGGCGGGCGAGTCGTTCAAGATCAAGGTGAAGTACAAGGCGCGGTCGGCGAGCGGCGGCGCGGGCGACGTCAAGGCCGTCGCGACCTTCACCGAGGCGGAGAGCGGGGAGAAGGTCACGTCCGAGGCGTCGCTGACGGTGGTCAAGGTCGTCATTACGCCTGTTGTCATGCGAGAGGGATTTCCAAACCGTCACAAGATGGGGGTACGAGAACCCTTCAGGATCGATGCCTATCCGCAGGGGTTGGAGTCAATTCGTCTTTCGGCGGATTGGATTCTAACGCCCGATGATGCATATGTCTGTCCGGTTCGCTCCGACGGCAATGGCGTCGAAATCAACAGCTCAGGCGTCTCATACGTTCCTGCGTTGACGGTCGTTGAGCCGACGGGGATTCTCTGCACATCTGGATTCAATCGCTGTTCGGACGGACTCATTGCCATGGAACTCGAACCCTACATCACGCCGTTGGACGTCAGTTTCTTCGGTGTCAAGGTCATGGAAGTCCCGACGACGGGAAGCGTGCCGGTCGGATACTTCGCGAATCCGCTTTTTGAGCCAATCTGGAATCACACAAAGGAACGCAAGGCGGGCGTCTGGCATCGGCCACGGCAAGACAACTATTTCTTTGCCGATGCACCGAGTTTTGGCGAATACTGTCCGCCTCCGCACAGCAGAGGCGTCATTGACTGGGCGATTCCCTTGGCGTGGGGTGATGACGATGCCGAGGATGTGCCTGATGCCGTTGGCGGATTGGGGACGGTCTATCATCAGGTCTTTACGCTTGACGCTGAAGGAGGCCTGAGAATCGACAAGTTTTCACAATGGATTCACTGTTCGGCAGATGGCGTTGTCACTCATTCGCCAGGCATACGCTGAAAGGATTGATCGAGATGAACGAACCGGCAAGAAAAATCGCATTCGTCACGGCAGGCTTCCTGCTTCTTGGAGGCTGTGAACAGGAAAATCGAGCGGTTCGCCCCCCTGCGGCCGTCGTTCAACGGGTCGAGACGATTCACGCGGCCTTGACGCAACAGGGGAGCCATTACAAGCATCTTGCCGAATTCGAGGCGACTGACCGCCTCTTCGACGGAATTGAAGACAGTGAGGAGCGCAAGGCGGCCGCAGAGGCATTCGGCCGCATGATCCTTTCCGTTGATCTTCAATCGCTTCCCTTGCCGTTCAGGGAAACCGCGACGTCAAAGTATGCGCTGTATGTCTGCCAGTGTTTCAAGATCATGGGACGGTGCGGCATCCCGACCCGCGAAGCGATGGAGTTCTTCTTTCAGGGACTTGCCAATTACCGGGACTCATGCGAAGACCCCTCCTTGGCGATGCCCCCAAGAGAGGGAGAAAATCCAGAAGACGTCAGGGTTCGACAGTCCTCTGCGCGCATTCTCAAGGAGGACTATGCCGCCCGCATGTCAATCTTTGAACATGTCTGGCTTCCCAATCTTTCGCGGTATCTCCCGCCCGAACTGCACGACGAGTTCCGCCAGCGGCTGAAGGCTTTCTCGTCTTCGCCGTCTCTGCCGGAGGAGCGGCCCGACGCGCGCAATGCGACGGACGAGAATCGGATCGAGATTCTGCTTGACTCCCAGACCAACAACGTTGACACGGTTCGTGCGATTCGGTGCTGCTCCTCGGAAATGCCGGGGCTTTTAGACCGCCTATCGACAGATGAGGATCGTGCAAAATGGATCGGCCGATGGGAGGAATCCCTTTGGCAGCTGGCGGATGGCGCAAGATCGTATCGAGAAAAGATGAGCATCGTCTGTGCCGTGGAAGAGGCCGTGTTTGCCGTCAAGGCGGCAAGGGAGAAAAGCGCGCCGAATCCCGTGTGCGGCTGGGCTGTCGTCGTCAGATGGCTTGATTGGTATGCTTCTCAGGTCGCGCAGGCAGAATCCGCCGCCGAAGGGATCGGTCTCGCCGAGAGAGAGGAAGAGCATCTGCGACAGGGCATCGTCTATACGCGACGGCACTTTCAGCGAGGCTTGCTCTCGATGTTCAGGAAAAAGTATCTCTATGCCATGAGGAATCGCTGGTTTCCCGAACTGGACAAAACTCTGTCGCCCGAACAGGCGGCACAGGTCAAAGCCCAGTTGACGGCTGCGGCTGAACGAATCGCTTCAAGACATCATGACTGAAGAAGTCATTTGCGAACAAGGGAAGAAGTACTGCAAGACAGGCGGGAGCGAAAGACGTCAGACGAGATGCTGACACTCCTTTAAGACCATCTACCGCGCCGTCAAGCCAAGCGGCGGCAAGGGCGTCATCGTCGTCACGGCTTTTGATCATTCGACTTCGGCTCGTGGGGATTCGTCGTCATCCGTGTTGAGTAGCGAGGATGAGGCGAAGCTTTGCTCTTATCGCGCCTCCACGCGGACATTGTATTCCCGATTTGAATGTGATGGTCTGATAATACACATTTTTAGCCCAATCGTGCAAGTATTCGCTGGAGATTTATGCGATAATACGCTCACAATTGAAAACGCTAACAAGGAGGACACATGAAAAAGACAATCACGCAAAAGGAAAAGACGTGCCGTCACGGACTTGTCGCCGTTGCGGCGGGGCTTGTGTCGCTGGCGGGCTTTGCGGCGCTTCCGACCGACGGGACGTATGCCGTCCTGACGAAGCCGGACTACAATGCGGACAGCCTCTACGCGGACACGCTGAGCGGCGACGCGAAGACGGCCGTCACGTCTGACGCGGACTATGGGAAGGGGTTCTTCGGCAGTTCGCTCACGGGCTCCTCGAAGGTCAACCGCTGGACGCTCTACCGAGACGGCGTGGCCGACGCGACAGGTACGGGCTTCTTTCCGCCGAACGCCTCCTACGACTACTGGGTGTCGGGGAAAAAGCTGCCGCTGGCGACGCCGAACGAAGAGGGCGCGACGGAGCGCTACACGTTCCCCGGCAAGTCGCTCACGCTGTCGTCCGGCACGATTACCCACTGCTCGAAGGGCACGAGCGTCGTCGATCTCGGCACGAACGTGCGCGTGGTCGGCACGGACAACCAGTACAGCTTCGCCGCGCGCAGCTCGGCCGATCCGCAGACGGTCGGCACGCTGACGCTCGCCGAGGACGCCGAACTCCTGGTCAAGGCTGGCACGGCCAGCGGCGAGCGGACGGTCTACGGTCTCGACTGGACGCTGAACGCTCCTGCGTCCGCGACCGTCACGCTGCGGAACGACGCGGCGGCACGTGTCGTCTGGAACGGACGTGGCGACGGCTCGAAAAGCGCGGCGCGCCTTGTCCTCGCGGAGGGCGCGAAAGCGGCTTCCGAATTTGCGCTCTACGCGCCGTATGCGGGCGTCGTCGAGGTCGGCAAGGGGAACGCGGCGTGGGCGGCGTCCGAAAAGGCGACCTTTGGCACCCTCCAGCTGGACGCGGGCGGTGCGCTGAAGTTCGCGGCGGGCACGCAGACGGTCATCGGCACGCTTGACGTGCGCGAGGGCGGATTCCTCGACGCGACCGACGCCGACTGCGGGACGGCGCTCGTGACGGACACGCTGACGGCGGCGGGGACGGTGCGCATTCTCCTGCCGTCCAAGGCCGGCTTCGACCGGGCGATCCTGACGGTGCCCGCGTCCTGCTCCCTGACGGCGGCGGACTTCGTGTGCCTCGATGCGGCGGACGGCGCGGTGCTGGATTTCGCGACGGCATCGTTTGCGGACAACGTCGACGGGACGAAGACGCTGCGCGTGACGGACGGCACGCCGACGGCGCCGGGCCTCGGCGCGGCGATGGACGTGCGCGAGACGGCGTGCGTGACGTCGGTGAACGCGCGTGTGCAGATCACCGTGCGGAACGGGGCGACGCTCGACTACGCGCCGGCGACGGACAACGGTGCGCAGATGCCGATTCGCGGCGAGGACGGCTCGACGATCAACCTGCTGGAACGACAGGCCGAATGGGCGGCGCTTCCGCTCCTGTGGGTGGACGCGGCGGTGGGCGAGACGATCTCCAACCTGGTCATCACCTACGCGAACTCCTACACCAACTACGCGAGCGTGAATCCGCTTCAGGTCGGGCAGACGATCGCCGACAAGGACGGCAACCCCTTCGTCAAGGGCTGGGCGGACTGCCGCGCCACGCCAGGCGACGTGCGGCTCTGGAACAGCCGCTACGATGCGCTTTACCACGAGAACCACAACGTGATGACCTTCTGCCATCCGCGCCGTGTGCGCGGCGGGCTGAACGGACACGACTACCTGTCATTCGACCGTCCCAGCCTCAGCTTCCGGGCGACCTTCGCGGACGAGACGGAGGCGCGGGACTGCGAACCGCTCAACCAGGTTCTGCCGCGCATCTTCTTCACCAAGACGTCCTCGGCAGACGCTGTGTCGGCGGATGTCGTCCTGAAGCCGCGCGCGGCGATTCTCGTCTACGGCTCGCAGCAGGGCGGCGGCGGTGCGCTTCTCGGCGGCAACGCGAACTTCCTGCGCGGCGGCGAGGTCGGCGCGCACACGAAGGACGACGCGATCCTGAAGGCCAACGAGATCGGTGCGCGCGTCTGGGTCGATGGCGAGTCGGTCGATCCGACGGCGACGGGCCTGAACGGCGGCTGGCAGGTCGTCGCCATTGACTTCGGCTCGACGACGAACAGCTTCTCTGGCCTTGGCTACGGGGCGAAGAACAACGAGGACAACGGCGGACAGGCCTATGCCGAGGTGATGCTCTTCGCGCAGGAGCTTACGGACGCGCAGCGTCAGCAGATCGAGTGGCATCTCGCGACGAAGTGGGGGCTGGCGGCGCAGTACAAAGGCCCGACGGGCACGACGACGCGCGCGGCCCTTTACGGCACCGGCACGGTGAACGTCCAGACCGACGCCGCGATCGCCGGCGCGTTCGCGGGAACGATCAACCTCGCCGGGGCGACGCTCACGATCGACGGCGCGCTGCCGCCGCCCGACGCGACCGCCCTTGCCACGAAGGACATGACGGGCTGGTTCGACCCCGACGCGGAAGGTTCGCTCGTCGAACAGGACACCACGTCGACGGCCAAGCTGAAGTCGCCCGCGTTGCGCGTGACGTGGCTCCATGACCGCCGCTTCGGCGCGACGGCGACGGACGGCGCGTTCGCCCTGACGGCGACGACCACCGACCGCGCGCCGTGGAAGGACGTGTCGGCGCACGGGTTCGGCCCGGCGCGCGCGTGGCTCGACTACTCGAACGTCACGACGAGCGACTGGAAGGGCATGGCACATGCCAGCGACGGCAACACGCTGCGCTTCCGCGTCGCCGCGAACGGCGCCTGGACCGGGAACGTCGTCACGAACACGTTCCAGACGCTCGTCATGGCGCAGGACTCCAAGTACGGCGGCGGCCAGCCGTTCGTGGACGGCAACAGCGTCCTGCCGGGTGCGGCGCAGACGCTTTACAAGGTGCGCGAAGGGCAGTCTGCCGCGTCGCCCATCTACCCGGCCGGCACGGCGGACGTGCTGACCAAGGGCGTGACGCGCCTCGACGGCGAGACGGTGGACGGCTCGGTGCAGGGCTTTCGCGGTCGTCCGGAGATCCTGACCGTCCAGCCGAACGGCGCGTACGGACCCGTCTGCTTCGAGTATCTCCGCAACAGCGAACGCCTTTACGGCGCGGACACGCGCGCGGCCGTGCAGGGCGAGATCCTCATGTGGAATCGGCGCCTGGAGGAAACCGAGCTGAAGACGGCCGAAGCCTACCTCTCCTGGAAGTGGCTGGGGCTGTTGCCGAGCGGCTACGTGGCGCTGAACGGGGCGACGCTCACGGGCGCGGGGACAGTGCGGGCCGCGTCGCTCCGCCGTCTGCCGCAGATTGCGGACGGTGCGTCGCTTGCGGTCGAGATCACAGGCGAGGAGACGCTGACGTTCGCCTGCTCGGCGGACGGCGTGGCTGACGCGATCGACCTCAAGGCGTCCGCGCTCACGATGCCCGCCACGTGCGAAATCGACCTGACGGGCAAGCCGAACAAACTGAAGGCCGGTGACTATCTGCTCATCACCTGCGGAAGCGGCCTCGCGCAGACGACGTTCACGCTCGCGCGGGACAAGGCCGGTTCGCGCATGTTCTCCCTGACGCGGACGGACACGGCGCTCGTGTTGACGGTGCGCTGCGGCGGCGCGCTGCTCATCATCCGGTAAGGGGGAAGGACGGACGATGATGAGCCGGCGGGAATTTGTCGTGGGCACGGCGGCGTTCGCCGCCCTGCCGCCGAATCTGGCTGTCGCGAAGAAGCCAAACCCCTTTGACCGCACCGCCGAGATCGTGGACGGTTCGGGGCTGTCGCGCGCCGACCTGCGCGCGCTTCTCCTGCGCATCGCCGAGGAGACGAAGGGCCGTCCCTTCGTCGTCACGCGCACGAAGCAGCTCGTCGCCTTCTTTGCGTACGCGCGTCTCGCCGTCCGTGCGGACGACACGTTCGTCGATTGGTGTCCCGACGACACGCTCCTGATGGAGCTGCGCGAGGCGCGTGTCGCGGCGTTCGCGCGGGGACGCCCCGAATTCGCCGCGACGGGCGGCGGCACGGATGTCCGGCGGGGCGACACGCACGGCGCGTACCACGCCTGCCTCGACACGAGCCACACCTGTCCCGACTGGGAGTCGGTGCTGGCGCTCGGCCCGACGGGGCTGGCCGCGCGTGCGCGGACGCGGCGCGAAACGGCGGCGACGGACGCGGAACGCCTGTTCCTCGACTGCGTCGCCGAGGTCTATGACGCGATGTCCGCATTCGCCCGCCGGTGGGCGGACGTCGCCGAGGCGCGGGGCGCGGCGGCCTGTGCGGCGACGCTGCGCGAGATCGCGTCCCATCCGCCGCGCACGTTCCGCGAGGCGCTGCAGCTGTGGCTCCTCTACGACCGCTGCCAGGAGGCCGAGGGCGAGTACGTGCGCACGCAGGGACTCTTCGACCGCCTCTTCATCCGCTTCTACCGCGACGACCTCGCGGCGGGACGCCTGACGCGCGCGGACGCGAAGGCGCTCGTGCGGGCGACCTTCGACAAGTACTGGATCCAGAACTTCGTCAACAACAAGAACATCGGCCTCGGCGGCTGCGACCGCGATGGCGCGCCCGTCTGGAACGAACTGACGGAGATCGCCTTCGAGCTGCACGACGAGCTCAGCCGCGTGAACCCGAAGCTGACGTTCCGCTTCGGGCGCCGCACGCCGCAGGAGCAGCTGCTGAAGGTCTGCCGCCTGATCGCGCGCGGACGCAGCTCGATCGTCTTCCTCAACGACGACGTGGCGCGCGAGATGTTCGCGCGGCGCGGAAAGGATCCCGCCGACGCGGCGGACGCCGTGCTGATCGGCTGCTACGAGCCGGGCATCCAGGGCCGCGAGATCGTCGCGTCGATGACCGCGTGGATCAACCTCGCCAAGCCGCTTGAGCTCGCACTCAACGCCGGCTGCACGTTTGACGGCTTCCGACTCGGCCCCGCCCTGCCGCTCCCGGCGGACGCCGCCGGCTTCCTGGACGCCTATCTGCGCCAGCTCGACGCAGTGGCGGCGCGGGCGTGCGCGGAGGCGCGCGTCTACGCCGAGAGCTGGACGGAACTCAACCCCTCGCCGCTCATGTCGGGCGCGTTCCGCGACGCGGTGGCGAACGCGCGCGACGCCTGTGCGGGCGGCCTCAAGTACAACCAGTCCGGCGTCATGTGCGCGGGGCTCGCGACCGTCGTCGATGCGCTCGCCGCCGTGCGGCATCTCGTCGACGAGACGAAGGCCGTCACGATGGCCGAACTGCGCGACATCCTGAAGGCCGACTGGGCGGGACACGAGACGCTGCGCCTCCGGGCGCGCCGCGTGCCGCCCAAGTGGGGCAACAACGACGACCGCGCGGACGGCTTTGCGCGGCAGGTGGCCGACGCCCTCGCGCGCCGCCTCAACCGCGAGCCGAACGGGCATGGCGGAACGTTCCAGATGGGGCTCTGGTCGATCGACAACGACCTCCTGCTCGGCCGGCAGACGGCGGCGACGCCGGACGGTCGCAAGGCGGGCGAGACGCTCTCGCGGAACAACTCCGCGACGGCGGGCTGCGGCACGGGCGGCCCGACCGCGCTCATCCTCTCGCAGACGAAGCTCGACCAGGCCGAGGCGGCGGACGGGTTCATCTCGGACGTCATCGTGCCGATGACGCTCGCGGAGAACCCGGAGGCGGCGGCGCATCTCGTCGCGCTCCTCACGACGTATGCCGAACGGGGCGGGCAGTGCATCCACTTCAACTGCTTCCGCGCGGCGACGCTGCGCGACGCGATGGCGCACCCGGAGCGCTACCCCGACTTGCAGGTGCGCGTCTGCGGCTGGAACGTGCGCTGGGTCGACCTCTCCCGCGCCGAGCAGCTGCACTTCCTCGCGACCGCCGAGGCGCAGGAAGGCCTGTGATTTCGCGGACGAACCTCACAAGAGAAACTACAAAGGAGAAAAGACATGAAGAAACTGATTCCGATGCTGTCGCTGCTGGCCCTGACGGCGCTGGGCGGCGAACCCGGCAAGATCGACGTCCTGTGCATCTACTACCCCGAATGGCACGTCTACCCCGAATGGGAGGCGTACTACGGGAAGGGGACGACCGAATGGATGTGCGTCTCGAACACCGTGGCGAAGTTCCCCGGCCACCACCAGCCGGTCATTCCCCTCATGGGCTTCTACGACGAAAGCGACCCGAAGGTCGCCGCGCAGGAGATCGACCTCGCGGCGGACGCCGGCATCGACGTCTTCCTCTACGACTGGTACTGGGCGAACGGAAAGCCCATTCAGCACGAGGGGCTGGAGCGGGGCTTCATGAAGGCGGCGAACCGCAGCCGCATGAAGTTCGCCCTGATGTGGGCCTACCATGACCGCGACGTGCCGTTCCAGTCGAAGTTCGGCGAGGAGAAGAAGCATTGGCTCTGGAAGCTCGCGCGCACCGAGGAAGACTTCCTCGCCGCGTTCGCCTACTGCGCGCAGACCTATTTCGCCGATCCCGGCTACTACCGGAAGGACGGGAAGATCTTCTTCTCGATGTATTCGAGCGACCGGTTCGTGAAGGACATGGGCGGCCCCGCGAAGACGCGGGAGACGCTGGCGAAGGCGCAGGCGCTCGTGCGGGCGAAGGGGCTTCCGCCCGTCCACTTCAACGCGATGGTCTTCAACGCGGGGAACGCCGGCCCGGCGGTCGAGGCGGGCTTCGACTCCACGTCCGTCTACTCCATCAACGGCTTCCATTCCAAGAAAGGCTCGGCCATGGAGCGGAGCCGCCAGTTCGTGATGGAATACGACGATCTCGTGGAATCGGCTGACGCGGTGAACCGCGGGCTCGCGGAGGTGTCGCCGATGCACATCCCGATCGTTCCGCGCGGATGGGACTGCACGGCGCGCTGCGATCCGGCGGAGCCGTTCCCCTGGCGGGCGTCCCACTATCCCCACATGGGCATCTTCGCGAACGCCACGCCGGAGAAGTTCGCGGGGGCGCTGCGCACGGCGCTGCGGCGCGCGGCGGAAGACCCCAAGAAGCCGGGTGCGATTCTCATCAACGCCTGGAACGAGTACACCGAGGGCTCGTGGCTCATGCCTGACACGCGCAACGGTCGCGCGTACCTCGATGCCGTCAGGCGCGTGGTCGGACGGGGAGACGGGAAATGACGCGCGCCGCTTCCGGGGGAAGAGGGGCGGTTGCGCTGGCGGCGTTCGCGGCCGTCGCCTGCCGCGCGGCGCTGGCCGTCGAGCTTCTGACGAGCTGCGAGAAGCCGGGAGACTGGACGTTCGCCGTCTCGCGCGACGCGGACGATGGCGGGCGCGCGGTGTTCACCGTCGCGCTGACGTCGCCCGTTCCGGCGGCGCCGCCCGTGTTCGACGCCTACCTGACGACGAGTGGAGCGGATGCGCACAATTGCTGGGTTCCAATTTCCGAGGAAAGCGAGCGCAGCCGCCTGTTCGCGTCGGAGTGGGGCACGACGCGCCACACCGCCGCGCTGGCGCAGATGCCGCCGATCAGCTGCGTCTTCAACGAAAGCGACGAGAACCGTCTGCTGATCGCCGCGTCCGAGTGCCGGCGGACGGTGAAGTTCGCCATCACCTGCCATTCGACGGACGCGCGGCTGGAAGGGCGCTTCCGCTTCTTCACGCAGCCGGAGGCGCCGCGTTCGTCCTACGAGGTGAAGATCCTCGTCGATCGCCGGCCCGTGCCGTTCGGCGAAGCCGTCGCCGAGGCGACGCGCTGGATCGAGCGGACGGCGGGGCTGACCCCCTGCCGCGTGCCGGAGGCGGCGTTCGAGCCGCTCTATTCGAGCTGGTATGCGTTCTGGCAGGACGTCCACGCCGCCGACCTCGAACGCGAGGCGCGCCTCGCGGCGGAACTCGGCATGAAGTCGATGATTCTCGACGACGGCTGGCAGAAGGAGACGTCGCGCGATGTCTACTCCGCGACGGGCGACTGGCTGCCGGCGAAGGGGCGGTTCCCCAACTTCCGCGCGCACGTCGATACCGTCCACGCGGCGGGCATCGAGAAGTATCTTCTCTGGCTGTCCGTGCCGTTTGTCGGCGTGGAATCGGCCGCGTACAGGCGGTTCGAGGGCAAGTTCCTCCGCTGCGGCAAGACCGTCGGCGTCCTCGACCCGCGCTTCCCGGAGGTGCGCCGGTACCTGATTGACACGTATGTCCGCTGCGTGCGCGACTGGGACTTCGACGGGCTCAAGCTCGACTTCATCGACGCCTTCTCCGTGGACGCAAACGACCCCGCATTCGCCGAGGGCTGGAAGGGGCGTGACTGCAAGACGGTCTCCGAGGGCGTGGAACGCCTGATGGCGGACGTGCGCGCGGTGCTTGTCGCGGTCAAGCCGGACGTGCTGATCGAGTTCCGGCAGAAGTACATCGGTCCCGGCATCCGCCCGTACGGCAACATCCTGCGCGCGACCGACTGCCCGTCGGACCTGGTCGGGAACCGCCGCCGCATCGCGGACCTGCGCCTGACGTCCGGCGGGACGGCCGTCCATTCCGACATGCTCGTCTGGAGCCCGGACGACACGCCCGAGGACGCGGGGCGCGTCATCCTGAACGCGATCTTCGGCGTCGTGCAGTACTCGATGCGGCTGGCGACGCTGCCCGAAAGCCACCGCGCCGTCATCCGCCACTGGATCGGCTTCGCGAAGCGCCACCGGTCGGCGCTGCTCAAGGGGACGTTCCGTGCGCACCACCCGGAGCTGATGTACCCGCTTGTCGAGTCCGCCGACGCGGCGGAGCGCGTCGTGGCCGTCTACGCCGAGGGGCAGGTCGTGCCGTGTGCGGGCGACCGCGCGACCCTTGTCCTCAACGCGACGCGGCAGGCGACGCTCACGCTCGACCTCGCGGCGGCGGCCGAGGCGACGGCGCATGACGTCTTCGGGCGCGAGACCGGAACGGTCGCCCTCGCACGTGGCCTCCGGCGCGTGGCCTGTCCCGTCTCCGGGTACCAGTCCCTCGCGCCCGTGCGCGCGGCGGCGGAGAAGCGCCCCTCGCCGGAGGAGGTGTTCGCGAATCCGCCCCCGCAGGCGCGTGTCGGCGTCTGGTGGCACTGGATGGGGCGGCAGGTCACCGAGGAGGGTGTCGTCAAGGATCTCGACTGGATGGCGAGCAGGGGCGTGACGTCGGCGACGATCTTCGGTCTGGCGGACGCGACGGTGCCGTGGGCCAAGCGCATCGCGAACGTCCCGACGGGGATCGGGCAGCCCTACTCGGACGCCTGGTGGACGTGCGTGAGGCGGGCCTGCGCCGAGGGGAAACGGCGCGGCATCGGGATCGGGCTCCACAACTGCCCGGGCTACACGCACACGGGCGGCACGTGGATTCCCCCGCGCCTCGCGATGCGCGAACTCGTCTTCGGCGTCCGCGACGTCCGAGAGATCCCGCTGGCGGCGAACGCGCTCTTCCCCGTCTACAACGAGGACGCGGGCCGGTACGAGAAGCCGGACTGCGCGGCGCGGCGGACGGACTACGTGCCCCTCGGCACGGTGCGCGGCGTGCCCGTCGGGCACGTCCCCATGGGCGCGTTCACGCAGCCCTGCGACTGGGCGAACCGGGGGCTCGAGTGCGACAAGATGAGCCGCGAGGCCGTGCGCTTCCACCTCGACGCCGTCTTCGGCGAGCTGCACCGGCGGCTCGGCCCCGACCTGCGGGCGGCGGGCCTGACGCACATCCTCCTGGACAGCTACGAGGCCGGGACGCCGACGTGGACGCCGGAGATGCCGGAGGAGTTCCGCCGCCGGCGCGGCTACGACCCGATGCCGTACCTGCCGGTCCTCGGCGGCTACACGAACCTCTACACGGCCGCCGAGGCGGCGCAGTTCCGGCGCGACTTCGACCGGACGGTGAAGGATCTCTACCGCGACGTCCTCTTCGCCGAGATGGGGCGGCGCGTGCGCGCGGAGGGGCTGGAGCTTTCCTGCGAGCCTTACGGGGGGCCGTTCGAGACGGCGGAGGCCGCGCCCCACGTCGACCGGCTGATGACCGAGTTCTGGTTCACGCCGGACAGGCCCGCGAAGGTCGACCGCCGCGCGTGGGCGCGCTGGAGGCGCCCGGACGGGACGCGCCACAACGTCATCGAGGCCGAGGCGTTCACGGGCGCGCCGGAGACGACCGCCTTCACGGAGACGCCGGCCCAGCTGAAGCGGTGCGGGGACGGCGCGTACCTCGGCGGCGTCAACCGGCTCGTCCTCCACTCGGTCGTCCACCAGCCGTGGGGCGACGACGTGAAGCCCGGCGTCACGATGGGCCGGTGGGGCGTCCACTTCGGGCGCAACCAGGTCTGGGGCAAGGCGGAGAAGGTCTGGTTCGACTACTGCCACCGCTGCCAGGCCGTCCTGCAGTGGGGCGATCCCTCGGAGGCGCGGCTCGACGTCCCGTTCGGGCAGATTGCGCGGACGGACGGGAAGACGACGGTCTTCTTCCTCGTCAACGCGTCCGAAACGGCCCGGCCCCTGACAGCGGACGGCAAGTGGCTCGACCCGGCGACGGGGCGCGTGACGCGCGCGCCGAAGGGCCTCGCGCCGACGCAGTCCGGCTTCCTGGTCCCCGGCGACGGGGCGGGGCTGCCCGACCCGGAGCCTTACGACACCGCGCGCTTCGCGCCGGAGGCGACGTGGGCGGAGCTGCTGAAGGCGGACGCCGCCGGGCCGGACGACCTCGCATACGAGGCCGCGCCGCTGGGCGGGGCCGTGCTGAAGGCCTACCCTGACTGGTTTGACGGCGGCCTCTCGAAGCGCCCGACGAAGCGGCGCTGGTTCTCGACTTGGAGGCATGCGAAATGAATGAAGTGCCGTATCGGACGCCGCTGATGCTGGACGTCAAGCGCATGGCGGTCTATGACGGGCCGGGGCTGCGCACGACGTTCTTCGTGAAGGGGTGTCCGCTCCGCTGCGTCTGGTGCCACAACCCGGAGTCCATCGACCCACAGCCGCAGGAGGCGCGCTTCCAGCACCTCTGCCGCCACTGTGCGCACTGCACGCATGACGAGGCGACCTGTCCGACGCGGGCGTTCAAGCTCTACGGCAAGCCGTGGACGCTGGACGCGCTCGTCGTCCAGGCGCTGGAGGACAGGCCGTTCTACGACCGCACGGGCGGCGGCGTCACGCTGTCGGGCGGCGAGCCGCTGTTCTTCTGGGAATGGGCGGCGGAACTCCTCGCGCGCTTCAAGGTGGCGGGGCTTCACACGTGCCTCGACACGTCGCTCTACGCGCCGCCCGCCGCGATCGAGGCGCTGCTGCCCGTCGTCGACATGTGGCTGCCCGACTACAAGGCGCACGACGACGCGCTTCACGTCAAGTATACGGGCGTCTCGAACGCGGTCGTCCGGCGCAACCTGGAGCGGCTCGTTGTGGCCGGGGCGAAGGTGGAGGTCAGGTGCCTCGCCGTGCCGGGCCTCACGGACGGCGCAGACCTCGCCGCGCGCCACCGGTACCTCGCCTCGCTCGGCATCCCCGACAGCCGGGTCGTCGATCTCGCCTACCACGACTACGCGCGCGCGAAGTACCTCGCCCTCGGCATGAAGGACACGATGCCGCCCGTTCGCCCGATTTGACGGGCTTCGGTGGAACGTGGTATTGCGCTGATTTCGTCGGGCGGGAGGTGCCTCGCCCGGCGCGCGGGTCAAAAACCGCGATGGCTCTTTGAAACGGCGGGCGGGCACCGACGTCCGCCACCGGCCGCCCGAGTTTACAAATTTAGGTCTGACCTAATTTTGTAAACTCGGGCGGCGAACCCTTTGTCTGCGGCCGCACACTGGGCCGACAAGGAGAAGGGCTCGCGGAAACGGGTCGATCCACGGCAACGAGACGAGCCACCACTGCGCGTATCTCTACAACCGCTTCGGGCATCCGGAGAAGACGCAGCGGCGGGTGC
>DCMF01000026.1 GCA_002321305.1 Verrucomicrobia bacterium UBA1629 | reverse complement strand
GGTTCGCGCCCATCGACACGTACGCGACGTACACGTTCTTGTACTGCATCTGCATGAGGCCGAGGTTCTTCTTCGGCTGCGCCTTGCCGCTCGCCGCGAACTTCGCGATCGCGCCGGTCGGCGTCGCCTTCGAGGCCTGCCCGCCTGTGTTGGAGTACACTTCCGTGTCCATGACGAGGATCTTGACGTTCTTGCCAGAAGCCAGCACGTGGTCAAGCCCGCCGTAGCCGATGTCGTAGGCCCAGCCGTCGCCGCCGAGGATCCACACCGACTTGCGCACGAGGCTGTCCGCAACCGCCTTGAGCTGGGCGCAGAGCGTACAGCCCGCCGCGCAGCCCTTTTCGAGATGGCCCTTGAGCTCCTTCACGGCCGCGCGCATCGCCTCGACGCCCTGGCCCTTCTCGTCGAACTGGTCGATGCCACGGATCTTCTCCAGGCACGCCTTCATGTCGGACGGCGTCCTCTCGTTCGCGAGCGCCTTGCCCACGAGCTCCATCGCGTAGCCGTGCAGCTTGTCCGCCGACACGCGCATGCCGAGGCCGAACTGGGCGTTGTCCTCGAACAGCGAGTTCGACCACGCCGGGCCGCGGCCGTCGGCGCGCTGGCAGTACGGGGTCGTCGGCAGGTTGCCGCCGTAGATCGACGAGCAGCCCGTCGCGTTCGCGATGAGGAGGCGGTCGCCGCAGAGCTGCGTGAGCAGCTTCACGTAGGGCGTCTCGCCGCAGCCCGCGCACGCGCCGGAGAACTCGAACAGCGGACGCTTGAGCTGGCTGTCGAGCAGCATCTTCGTGTTGAGCTTCGCCGCATCGACCTCCGGCAGCGAGAGGAAGAACTTCCAGTTCTCCGCCTCCGTCTTGCGCAGCGGAATCTGCTCGACCATCTTGAGCGCGGGCTTCTCGGCGCCGGGCTTCGACTTCGGGCACTGGACGACGCAGAGCTCGCAGCCCATGCAGTCCTCCGGCGCGACCTGGATCGTCGCCTTCTCGCCGAACTTCTTCGTGAGCGCGCCGGCGTCGGACGACTTGAACGTCGCCGGCGCCCCTTCGAGCGCGGCGGCCGGATAGACCTTCATGCGGATCGCCGCGTGCGGACAGATGATGGAGCAGTTGCCGCACTGGATGCAGGCGGACGGGTCCCACTGCGGGATGAACGCCGCGACGTTCCGCTTCTCCCACTGCGTCGTCGCCGTCGGCCACGTGCCGTCGTCCGGAATCGCCGAGACCGGCAGCTCGTTGCCCTTCTGCGCGATCATCTTCGCCGTGACGTGCCGGATGAAGTCCGGCGCCTCGGCAGAGACGATCGGCGGCATCTTCGCCTTGCCGGCGGGGGCGGCCGGGTACTTGACCTCCTCGATGGCGGCGGACGCCGCCTCGATGCACTTCCAGTTCATCTCGACGACGTCCTGGCCCTTCTTGGCGTACGCCTTCTCGGCGTAGTCCTTCAGCACCTGGATCGGGTCCAGCACCGTGCCGTCGGCCTTCTTGAGCGTGATGCCGGAGAGCTTGAAGAACGCCGTCTGCAGGACGGTGTTCGTGCGCGTGCCCATACCGTTCTCACGGGCGATCTTCGCCGCGTCGATCACGTAGAAGCGGATCTTCTTGTCGATGATGGCCTGCTCCACCTCGTCGGGCATGTGGTCCCAGACCTCGTCCGCCGGATACGGCGAGGCGAGGAGGAACACGCTGCCCGGCTTCGCCGCCTTGAGCATGTCGTACTTCTCCAGGTACGGGAAGCAGTGGCACGCCGTGAAGTCGGCGGAGTTGACGAAGTACGGGCTGCGGATCATCTCCGAGCCGAAGCGGAGGTGCGAGATCGTCACGCCGCCCGACTTCTTCGAGTCGTACTCGAAGTAGCCCTGCGCGTAGTTCTCGGTGTAGTTGCCGATGATCTTGATCGAGTTCTTGTTCGCGCCGACCGTGCCGTCCGCGCCAAGGCCCCAGAACATGCATTCCTTGCGGTCGCCCTTCGGCACGACGAAGCTCTCGTCGCCGAGGAGGTACTGGTGACGGTTCACGTCGTCGACGATGCCCACGACGTAGCGGTCAAGCGGCTTCTCGGCCGCCATGTTCGCGAAGACGTTCGCGCACATCTGCGGCGTGAAGTCCTTCGAGCCGATGCCGTAGCGGCCGGCGAGGATCTTCGGGTAGGCGAACGAGACGAGCCCCTGCTGCTTCGCCTGGCCGATCGCGGCGCACGCGTCGAGGTAGAGCGGGTCGCCGATCGCGCCCGGCTCCTTCGTGCGGTCGAGGACGGTGATGACCTTGACGGTCGCGGGAATCGCCTGCACGAAGTCCTTCATCGAGAACGGACGGTAGAGGTGAACCTTCACGAGGCCGACCTTCTTGCCCTCCTTGACGAGCGCGTCCACCGTCTCGTGGAGCGTGTCGCACCCGGAGCCCATCGCGATCGCGACGTACTCCGCATCCGGCGCGCCGACGTAGTCGTAGAGCCTGTACGCGCGGCCCGTGAGCTTCGCGAGCCTGTCCATGCACTTCTGGACGATCGCGGGCGTCGCCTCGTAATACTTCTCGCAGCTCTCGCGGCCCTGGAAGTTGATGTCGGGGTTCTGCGCCGTGCCGCGCATCGTCGGATGCTCCGGGTCGAGCGCGCGCCGGCGGAAGTCCTCGACGAAGCGGTCGTCGATCATCTCGCGGATGACCTCGGTCGGGATCTCGTCGATCTTCTGGACCTCGTGCGAGGTGCGGAAGCCGTCGAAGAAGTGGAGGAACGGGACCTTCGACTCCAGCGTGGCCGCGTGTGCGACCATCGCCATGTCGTGCGCCTCCTGCACGGAGTTCGAGCAGAGCATCGCGAAGCCCGTCTGGCGGCAGGCCATGACGTCGCCCTGGTCGCCGAAGATGCAGAGGCCCTGGCACGCGAGGGAGCGGGCCGAGACGTGGAACACGGTCGGGGCGAGCTCGCCCGCGATCTTGTACATGTTCGGGATCATCAGCAGAAGGCCCTGCGACGCCGTGAAAGTCGTCGTCAGCGAGCCCGTCGTGAGCGAGCCGTGCACGGCGCCGGCCGCGCCGCCCTCGGACTCCATCTCCACGATCGAGGGAATCGAGCCCCAGATGTTCGTCTTGCACGCCGAGGCGAGCTCGTCGCACGTTTCCGCCATCGGCGAGGACGGGGTGATCGGGTAGATCGCCGCGACTTCGGAGCACGCGAAGGCGATTTGAGCGGCGGCGGTGTTGCCGTCAACCATGATCTTCTTTGCCATGTACCTGTTCCTTGTTGTTTTGTGGTTACAGACTGCGATGGTTAAAGTACGGACAAGCGTACGGAGGCATTATACATTTTTCGGTCAGTCGAATCAAGGGGGCTGCCCATGGATCGGGATTTGCCCAACGCCCGCAGCAGGGCCTCCGTTCAGGCCGTGGCGCGTCGGGCGACGACAAAAAAGCCCCCATGCCGAAGCAAGGGGGCTCTTTTCTCGCTTTCACGAAGAAAGCGTCCGCAGCTGGAGCTTACTTCTTGAAGCTCTCCTCGACGGCCACGGCCACCGCGACGGTCGCGCCGACCATCGGGTTGTTGCCCATGCCGATGAGGCCCATCATCTCGACGTGCGCCGGGACGGACGAGCTGCCCGCGAACTGCGCGTCGGAGTGCATGCGGCCCATCGTGTCCGTCATGCCGTAGCTGGACGGGCCGGCGGCCATGTTGTCCGGGTGGAGGGTGCGGCCCGTGCCGCCGCCCGAGGCGACGGAGAAGTACTTGCGCCCGTTTTCCCAGCACCACTTCTTGTAGGTGCCGGCGACCGGATGCTGGAAGCGCGTCGGGTTCGTGGAGTTGCCCGTGATCGACACGCCGACGTTCTCGGCCTGCATGATCGCGACGCCTTCCGGCACGTTGTCCGCGCCGTAGCACTTGACGGCCGCGCGCGGCCCCTTCGAGAACGCCTTCTCCTCGACGACGCGCAGCTTCTCCTTCTTGTTGTCGAAGGTCGTCTTCACGTAGGTGAAGCCGTTGATGCGCGAGATGATGTACGCCGCGTCCTTGCCGAGGCCGTTCAGGATGACGCGCAGGTTCGTCTTGCGCACCTTGTTCGCGTTGAGGGCGATCTTGATCGCGCCCTCCGCCGCCGCGAACGACTCGTGGCCCGCGAGGAACGCGAAGCACTCCGTCGCGTCGTCGAGCAGCATCGCGCCGAGGTTGCCGTGGCCGAGGCCGACCTTGCGGTTCTCCGCGACCGAGCCGGGGATGCAGAACGCCTGGAGGCCGACGCCGATCTCCGCCGCCGCGTCCTTCGCCTTCGTGCAGCCCTTCTTGATCGCCATCGCCGCGCCGACCGTGTAGGCCCACTTCGCGTTCTCGAAGCAGATCGGCTGCGTCTCCTCGACGATCTTGTAGGGGTCGAAGCCCGCCTTCTTGCAGATCTCGGCGCATTCCTCGATCGACTTGATGCCGTAGGGCTTCAGCGCGGCGAGAATCTTCGCCTCGCGGCGCTCGTAGCCCTCGAACAGCTTCTCGTCGGTCTTCTTGGTAACTTTCTTTGCAGTAGCCATAAGTTCTCCTTTGATTGCCTCTGTCCCTCGTCGGCTGTCCGCTGTCCTTTCCTGGGCAATGGACGAACGACAGACGACAGCGGCCACTTGAATTTACTCTTTCCGCGGGTCGATGTACTTCGCCGCGCCCTCGAACTGGCCGTAGTGGCCCTTCGCCTTCTCCCACGCCTCGTTCGGGGTGAGGCCCTTCTTGATGAAGTCGGTCATCTTGCCGAGCGAGACGAACTCGTAGCCGGTCACCTCGCCGTCCTTGTTGAGGGCCATCCGCGTGCAGTAGCCTTCGGTCATCTCGAGGTAGCGCGGGCCTTTCGCCTTCGTCGCGTACATCGTGCCGACCATCGAGCGGAGCCCCTTGCCGAGGTCTTCGAGGCCCGCGCCGATCACGAGGCCGCCGTCGGAGAACGCGCTCTGCGTGCGCCCGTAGACGATCTGGAGGAAGAGCTCGCGCATCGCCGTGTTGATCGCGTCGCACACGAGGTCGGTGTTGAGGGCTTCGAGAATCGTCTTGCCGACGAGGATCTCGGACGCCATCGCGGCCGAATGGGTCATGCCCGAACAGCCGATCGTCTCGACGAGCGCCTCTTCGATGACGCCGTTCTTGACGTTGAGCGAAAGCTTGCACGCGCCCTGCTGCGGCGCGCACCAGCCGACGCCGTGCGTGTAGCCGCTGATGTCCTTGATCTGCTTGGCCTGCACCCATTTCCCCTCTTCGGGAATCGGCGCCGGACCGTGGTTGCACCCCTTCATGAGCGGGCACTGATGTTCGACTTCTGTCGAGTAGACCATTGTGTGTCTCCTTGGTGGTTGGTTCAATATTGCGCGTATTATACCAAAAATCTTGGCGTCCATGGACTGTCCGCCCCACAGCGCGGCAGGCGGACGGTGAAGACGCTGCCGCGCCCCGGCTCGGACGCGACGCGGATCGTGCCGCCGTAGACCTCGACGATCGCCTGTGCAAGCGCGAGGCCCAGGCCGTTGCCGGGCGCGTCCGCGTTCCTGCCGCGGTAGAACTTCTCGAACAGGTGCGGCAGCGCCTCGGCGGGAATGCCGACGCCCGTGTCGGCGACCTCCAGCAGCAGCGCCGCGCCGTCCCTGCGCAGCGTGACGGACACCTTGCCGCCGCGCGGCGTGTACTTGAAGGCGTTGTCCACGAGATTGCCGACGACCTGCATCAGCTTGCCGCGATGCGCCTTCAGCACGAGCGGCGCGACGGGACGCGAGACGGACAGGTCCAGCCCGGCGCCTTCGGCGACGGGACGGTACAGCTCCTCGACCTCCTGCACGAGCCGGCACAGGTCGACCGACTCGTCGCGCGTCGCCCCGGCGCGCTCGAGCCGCGCGATCTCCAGCAGCGCGTTGATGAGCGAGAGCATCGCCTCGACATCGGCGGCCACGTCCGCCGCGAACGCGGACTCCGGCCCGTCGTCCGCGACCGCCATCTCGCACCGCAGGCGCAGGCGCGTGAGCGGCGCCTTCAGGTCGTGCGCGATCGCGTCCGCCGACCGCGAGAGGTTCTCCATCGCCTCGTCCGCCGCGCACGTGATGAACGGCGCGAAGACGTAGCCGGCCAGCGCCGCGCACGCCACCAGCACGAGCCACGCGCAGAGGAGGAGTCGCCCGACGTGCGCGACGTGGTAGTCCACGAAGCCGAGATGGCCCGGCTCGGCCGCGAACGCCTCGCAGATGTGGTGCGCCGCGCCATGCGCCTCGACGGCGTAGACGCCGAGGAGGACGGCGCCCGAGACGAGCGCGACGCACAGCGTGAAGATCGCCGCGAGGCGGAAGCGCACACGGCGGAACCAGCCGTCAGTCAATCGCATAGCCGAACCCCTTGACCGTCCGGATGAACGGCTTTCCGTCGGAACGCGCGCCGAGCTTCGCCCGCAGGCGGCTCACGCGCGTCTCGACGACGTTCGTGCGCGGGTCGAACGAGTAGTCCCAGACGTGCTCCAGGATCGTCATGCGCGGAACGACGCGCCCCCGGTTGCGCATCAGGTACTCGACGAGCTTCATCTCCAGCGGCTGGAGATCGACCGGCTCGCCGCGCACCGTGAGCCGCCGCGTCAGGAGGTCGAGCCGCAGCTCGCCGACGACGAGCGCGGACGGGTCGCTGCGGCCCGACGCGCGGCGCAGGACGGCCTGCAGACGCGCGAGAAGCTCCGACACCGAGAACGGCTTGGCGAGATAGTCGTCGGCGCCGATCTCCAGCCCGCGAACCCGGTCCGTCACCGCGCCCTTGGCCGAGAGGACGATCACCGGCACGTTCAGGCCCGCCGCGCGCACCGCGCGCACGAACGCGAAGCCGTCCATCTTCGGCATCATCACGTCCGTGATGACGGCGTCGAACGAGTTGCCCTTGAGCCAGAGCAGACCCTCCTCGCCGTCGGCGGCGATCACGGTCGCGAAGCCGCTCTCGCCAAGGGCCTTCGCGACCATCTCCGCCAGCGCGCGGTCGTCCTCGACGATCAGGACGTTCATCGGTCAGTAGGAGAGCTTGAGCGAGAGGCCGCCCCAGAGGAGGTCGCGCGGATAGCTGTCCGAGCCGTACCAGGCGTCCGCCCCCATCGTGTGGACGGCATCGCGCAGGTCGCCGTTGAGGAGGCCCGTGTAGGCAATCGTCGCGCCGACCTGCAGCCACTCCGTGACGTCATACGTCAGGTAGGCCTTCAGCGTCGTGCCGCCGAAGCCGCCCTTCGGGCCGTCCGTCAGCCAGTCCTCTTCCGCGTCATCGTAGACGGGATTGACGTCGCCGTAGAGGAACGAGAGGTAGCGTCCGTCGCCGAAGTTGACGTTCCAGTCGGCGCCGAGCGTCAGTGCGTCGGCGAGTTCGACCTCCTTCGTGAAGCCGATCTCGTAGTGCATCGCCTTCAGGTAGTCGCCGAAGTCGCCGTACATGTAGCTCACCTGCCCGTAGACGTCCACGAACGGATTCGCGAGCGTCGCCTTCACGTAGACCTCCCGCGTGTCCGGGAACCCCTCGCGTTCGTCACCGCGCACGCCCTGATACGTGTACCAGTCGTGGCCGACTTCGAGATCAAGCGACCAGTCCTCGTCCGCGCTCGCCCAGGCCGTCGCGCCAAGATGCACGTTGTAGTCCGTCTCGTCCAGCGCGTGACGGTAGACGTCGCGCCGGCGGTCGGTGAGGCCATAGTTCTGCCAGATCGAGAAGCCCAGTCCGAACGGCTCGAAACACGTGAGGTCGGCCCAGACGCACGGCTGCATCACCAGCTCGTCGGTCTGCACGGCATTGCGCCAGACGTAGGCGCTCAGGAAATCGAAGTCGAAGCCGGCCTCGAAAAGCGAAGGCGACTCTTCCTCGGCCGCCTCGGCCACCGCCTTGTCAGCGTTTTCGGAAACCTCCGCAGCAACAGCGGAGAGCGAAACGGCGCAAACGGACGCCGCGACAACCTTGATCAACTTATTCATAGGGTTCCTTTCTTTATCACCCCAGGTGAACGTCAATGCCAGTCATCGCCCCACGCGGGGCAAAACGGCGCGCAGTATACCATAACCGCCATGTTCGATTCAACCGTCTGCGCGACACCGCCACAGGGCTTCAAATCGTAGCAGAGGTCTTTCGCCGTCTTCCTGAACGCGGCCGTGTCGCGCAGACCCGGCCTGTGCCCAGCCTGTGTCCTACTTTGTGCACTCGTTTTGGCGCGGACAGCGCAGGACGGCACAGGACAGTCGGGACGGCCAAAAAGCGAGCCGCACCCTTTATTTTATAGGGCACGGCATTATCTGAATGGGTGCGACTAACTGGGATCGAACGCAGTCTGCTTTCTTGGTCCTCGGGGAGGTCGCCTCCGG